>JADJUW010000002.1:600000-894866 GCA_016716835.1 Myxococcales bacterium | reverse complement strand
GTAATAGAGCGGCGGCGAGTCCTGCGAGATGACGTTCATGACGTTACCTTGGCAGGAAGGCACCCCGTTCGCAATCAGCACGCGGGGTCAGGCGTCCCGACAATGGTGATGCGGCAGCCTGGCGGCGATGGATCTTGACGGGCGATGGTCATTGTAGAAATGCCCCGCGCAGGACCCGTTTGGGATCGTACTGCGTCAGCCCCCGGAAAAAGGTACCGCCAGGCAGCTCGCGTACCGTGAGGTTCCTGATTTTCGCGAGCAGCCGATCGCCGGCGAGTAAAAAGGGAGGTTCCAGATGCACGTAGTCGAGATCGCGATGCTCCGCGTCTCTTAAAAACCACGAAATACTTGCCACTGATTAGCGACGAGTAGCGTAGACGCTCGGCCGCCTAGAGAGCAGGAGCGGCGGCATTTCCCGTTATCGCGCCTTGCTTGAGCAGCTTGGTCTTGTTCAAGAACGCGAGGTCCGTCCACGCCGAGAGCTCGCTTGCCTTCGCCGGATTCTTCTCGCGAAATTGGTCGCGCGCTTTGGCAATGGCGAGCGGGTCTAAGTCCTCAAGGCTCGCATGGTCGCAAATCGCCGCCGACCAATCTTGCCCCTTGGTCCATAAGGCCCTTGCCTTATCGGGATGGCGGCTGAGATCGACCTTGCTCGCCCCTGATCTGGCATAGCCCTTGCCCATAAACTGAACCGGCTGATTGGGTGCCGGCCCGATCGACAGGCAAGATGACGCGCCCATCTGGGTGCGTCACGTCGAACGGCCTCAAGGCCAGGGTTTGCCTCGGCGCTGGCCCGCTAGCCATGGCAGCAAATCTTGATTGCCTTTTGCCCTGGCGGACCAGGGATCAAATTTTGTCCCCCACCACGTTGTGGGTTTGGTTGTCGATGCCAAATACCAGATAGGCCCGAGGTTGGTCGCGCAAGCACGCTTCGTTTGCCAGCGCCGAGATGTACTCGCCGATCAATGGCGGATTGTCGTTGTTGCGCTTGAACTCCACCCACCTGTCTCGCCAGGGCAGCGCACGGGGTCGGTTGACAAGGCCGATGAGTTCGCGTTGGTTCATGACGGCGCTTTGCGCTGCTCTGTGATACGTATCGGCGTCCATCGGTTTGCGCTTTTTATTTTGTCGTCGGTTGATGACGGTAGCTAGGCTTCAACCCGACGGTTTGCGGCAGGTTGCATGCATTCGCAAGAGGCTGAATTCCTATCGATAAAATTTGATCTAACGTATCCCAGCTTACGTTTTTGCTTGCCCATGGTAATGCAATTGCATTACCGTAAGATTGTCGGCCTTCTCTGCGTAGAAGAAGGACATGGAAGCAACATCGATGGCGCCCAACTCCAAAATCCAATCCACCTCACCGACCGCTACCAGACCACGGTGCCTGAGCCGGTAAGTGCGGCGCGCGTTGGGGCTGGAGCAAGCGCGATAAGCTTGAGTTCGATATCCGCAGCGACGGCCAGGTGGTCATTGCGAGCCGCGGCCCCAGCGCTGGTGAAGACCCGGTGCTCGGCAAGTTCTTGGCTTTTCTCGCCGACGATATGCGCCGGCATCCGCAGCGCATCCAAGCTCTCGATTCCAAACTCTTGGCGCGCATCCACGCGTTGGTTGGCGATGTCGAAGTCGACCTGAACGCGCCGCTGCCCGCGGACGACGAATGACCAAGGCCGCGCGCGCGCCATTGGTGATCAACGGCTGGACCCATCTTCGCGCATCCGCTTGTTGCGGCAGGTGGACGAGTTGGTGAAAGACGTCGCGCGCCTGAAGCGTAAAGACCCCAAAGGCTAGGCGGAAAATCGCCACGCGGCGCTTGGCCGCGATTGCTAAGCTGGCGTTTGGCGACATTCCGGCCGACCTAACGCATGTGAATTTTTCGCCAAGGCAACGCGCTCGGCAAAGCCTCTATACGCATTGGTCGGTGCCAAGTTCTTCAGCAGTACTGCCGGCTATTTCTTCGCTACTACGCCGCCAGTAGCGGTGGTCTACGCGTGGGTAAACGACGACGACAGCAAGCGCGCTTACGAAAGCGCCGACGACGCCTACCGCGTCTTCCGTAATACGTTGGGCGCCCGCCACCCACCCGACGACTGGGATGCGTTGTTGACAGAGGCGACGCACGCCCAAGAAAAAATGGGAATGCCGCGTGTGAGATGATTGAGTGACCATGCGTAAGAACAGGCATGAAGGAAACAGAAACCGTTTGCTCGGCACCGGCAAAACCCGTGTCGATCTGCGCTTCAGAATTCTCAAACCGCGCCTAGAGGTCCGTGATATGCTATCTAAGCTAATGAAAACGCACGCTCTTTTTGGCCACGCGACCATCGAGCCCACCGGAAACGGGCCGGGTTGTTGCGCCTTGAGACGGGCGGGCATTGCGCCGGCGCCACGGTTGATTGGGTGATTGAAAGTATTATCGAGCTAGCCGGCCAGTTTGTCGTCGAAGAGCTAGCAGCCGGGCGCGGCGCTGCCCAACAACGCAGCCGCCGCATGGGACGAGGTTGCGAGGTGGTCCGGCGGCGCAAGGCGCACCGGTTCGGCTAACTCAAAGATGTTGCCTGGTCACGCCGAGGCCCTGCGCGAACCACCGGTGATTGAGTTCACGCTCATCATCGATGAAACGCGGATTGAGTGCCCACTGGTCACCGCCTTCATAAGCAAAGCCGGCCGACTACGCCACGCTCGCCGGCTAGTGCGCCATGCCTATCTGTGCGTCGACCTGCGCAAGGGTTGTCGTGCAGCCTTGCTTTGAATGGGTTGAGGGACGCGGCACCTCACACCACAAAATCAAAGGCCAGGGGCTGCAGGCCAGTGCCAATTGCTTTGTACAACGGCAGCGCGAAGAACTGCTAGATCTGATCCTAAAGAAGCTCGCTAAGCAATCCCGGCCTTTGACGACTGGGAAACGCTGAAGAAGTAGACGAGTTCGAGGAGAAACCCAGCCGACGCCCATCGGCTGATGCGGCCGGCGGCTATGGTACGAGTTGCTGATGAAGTTCGCCCGCAAGGCTGCTGTGTTTGCCGCCGCGATCGCGGCGATGTGGCTGGCAAGCGCTGATGCAGCGGCGGAGCCGGCCGCAAGCCAACCACCGCGCCGCTTGCCGGCCGCGTGGTGGACGCGCAGGGCAATGCCATCCCGGATGCCACGGTGTCGACCGCGGGGTCCACAAGCTCCGACATTGCCATCACGGACCAAGCCGGTTGCGTTTATCCTGCCTAACGCATGCGGCGGCGACGGCACCAGCGCCCAGCTCACCGCGAGCGCGTTTGGCTATGTCGAACAAACCGGTGCCCTCGCCTTCTCGCCGACGCAACAATGCAGCGACCTCGTGATCACACTCAACCGACGGCCAAACGCGGCCGCCGACGAAGTCATCGACGTTTTCGACCGCCGCCATGTCACGCGCACGCTCGGCACCACGGCGCTCACCGGGCAAGAGCTCATGCGCGTGCCCGGCGGCGAACAAGACGCGCTCGCGGCCATTCGCGCGCTGCCCGGTGTCACCATTGGCGGCGGCGCCGGCCCCGGTTCGGGCTTGGTCATTCGCGGCTCATCGCCCGAAGATTCGCTGACGCTGCTCGACGGCGTGCCCGTGCCGCGCGCTTACCATACCTTCAACAACACCACCATCATCCCAACGCGCCTCATCGGAACGCTCGATTTTGTGCCCAGTGGCGCCGGCGCCGAAGACGGCAACACCGGCGGCGTGATGCGGCTCACCAGCAAGCAGCTGGATCGACATCCCAGCGAGGCCGTGCTCACCGCGTCGTTGCTCGAACTCGGCGCCTTTGGCCATTATCGCCGCGATAACGGCTTTACGCTCGGCGGCGGCGCGCGGCGATCCACGCTCGACTGGCTCATCAAAGGCCTCGATCTAAAAACCGACGACGTCGCGTTTGAAGTCGCGCCCATCTACTACGACGCGCAGCTCAAGGCCGATTATGCGCGCGGCGCCCACCGCTTCTCGGCGCTGGCGTTTACCAGCTACGACGACATCTCGGCCACCATCGACAACGAGTTCTCGCCGTTTTCGCGCATCGCCAATACCACGCGCTTTACGCGGCTCATTGCCACTTGGCGCTATGAGGGCCGCGCGTCGGCGTATCGACCGCCGCGGCGATTGGCAAAACGTCACCGAAACCCGGTGGGCGACAGCAATTATCTCGACGGCGATAGAGGACCGATGCAGCTGCGGCAAGACGTGCAGGTACCCTTTGGCCGCGGGCGCGAGCACTTGCTGCGCACCGGCAGCTTGCTCGAAGTGTCCAAGACGCATGTCGACACCTTCTCGCCGCTGCCACCTAGCGAGGGCGCGCCCGGCGAGCCGTTTAGCGGCGCGGTGATTTCGCTCAAACAGGCCTATTGGCGCAGCGTGGTTGCCGCGTACGCCGCGAGCGATTGGCGTCTCAATGACACCTTGGCCGCCACCACCGGCGCGCGCCTTGAGTACTTCAGCGGCATAAAATGCCTGGGAGCTCTTGCCACGCGTCGCGGCGCAAAACCAATTTGGCAACATCACGGCACACGCCGCCGTCGGCCGCTATGCGCGCACGCTCACGCTCATCGAAGGCGCGTCGACGTCGCTGTCGCCCGAGACCGCGACGCAATACTTGCTCGGCGCCGAGGCGCAGTGGCAGGCCATCTCGTGGGTGCTGTCGGGCTATGTCTCGCAGCGCAAACATCTAGTCGTTGCTTCTGCTGACCCCGCCGTCGCCGCCAACGATCCAAACGGCCTGCCGTATGCTTTCCACCGCCGCGGCGCCACCGCCGGCGTCGAGGCCGTCGCGCCAAACTCTTTCGCAAACATTGGTTTGGCTGGGTCGCGTATAGCTGGCGCGCGCTCAACTCGCCGCGATGGCCCCTATGCCCCCCTTGCGCCGCTTTGACTACGACTAACCGCATAACATCGTTGCTATGGGCAGCTACCAACGCGGCGCCTGGCTGTTTAGCGCGCGCTTTAGCTGATGCCAGCGGCACGCCGTACACCAAGGTCAGCAAGCGCCACCTACCAACCCGCCAACGATACCTACGTGCCAGTTTACGGCGAACTCAACGGCGAGCGCTTGCCGGCGCAGCACCAGCCTCGATCCACGCGGTCGAGCGCACCTGGCGCGTTGGCCCGCACGACCTACCCGCCTTCCTCGACTTCCAAAACGTCTATCGCCGCACCAAAATCACCGGCTATCAATACAACCGCGACTTCACCGCGCGCCTCGCCATCACCGAATACATGCCACCTCCCTCGCTTGGCCTGCGCATCGCGTTTGCGCCGCCGCGGCCGTAACACGCCGCGCCCGGAAAATTGCCGATGGACGCACCTCGGCAAGTTCGTTAGACTCAATCCCATGGCCGCGAAACGATCCAAAGACAACAAGCCAGGCAAAAGATACGCGGCGCGAGCCATGGTTGCCAAGGCCATCGCGACGGCACGGCGTCCGCCCAGGACACAAAGAGACGCAATGCCATTTGCCAAACCCGGCATGAAGTTTCGTTTGATGCGCGCGTACGTCACCGACGTGGCGCAACCAAATTCCGTTGAACAACTTGCCCGCGAAATTGCAGCGGCTGCGAAATCCCGTGCGCAGCCAGGCACTCGTTTTCTCACGTGAATTCAAATAGTTACCTGGGATACACCCATGACTCGTGTCCCATTTCGTGTCCCACTTCTACGTTGCGCAGGATCGTCTGCCGCCACGGCAGACAGCCCACCGCGTCATGTTTAACATTGTTAGACGCCAACCGATGTTATAACATTGTTAGCATGGTAAAAACGCTACGTCAGATAGGCAACAGCCAGGGACTCATTCTCGACAAGGCGATCTTAGAGCTGCTTAAGATCGACATGGACACCCAGCTAGAGGTCACAACGGATGGCACGCGCCTGATCATCGAACCAATTCGCACAGACGCTCGCAAAGCGCGTCTCAAGGCCTCACACGAACGTGTCATGAAGAAGTTTGATGGTGCATTTAAACGACTAGCAAAATGAATTTCTTAACCGTCGACGACGTGTTGGAACTGCACCACATGCAGATTGCTAGGTATGGCGGCAGGCATGGCCTGCGTGATCGAGGCTTGCTTGAATCGGCGGTGGCCCAAGCCGAGGCCTCCTTTGCCGGCAAGGCGCGGCATCCGGACATCCGTCGGTGACCGCTGCTATCTTTTCACATTTGCAAAAACCACCCGTTTGTCGATGGCAACAAACGTACAGCACTGGCCGCTGCAGCCGTTTTCCTTGACGACAACGGCTACGAAATCAATTGGGACGAACAGGTCGTCGCGACGCTGGTAGAAGACGTCGCGAGTGGCATCGTCGATAAGGCACAACTTATCGCGCTGCTGCGATCTCTGGGTTGAACCCATGCCGCTCGTGCCCACTGAAGATGATAGGTAGGCCGTCAGTCCGTCGCGCAATTTTGCCCCTTCTTTTTGGAGAAGAGGCGAAACAGCCCGAAAGTGGTGCGGGGGCCGGACTCGAACCGGCATGCCCGTAAGGGCGGCGGCTTTTGAGACCGCTGTGTCTACCATTTCACCATCCCGGCGGTGAGTGGCGTTGATACTTGGGGGGCCTGGGTTTTGTCAACGCCGCGATGGATTCATTGCGGGCGGGCGCAGGGGCGGCGAGAAAGCTACAGCCCGTCCAGCTCATCGCGCGCGCTTTGCAACTCGCCGCGCGCATGCGAGTTGCCCACCCGCGTCGCTACGGCAATGCCGGCGTCGAGCACGGTGCGCGCGCCTGGCACGTCGCCCATTTCGCGCAGCGTTTGCCCGGCCATTAAGTATTGCGGCACGTAATCGGGAAAGTCCGTCGCCATCGCGGCAAACGCCGCTACCGCACCAGCTAAGTCGCCGCCGCGCCGCAGCTCCATCGCCACGCCGTAGCGCGGAAACGGGTCCCCCGGCGCCTTCTCACAAAACGATCGCAACATCGCGAGCTTGTCCATCGCGCGGCACCATAGCAAAGAACCGCGCAGAAGCTCTAAGGCCGCTGTATTTTCAACGGCATAGCGGGCGCAACCCGACCAAAACTATCGATTCCCAAATCCGTACCTTTTATGTTACGCTAATAGTCAACATGAAGCGCGCCGCCACCTCCTTCGACCGTTACCTCAATGCGCAACTAAAAGATGCGGCGTTCGCCTCAGAGTACGCCAAGGAGCGCACCGAGATCGCGACCATCGACGAGTTCGTGCGCCAGGTTGATGCGCTTCGCCTCGCCGCTGGCAAGAGCAAAGCGGATTTGGCTCGCGCTACGTCAGTGCCGCAACCCAGTCTGCGGCGCCTATTTAGCTCGAGGCACGCCAACCCTACCCTCGAAACCGTTTTCAAACTTCTGGCGGAGTTCAATTGTGTTCTTCAAGTGGTGCCAATGGGAGCAGCACGAACGAAGCATCGCGCCACGCCTAAGGCTCGACGCTCCGCGGTACGCGGGCAAGGTACTCGTCGCCAAGCTGCCTAACCTCCAACTAGGGTGTCTCCCGAGTTTTCGAGCGCAGCCTTGGCTTGTTGTGCCGGTGAATTAATACGTTCGGCCGGGGAAGCCCCGCTGGACCGGCAGGTGAGCGCATAAAGGCTTCCTGGTCGCAGATGGCGACCCTCCAGGGCGCAGCGCGACCTCTGTAGAACCTCATCCGCCATGCCTCGCCGCCATTAACCACCGCCGCCAAATGCAGGGAAGAAAGTGGCGCCCCGCGCCGGTTTTAGGACGCGCAGAAGCTTGGCGCGCATGTTCAGATCAGACGCGTCAAGAATCGCGAAGGCACAGCCTGGCGACATCAGTTGGCTTTGAGCTGCCGTCCTGAAAGGCGTCCAGGGCGCTTGGTGAGCAGCGAACAGCCGTACCATCTGCAGCCAACCCTAAGGCATCACTCGCGCGCCGCGGACCTCTTGCCTTGCGTGGCAACGATTGTCGTTACAAAGAACTGGGCGGAAAACACAGGCCCCCAGTGTGTCGGTTCGATGTCCCAGCCGTGCTACGATCACCACACGTGCAGCCGCAACGCCCACAACGAATTGTCGGCATCGATTTGGGTGGCGCGCGCGGTAAGACGACGGCGCTCGTCAGCATGCGCGTCGACGCCAATGACACCGGCAGCATCCTCGCGGGCATGATCACGCAGGTTGCGACGCGCCATGCGCCCGGCAGCGCGGCCGCCACGCCGTGGACCGACGACGCGATCATCAGCTTTCTCACCGCCGACGCTTCCACCTCCACCACCACGCTCGTCTGCATCGCCGCGCCGCTGTCATTGCCGGCCTGCTTGCGCTGCACGCTGCCGCAATGTCCGGGTGCCGCGAAATGCGAGGTGCCGGCCGCCGCTGCGCTGCGCGCCGCTTCCAGCAAGAAACACGTCTACCTGCCCTACCTGCATCGCCCGGGCGAAATTGAGCTGCTGCAAAAGGGCGCGCTCGCGGTCACGCATATCGGCGGCGCCACCGGCCCGCTCGCCGCGCGCGGCGCCCACCTTGCCGGTCGCCTGACCAGCGCCGGCTACCACCTCGGCACCACCCTCATCGAGGTCGCGCCCAGCGCCACCGTCGCCGCCGTCTTTGGCCCCAAGGCCGCCAAGGGCTACAAGCGCGACGCCAACCCATGGGTTACGCGCGTCGGCATGCTCGACCGCCTCACCGACCTTGGCTTTCACGCCACCAGCGGCTTTGGCCGCGACGCGGCGCTGCGCAACGATCACTGCTTTGACGCCCTTTTGGCCGCCTATACCGGCCTGTGTTTTTTGCGCGGTGAAGGCGCTCCACCGGCGCCCACCGCGGCCGACGGGTGGATCGTCGTGCCAGCGTCGCGTCAGGCCTAACGCAGCCTTGACTCGCCCGCCAATTGGGGTAGTTTGCACGGTCTATGGCACGCGTAACCGTCGAAGACTGTCTTGAGCTGGTCCCTAACCGATTTGCGCTGGTGTTGCTCGCCTCCGAGCGCGCCCGTCAATTGGCACGTGGCGCTGGCCCGCTGGTCGAATGCGACAACAAGCCCGTCGTCACCTCGCTGCGCGAAATCGCCGCCGGCTACGTCAACTTTAAAGAAAACGTCTCGGAAACGGTGCTCGAGTTTCTCCGCAATCGCCGCGACAACGACATTTCGTAGTTAGCAAGTCAGCGCCGTGTCTCAACGCGCTACCGACATTCACCGCCACGCCGTGGCCGCCTGCTTGCAAATTGAAGCCGCCGCCGGCGCGCTGCTCGCCAGCGAAGATCGCAACCAGCTCGTCGCACCACCGCTTTGGCATGCGCTGCATCTCGCGGCCGCGCTCGCACCTACCGCCTCGCCAGCGCACGTCGCCACCGCCACCGCGCTGCGCGACGTCATGCGCGCCATTGTCGATGCCCGCACCGATGCCTATGTCGCTCTGCCCTATGTCGCCTCGGCCGCCGCCGCGCTCGCCGCGCAGTGGAGCGCACCAAACGCCTCCCACACCCTAAACGCCGTTACCTACGAATTGGCGACCCTATTGCCTGTTGCCGCCAAATCGCCAACTACATCAACCGCAGCCGCGCCCCCAACACAACCTCACGCCGGCAAGCTCATGTTTCGCGTCGCGCCACTTGTTGTGCCGCCACCCACCGCCGCAGAACAATTAGCGCGCGATCTACTAGCAGCGCGCTAGCGCACCAAGCAAATCGCCATCTTCAAATAATTGCCATCGGCAAAGCCCGGCAGTAGCGGAAAATCTTGCGGCAGCCACACGCGCTCGACAATCACCAGCTGCTTGCCGGCGCGCTTGCCGCCCACCGCCAACGCCGCTTCAAAGTCGCTCGTCGACATCTTATGCGTTGACGAAACCGCCACCAGCACGCCGCCCGGTGCGAGCACGCCCAAACTCGCCGTAATCAACTCGGCATAGTCTTTCTTGGCGCTCCACGGCTTGCCGTCCTTGCTCGCCTTGCTGGCAAACGACGGCGGATCGAGCGCGATCAAATCGAACTCGCGTTTGCGCGCGGCAAAGCGCGCCAATTCTTTAATCGCATCGCCGGTCAAATGCTCCACGGCTTCCGGATCGAGGCCGCTAGCCTCCAAATTGCGCCGCGAGCGCGCATGCGCCTTCGCCGCCACATCGACCGCGCAAACTTCAGTGGCGCCAGCCAACTTCGCGCGCAGCGAGATCGCACCCGTGTAGCTAAATAAATTCAAAACCCGGCGGCCGTTGCTCCACGCCGCAATGCGCTCGCGACCGAGACGCAAATCGTTAAACAGGCCGGTCGACAGCGGCGACGTGACGTCCACCCAAATTTTCGCATCGGCCTCTTCCACCAAAAACTCGATCGGCGCCGCCGTGCCGCGCACCAAATCTGCCGACGCCTGATTTGGCGCCTCGCCGCCAAGCGGACGAAAGCGGCGTTGCTCGTAAATGCCCTTGCATGGGCTATGCGCCATCAACGCGTCGTACAGCCAGGCGCGGTTTTCCCACGCAATCGCCGACGAAAACTGCGCCACCAAAAAATCGCCATACCGCTCCACGGCCACGCCGGGCAAGCCGTCATTTTCGCCGTTAATCACGCGAAACGAGCTCGCGCCCGCCAAAAATCCAAGCGCCGTGCGCATCTCCACCGCGCGTTTCACCGCGCCCGTGACAAACGCGGCATCATAGTTGTCCTGCTCGCGCCGCGAAAACACGCGCAGCGCAATTTGTCCGTCGTCGACCAACGCGCGGCCGATAAATTGGCCTTCGTCGTCGAGCAACGTCACCACTTCACCCGGCAGGCCGGGCTTGCGCGGCAGCATCTCCTTGGTCACCCACGGATGGCCAAGTCGCACGCGGCGCGCGGCGTCTTCTTCGAGGCGAACGACATGCTTTTGCACCGTTACCCCAACGGGTCCACGGGGACGGCGACGGGGAGCGGCGGCGGCAGTGGACATCGATGCGGTAGTTACACCTGCAAGCGTGGGGGGGCAAGCTAAGGATGAGGCGCTGGGGACAATTGGCCCCGTTATGGCGATTCAATCGAATTGTGAAGCACTGTCATTTTTTGGTAGTCAGGGGCGCTGCAAAGCGTTAATCTGCGTCGCCATGTAGGGTGAATGTCCTACATACGTAAGTTCATATCGAAGGAATCACCATTATGAGCACTCCCGCCCCAGCTCGCCGCCGCCGCAATTCCCTCATCGACATTGCCGCGTCGCTGCCCAACATCGATGCCTCGCTCGACGCGTTCATCGCCAAGGTCAACGCCACCGACGCCAACGACTCCAACTGGAACTTGCCTAAGGCGTCCGATGCTGCCAACCAGACCATCGCGGAAATGCAGGCGGCGCACGCGCTTGAACTTGAGCGCATCAAGCATCGCCTAAGCCTCGAGGCCGCGGCCACCGAGAAAAAACTCGAAGCCAACAGCAAAAAAGTCGAGGCCTTGTCGGCCGAGCTCGCCGCCGCGCAAGCCGAGCTCGCGACGCGCCCCGCGGGTGATGGCGTCGTCCATTCGCCCATCGCCGACGTCGACTTTGAAATGAGCGCGCTGCGCCAAGAAAGCCGTTCGTGGCAAGAGCGCGCGCGCACCGCCGAGAAAAACGCCGGCGAGCAACAAGCGGCCGTCGCGCTGCTACAAACCAAACTGAGCGCCACCGCCAACGATTTGCGCGCGGCGCAGGCCAACGCGACCATCGCCACCCCGGCGAAAAAGCCATGGCTTGCCATCGGCGGCGCCTTTGTCGGCGGCGCGGTGATTTCGTTTGCGCTTGCCACGGTCATGGGCGGCAAGGCGCCGGCTGCGGCGGCCATCGAGCCAGCCACGGTTAAGGCGATCGCAGCCCCCGAAGTCACGCCACTGCCAGCACCGGCCAAAGCCGCGGCCCCCGTCGCCGAAGAGGCGATCGCGGCCCCCGCTGCCGCTCCGGTCGCCGCGCCAGCGGTTGAGGCCGAACCTCAACTGGGCGCACCTGAGATCGAAGTCGAAGTCGAACCTGCGGCCGCTCCTATCGAGGCGCCAGCAGCCAAGGCCAAGCCGGCTGCGAAAGCCTCTGCCCGCCCAGCCAGCCGTAGCGGCACCAAGCCCGCTGCCAAACCGGCCTCCGGTGGCAAAAAGGCCGGCGGCATCGTCGACCCTTTCTAGACATTTACAGCACTTAGAATTCGGTCTGCCTGCGTCTGCGGGATTGTCATCGTCGGCGGGGAGTAGTATGTACCCCTACCTGGGTGAACCGTGACTTCTAAGCTTAGCCTCGTTCAGTCTCCTTCTAATTGGCAACCCCTCGACGACTTCTGGGCGTGGTGCTTTCCGTCTCGCCGTCGTCGCGGTCGCGGCATGACCGGCCTGTCGCTGGCGCGCATCGCCGTGATCGCGTCCGTGGTGGCGTGGGCAACCGCCTCAATCGCGCAGCCAACGCCGACGCCAACGGCTGCACCCGCAGCCGCACCGGCGGCCGCTGCGACCCCGGCACCTGCGGCCACCCCACCCGCTTCGGCGACGCCCGCCGCACCCGGCGGCGCACCAACCGCCGCGGCGGCCCCTGCCGAAGAGCCACCGCCTGCGGGTAAGACCAAGGCAACCGGCAAAAAGAAAAAGCAAAAAGGCGCTGCTGCCGCACCCGCCGCTGAGCCAGCCCCGGCGCCTGCGCCAGTTCCCGCGGTCGATCCTGCGGATCCGCTCGTGCTCGCCAAAGAGGCCTTCGGCGCCGGCAAGGCCATGTTTGACGCCGGTGAATATCCAGCCGCCGTCGAGAAATTCAAGGAGGCGTATCGCCTCTCGAAAAACCCGCTGCTGCTCTACAACATCGGCCTCACGTACGAAAAACTTGGCGAAGACGAACGCGCCATTTTTTACTACAAGAAGTTTCTAACAGATGCGCCCGCCGATGCGGCGCCACGCGGCGATGCCGAAACGCGCCAAGCCGCGCTCGAAGAAAAGCTAAATCCCAAGAAAACCAAGCGCCGCCCGTCTGAGTACACGGCGGAAACCGACTATCAGCACGACCTCGTCGAGGAGCTGCCACCTGGCAAGCCCGCCGATTTCGAGGTTGGCGTGCCATCTAATGCGCGCTGGAGCATCACCCTGTTTTACCGCCCCGCCGGTAAGTCGGTGTGGAAACGCGTGCGCTTTACCGCCAGCGAAGACGACCTCTGGTACGCCCGCGTGCCCGCCTCGGCCATTCGCGGCACCGCGCTGCAGTACTACATTGAAGTCAAAGCCAACGACGGCACCGTGCTCACGCGCACCGGCGGCCTCACCAGCCCTAACATCATCGCGATTAGCGAGGATGCTGCCCCGATGATGCTCGAAGCCCCGGCCAAGCCCGCCAAGCGTAAGCGCGGCGGCGACGATGACGACGGCGAAGAAGACGATGGCGAGGGCGACGGCGAGTCCGAGGATGACGACTATGCCGCGCGCGACGACGGCCCACGTTCCGGGAGCGCCGGCTTTCTCACCCCGGGCACCAAGAGCTTTAACAAGACCAAATGGACCGTCACCGCCATCGGCGCGGGCGGCCTAACGCTCGGACTGACGTTTGCGATTCTTGCCGGCAACAAGGCCTCCAAGCTCGAAGGCATCGCGGCGCGCTCGCGCGGCACGGCCTGTGACGGCGGCCCGCCCTGCGAACAATGGAGCACTGAGTATCGCGACATGGCCAAATCCGGCGCGCGCCTTGAGGGCTACGCCAAGGTTGGCCTCGGCATCGGCATCGTCGGTGCGGCGGTGGCGGGCTACTATTGGTACAAAGACATTTCGTCGGCCGAGAAAAAGAAAGCGCCGCGCGCCGCCTTGGTGCCGATGCTCGATGATTCCACCGCCGGCGCCATGGCGATCTTTAACTTCTAAGGCAACGCCCATGACCAAGCTATTTTTTACGCTTCCCTTCGCCCTCGTCGTCGCGAGCTGCAACCCGTACGACCCCGATCTCGGCAACAATCCGTTTCGTTGCGCCGGCCAGCAGCCGTTCTGCCCCGAAGGGTACGAGTGCACGCGCCGCGACGACAACGTCAGCGTATGCGAGGCGGTGTTTGTCCCCGACGGCAACTGCGAAGGCACCGACGGCACCGAGCCCAACGACAACATCCAATCGGCCTACGACACCGGCATCCCGGCGGTCGGCGACAACTTCCGCCTGCTGGGCATCGAGCTGTGCCCGTCGAACGACGTCGACTTATTTAAGATCGTCGTCGAAACCAATAACGACATCATCATTGGTGAGGTCAAGACCCTTGCGGGGCTAACCGTCGAGGCTGGCATCTTGGCTGCGAATCAAACCGTGGTCGCGGCTGCCACCGAAACCGCACCCGGCACCTACACCATCGAGACCGACAATCTCACCTCGGGCGTATATTTTCTGCGCATTCGCCCTATCGGCGGCGCGACCGGCAAATACGAAATTAATGTCTCGGTTGCCAGCAGCAATTAGCGCGACAACCTAGCGCGCCGCGCGCGACGCGCTTACATAAGCCCGGTTATCCTACAGCCAGGTTGAGCCCCCGGCGTTTGACTCTATTGGAATCAACGCGTTACCATTTTTTACGATGGGGACAAATAGCCGATGAGTAGAATTGGCGAGCTGCTGGTACGCGAGAAAGTCGTGTCCTTGCAGCAACTACAACAAGCACAAGATGAGGCCAAGCGCACCGGCAAGCGCCTTGGTCAGGCGCTGCTGCAGCTCGGGTACGTCAAGGACCAACAGCTGACGCAGTTCGTCGCCAAGCAGTACAGCCTGCAGACCGTCGACCTCGCCGGCCTTGAGATCGACCCGGCCGTGATCAAGCTGCTGTCGAAAGAAATGTGCGAGAAGCACCAGGTGCTGCCGATCTCGCGCAAGGGCGCGACCTTGGTGGTGGCGATGGCGGATCCATCCAACATCTATGCCATCGATGAGCTGAAGTTCCTCACGCAATACAACATCGAGCCCGTCGTGGCGTCGGAGACCGCGGTCGCCGAGGCGATCGCGCAGTATTACGAGAAGCAGTTCAACATCGACGAAATGCTGGGCGACATCAACGTCGACGACGTCGACTACGCCAGCATGGACGAAGACAACGTCAACGTGCTCGACCTCGAGAAGCAGGCGGACGACGCGCCGGTGGTCAAGCTGTGCAACGCCATCTTGCTCTCGGCCATCAAGAAGAAGGCCTCAGATATTCATATCGAGCCCTACGAGAAATCGTTTCGCGTCCGCTATCGCGTCGACGGCATGCTCAGCGAAGAGATGCGGCCGCCGATGAAGCTCAAGAACGCCATCACCAGCCGGATCAAGATCATGGCGATGCTCGACATCGCCGAACGCCGCCTGCCGCAGGACGGTCGGATCAAGCTCAAGCTGGGTGGCAACAAGGAGATGGATTACCGCGTCTCGGTGCTCCCAACCCTGTTCGGCGAGAAGATCTGTTTGCGTTTGCTCGACAAGAGCAACCTGCAGCTCGACATGACCAAGCTCGGCTTTGACCAAAAGCCGCTCGACGATTTTAAAAAGTCGATCAAAAAGCCGTTCGGCATGGTGCTCGTCACGGGCCCCACCGGTTCGGGCAAGACCACCACGCTGTACTCGGCGCTCTCTGAGCTCAACACGGTGTCGCGCAACATCTCCACCGCCGAGGATCCGGTCGAATTCAATCTCGCCGGCATCAACCAGGTGCAGATGCACGAAGACATCGGCCTCAACTTCGCGGCGGCGCTGCGGTCATTCTTGCGCCAAGATCCGAACATCATCATGGTCGGTGAGATTCGCGGCTTTGAAACCGCCGAAATCGCGATTAAGGCCGCGCTGACGGGCCACTTGGTGCTCTCCACCTTGCATACCAACGACGCGCCGGCCACGGTGTCGCGTCTGCTCAACATGGGTATCGAGCCCTTCTTGGTCACCGCCGCGCTCAACCTGGTTATGTCGCAGCGCCTCGCGCGCCGCGTCTGCGTCGAGTGCAAGGAGCCGGCCGAAAAGCACCCCGAGGCGCTGCACGACCTCGGGTTTTCCGAAGAACAAATCGCCCGCGCCAACCTCATGGTCGGCAAGGGCTGCACCGTTTGCGGCGGCACCGGTTACAAGGGCCGCGTCGCGCTCTACGAGGTGATGCCCTTCACCGAGGGCCTCAAGGAGCTGGTGCTGCAAGGCGCCTCGGCCGCCGAACTTAAAACCCAGATGATTCGGGAGGGCACCGACAGCCTCCGCATCGCGGGCATCAAAAAGATCATCGAGGGCATGACGACGCCCGAAGAGGTCCTGCGCTGCACGGTAGAGGACTAAGCATGCCACCCACACTTCACCAGCTCCTCAAGGCGATGATCGATAAGGGTGCCAGCGACCTGCACGTCACCACCGGCTCGACTCCGCAATTGCGCATCGACGGCGACCTGGTGCCGCTGCGCACCGAGCAGCTCTCGCCGATTGATACCAAGCAACTCTGCTACTCAATTCTTACCGACGCCCAGAAGCTGCGCTTCGAAGAGGACCAAGAGCTCGATCTTTCGTTTGGCGTGAAGAACCTGGCGCGTTTTCGCGCCAACATCTACATGCAGCGTGGTGCGGTCGCGGGTGCGTTTCGAATCGTGCCGTTTAATATCGTGCCGCTCGAAGAACTTGGGCTGCCGCCGGTTGTCGCCGAGCTGTGCGAACGGCCGCGCGGCCTCATCTTGGTGTGCGGGCCAACCGGCTCGGGCAAGAGCACGACGCTGGCGTCGATGATCGACCGCATCAACCAACGCCATCGCAACCACATTCTCACCATCGAAGACCCGATCGAGTTTATCCATCCGCACAAGAACAGCCTGGTCAACCAGCGCGAGATTGGCGCGGATAGCCAATCGTATAAGCGCGCGCTCAAGTACATCTTGCGGCAAGACCCCGATTGCGTGCTCATTGGCGAAATGCGGGACATCGAGACCATCGAGGCCGCGCTGACCATTGCGGAAACCGGCCACTTGGCCTTTGCCACCCTCCACACCAACACCGCCATCCAGAGCATCAACCGCATCATCGACGTCTTCAGCTCCGAGCAGCAGGCCCAGGTGCGCGTGCTGCTCTCGTTCGTGCTCGAAGGGGTTATCTGTCAGTCGCTGGTGCCGCGGGCGTCGGGCTCGGGGCGCGTGCTTTGCGCCGAGGTGATGGTGCCAAATCCCGCCATTCGCAACCTCATCCGAGAGGACAAGCTGCACCAGATTTACTCGCAGATGCAGATCGGCCAGACCAAGTTCGGCATGCAAACCATGAATCAGGCCTTGATGGAACATCTCACCAAGAAGACCATCACGCTGGAAGAAGCCATCGCGCGTTCCGGCGATGTCGATGAACTCAAGACCATGGTGTCCAACTCCCTGGGCAGCGGTCAGCAGCAAGCACCCGTGAAGCGGACATAAGGAGACATTATGGCCAAATATATTTGGGAAGCGACGACACGGGGCGGCGACGTTCGCAAGGGCGTTATGGAGGCCGCGGACGAGGGCGCCGTGGCAACCCGGCTACGCAACGAGAATCTAACGATCAAGAAGATCAAAAAAGAGCCCAAGCAGATCTCCATTCAATTCGGCACCGGCGTCGATCCGAAAGACCTTCAGATCTTCACGCGCCAGCTCGCCACCATGATCGACGCCGGCTTGCCGCTGGTGCAGTGCATGGAAATCCTCTCGAACGCGTCGCCTAACAAGGTGTTCGGCGGCATCTTGCTGCAAGTCAAGGGCAGCATCGAAAGCGGCACCACCTTTTCCGAGGCGCTCCGCAAGCACCCTAAAATCTTTGACGAGCTCTATGTCAACTTGGTGGCGGCTGGCGAAGTCGGCGGTATTCTCGACCAGATTCTCAATCGCCTCGCCAGCTACATCGAAAAGAACGTCAAGCTCAAGGCGCAGCTCAAGAGCGCGATGGTCTATCCCATCGGCGTCTTGGTGGTCGCGTTCGGCGTCATCGCCGTCATGATGATGAAGGTCATCCCGGCCTTCGAAAAGATGTACAAAGATTTTCCTGGCGCCAAGCTGCCCAAGCCGACCGAAATCGTCATCGGCATTTCGCGCAGCTTTGCCTCCTACTGGTACCTCATGATTGGCAGCGTCATCGGCACGATCATGCTGGTCAAGGCCTATCGGCGCACGCCTAGCGGCAAGTCGGTGACCGATCGGATCTTGCTCAATCTGCCGGTGATCGGCGATGTCTTGCGCAAGATCGTCGTCGCGCGCTTTACCCGCACCTTGGGCACCCTGCTCTCCTCGGGCGTGCCGATCTTGGACGCCCTTGATATCTGCGCCAAGACCGCCGGCAATACCGTGGTCAGCAATGGCATCCTCTACGCTCGCGGCAAGATCTCCGAAGGCCACGATATGACCGGGCCGCTCGCGGAGGCCAACGTGTTTCCGCCCATGGTGATTCAGATGATCGGCGTTGGCGAACAAACCGGCGCGCTCGACCAAATGCTCAACAAGATCGCCGACTTCTATGAAGAAGAAGTCGACGCCGCGGTGACCGGCATGACGGCGCTGATCGAGCCGATGATGATGGCCTTCCTCGGCATCGTGGTCGGTGGCCTCATCGTCGCGATGTACCTGCCAATCTTCACCCTCGCCGGCAGTGTCGGCAAGGAATAACAAGGCGCCCGCGCGCAGCAGCAGCGTGTCGCGCTCGATGGCGCGGCTCACCGTGCCGCCGCAGCTAAACAGCGACCTGGCCAGCCGCATGCGCTGGCTCATGCTGGTGCGCGTCGTGGTGCTGTCCATGGTGCTCGGCCTCACGCTGTGGCTGTGGTGGTTTGGCGATGGCAGCCCCTCCGCCCCTGCCTGGGTCGTCATGTCGGCGCTCATCGTCGCCACCTACGGCGCCTCGATTGGGCTCGCGGTGGCGTTGCGGCGCGGCGCCGATCCCGAGCGCCTGCTGTGGCCGCAGCTCATCGGCGACCTCGTCATCACCTCGGTCATTGTCCTCATCACTGGCGGCACGCTCAGCGCCTATACGTTTCTCTATGCGATTTCGGTCGTCGCCGGCGGCGTGATGATGTTGCGCCGCGGCGCCGTCTCCACCACGTTGCTCGCCATCCTGCTCAATGGCGTGGTAGCCGTGATCGCGCGCCAACACCTCGACTGGCTGCCGATGCTGCCCAATGTCGAACCCTGGGCGCAGGCCGCCTCGGAGTTTGGCCGCAGCCTGAGCCTGGCCACCATCGCCATCTTGGGCGTTGGCGTGCTTTCGTTCATGCTGGGCGACCAGCTGCAACACACCACGGCGTCGCTCGCGAGCGAGCGCCAGGTCATCGCCGACCTCTTTACGCTGCATCAAGACATCATTCGCTCGCTGACCTCGGGCCTGGTGACGGTCGCGCCCGATTGGAAGACGCTCACCATCAACGATGCGGCCGGCGAAATCCTCGGCGTGAATCCGCTGACAACGGCGGAGGCGCCCATCGAGGAGATCCTGCCCGGCATCGTCGCGCTGGCCCAAACGCTCGCGCCTGGTGATTCCCTGCGCCGCGCCGACCTAACCATCCCGCGATCGCCGCAGCCGCTCACCCTGGGCATCTCGATCTCGCCGCTGCGCGACGTCCACAACCATATCGTGGGCCGCGTCATCAACTTTCAAGATCTCACCGAGCTGCGCTCGATGGAGGAGCAATTTCGCCGCACCGAGCGCATGGCCACGCTCGGCCGCGTCGCCGCCGGCGTGGCGCACGAAATTCGCAACCCCCTCGCCTCAATCTCGGGCTCGATCGAGCTGCTCAAGGACACGCCGCAACGCACCGAGGACGACAAGACGCTGATGACCATCGTGGTGCGCGAGATCGATCGGCTCAACGAGTTGATCACCGAGCTGCTGGCCTATGCCAGCCCACGGCCGCGCGAGGCGGTCACCTTTGACCTCGGCGACTTGGCGCGCGAAATTGTCTTCGTGCTCAAGCAAGATCGCGGCAACGACGGCGTCAGCATCGAGCTGGGGCGCTGCGAGCCCGCGTTGGTGCGCGCCGATTCCGGGCAGATCCGCCAGGTCGTGTGGAACCTGCTGCGCAATGCCGTCGACGCGGTCGCCGGCCGCCAGCCTGCCAACGTCACCATCAACGTCTTCGCGGAGGGTGCCACCAACGTCGTCGAGGTCATCGACGACGGCATCGGCATTCCGCCCGAGGTGGTGGCGCATATCTTCGAACCCTTTTTTACGACCAAGAACACCGGGTCGGGGCTGGGCCTGGCGATTTGCCACGCGATCATTTCCGAACATGGGGGCGTCATCGAGGTAAAAAGCGATCCTCAGCGTGGCACCAAGTTTCGCTTTGCGCTCCCCGCGCGCCGGCGCGATCCGGCAAGTGAGTCGTCACCCGCCATCATCGGCTGACCGCGAACTCACGGCTTGCCGGCCGCATACCACGGCACGGCATCGCCCCCGGCCCATAGCGTCATGGCCTCGGCCTGATAGCGCGCCGCATAGCCGGGCTGACCGGCCGCCATCCACGCGCGCCCCAAATCCCATGCGCGTTGAGCCCGCAACGACGTGTCGGCGTTGCCTGGCGCCATGGCCTCGAGCACGGCGATCGCGGTGTCGACCTGGCCCGCCTGCAGGCAGGCCAAGGCGTAGGTATGCGCAAACCCGTCGACGTGGGGAAACCGTTGCCAACTGGCGCGCGCGCCGTCGAGCGTCTCGGGCGTGCCATCGCCTTGGCGCAAGGCCAAATAGGCGAGGTTGTTCTGCCATACCGCCTGCGCGGCTGGCGAAGTTGAAGCGGCCGCGCGACAGGCCTCGAGCTGCCGCTTCGCCAGCGCGAGGTCGCCGCGTTCCATCGCGACGGCGGCGAGACAAAGCTGGGCGCGCATGGCGGCGTCGCGACGAACGGTCAGCCGCGCCACCCAGCGATATAGGCCGGTCGCGCGCACCAGGCGCCCCGCCTCGTGCGCCGTGCGCGCCATGCTCGGGAGCTGCCGCAGCAACACCAAGGTCGCCAGCATCGCCATCAGAAATGCCAAGGTGATGGAACGGCTGGGATGCCTGGTCGCGAACATGGCGGTTACCGCGGCGGCGCTAGCGCCCGTCGCCGTTGGAAAGAAGAGCCACCACCCCATGCCGCGAGCATGCCAAACCAGGATGCCGTGCGACTACCCAAGCTGTTGAAATTCTGCGTTTTTTTGGCGAGGGCGGCAAATGATACGGCTCGCATTTGGGGCGCTGCTGTGCTAGCACCGGCCGGTGACCAGCAAGCTCGTGCCCCTGGGCAAAAAGCCGACGCCCGCCGTCGTAACGACGATGGCCGCGCCCGTGGCCACCACCGGCCCGGTCCGCTCGGTCTACATCGAGACCTACGGCTGTCAGATGAACGTCGCCGATTCTGATCTGATGGTCAGCGTGATGGCGCAGCGTGGCTTTGCCACCACCACCTCCGCCGAGCAAGCCGACGTCATCTTGATCAACACCTGCGCGGTGCGCGAAAAAGCCGAAGACCGCGTGTTCGCGCGCGCTGCCGAGCTCGGCGCCGGCAAGAAGCTGCGGCCGCACCAAGTGCTCGGCATCGTCGGCTGCATGGCCGAGCATCTCAAGGAAAAAATTGTCGCGCGCGCGCCCGCCGTCGATATCGTCGCCGGACCTGACAGCTATCGCCGCCTCGCCGACTTGGTCGATCGCGTCGCCGCGCAGCGCGCCACACCTGCCGCCGCCGACGACGTCGCCGGACCTGCGCTGTATGACGTAAAGCTCGACAAGGCGGAGACCTACGAGGGCCTTTCGGGCGCCATCGGTGGCGACGGCGTCTCCGGATTTGTCACCGTGCAGCGCGGCTGCGATAAGTTTTGTACGTTTTGCGTCGTGCCCTTTACGCGCGGCCGCGAGCGCGGCGTCGCCCCACGCGACATCTTGCGCCAGGTGCGCGAGTTTGCCGAGCGCGGCTACAAAGAGGTCGTGCTCCTCGGGCAAACCGTCAACTCCTATGTCTGGGAAGACATTAGCTTTGCTGAGCTGCTGCGCACGGTCGCCGAGATGGACGGCATCGAGCGCGTGCGCTTCACGTCGCCCTACCCCATCGACTTTACCGATGAGGTCATCGCCGCCATCGCCAGCAACGACAAGATCAGCAAGTACGTCCACCTGCCGGTGCAGTCGGGCTCCGACGACGTGCTGGCGCGCATGAAGCGTGGCTACACCGTGTCAGATTTTCGCGACATCGTCGGCCGCCTGCGCGCCGCGGTGCCGCACATCGCCTTTTCCACCGATATTCTCAGCGGCTTTTGCGGCGAGACAGAGGCCGACCACGAGCTCACCCTGCAGCTCATGCGCGACCTGCGCTTTGACAGCGCGTTCATGTTCTCGTATTCCGAGCGCAGCCTGACCTATGCCTCCAAGCACCTGCCCGACGACGTGCCGCCCGACGTCAAAAAGCGCCGCCTCGCCGACATCGTGAAACTGCAAGAACGTCTGTCTGGCGAAATCTTCGCCGAGCACATCGGCCGCCGCGAGCGCGTCCTCATTCACGGCCCTTCCAAGCGCGACGCCACCCAGCTCATGGGCCGCACCGACGGCTTCAAGAGCGTGATTTTGCCCTCCGGCGTCGGCGCCATCGGCGAACTCGTCGACGTGACCATCACGCGTGCCACCATGGCGACGCTCTTTGGCACCCCGGCCTAGCGCGCGAGCACAATGCGCAAGATGGCGTCCATTGGTTGGGGCGTCGTCGAGGAGGTATCGAATCCAAGATCGACGCGATCACCGACGGCGGGGGCAGCCTACCGGCAGGTGGCGCACGTTTCTTCCGCGAGCGTAGATTGCAGGGCGATGTGGCTGGCACCGCCGGTGGTGGATACCACAGGCGTCTCGCGCAGCCCGGGCGGGGCGCTATCCGCGAGCAGGAAGACATGTGCGCTCAACTGCCGGTCAGCATACGTGTCCCACACCCCAGATGCTCACCTCGCACCAGGGCAAATCACGCCTGGGCTGCGCTCAAAAACTAGGAACAGCTCTAGAGCGCCACGTTGACGTTGCCGTGCCGGGCCAGCAGCCCCGCCAGCACGACGCGAAAGCTCTCGCCGGTGCGCGCGGCGAGCCAGGTGCCGTCGGGTTGGCGATCGAAGTGCCAGGCGGTGGAGACCGCGGCCATCCAGATTTGGCGGGCGGCGCGGTGGGCGTTGATCACGATCTTGGTGCCGTCGCGCGCGGCCAGGCGCAAGATGCCGTCGCTGGAGCTGACCTCGACATCGTCGGGGTCGACATCCGCGAGCGCGTCTTCGAGGCTCGCCAGCTCGAGGCGAGCGAGCTTGTCGAACTCGCGCTCGGCGAGATCATCGTCGCTGGGCGACGGGCCGCCGCTGGCTTGGCTCATGCGCGCAGGCTAGCCGAGGCGGCTTAGAACGCAAGCCCAATGCCGACGCGAAAATCTGCCTGGACGCCGAAGTTCATGTTCGGCGCGCTGCCAAATTCATCGACCACGGGAATGCCGCCGATGATATGGGCCTCCGCGCCGACGCGAAAGCCACCGCCGAGGTTCTTATGCGCGCTGACGCCGGCACCGACCAGGAACGGCCCCGAGGCGCCGAGGTCCTTGTTTTGGTTTTCTGGTTGATCGACGACCTTGATGACGTTGCGGATGACGCCGACGCCAAGGTCACCAAAGAACGACAGGCCCGACATGCCGTTGACGTGATAGCGGCCGCGCAGAAACCCTGCCGGCGACAACGTCGCGTGGCCAGGGATGTTGGCGCCCAGCGACAGGCCAAAGCGACCGGCCACCGCGAGCGAGAACTTCTTGCTGAGCAGCATGCCGAGCTCGGGCGCGACGTGAAAGTACGCAGGCGCGAAGCAGCAGCCGATGTCGCTGCCGATTTGCTCGGTCACGCCGCTGGTATAGCCGCCGCCGGTGCCCACAAACACGTTGAGGTAGACCTTCTTCTCGTCAACGCCGGTGTCGGGGCCCTGCTCGGAAAAGCATTCGGCGGGTGGGTCGTCGCTTTCGCATTCGTCATCGGCAACGATCGGGCGCTTGGCGGCCTCAACCGAAACGATGTTGGGCGCGCCGGATGACCCCACCGACGCAACCAACTCGTCGGCCTTGTAGGCGGCGACGTAGTAGTAGTTGAGGTCACCAACAAGGGCGCCGGCGGGGATGTTGCCAACCCACGCACAATCGCCAGTTTTCGTCATCTGGATCTCTTTAAAGCTGCCGGCCTTGCCGCGAAATTGGATCGAGACTCGATCAAACGCCAAATCGGCGCCGGTAAAGGCCACTAGGCGCTTGTCCTTGCCGCTGGTAGCGGTCTCTTCGATTTCGTGTTTGAGGCCCTCGACGGTCTTGCAATCGACTTGCGGCAGCGGCTCTTCATCGGCGGTTGCGCCGCCCGTCTTGCCCGAGGAGGGCGCGCCACTCTTGGCCTGGGCGAGCAGCTTGGTCAGATCGGGGGTGCGATAGGCCGCCGGAATTTCGATGTCGGAGTTGATCGCGGCCGCGGCGCGAAACGCCAGCTTGGCGCTCTCGTTGTCGCTGAGGCCGGCGGCGTAAACGATGCCAAGGTTGAGATGCACCGAAGCCATCATCGCCTCTTTGTCGATGCCCGCCTTCTTGGCGTCGGTCACGGCTTGGTTGAGCAAGCGCCGCGCGTCTTCGTACTCAAGCAAATCGTAATGTTCCATCGCGTCCTTGGACGCGCGCTCGACGGCCTTGCGCGCATCGCCTTTGGCGTCCGCACGCGCGACCGAAGGCAGCGCCGCAACGCCAAACATGACGAGCAAGAGCCAGCAAACCCCAGCGACCGCGCGCGACCTGGCGGCGGCCAGCGGTGGCGTGACAGGCAAAGCAGAGTGACGCTGGACTGGGGACGATAACATCCCGAATAGATACCAAAAAACCCGCGGCTATCGCGAGGTAATGACAAATTCTACGCGGCGATTTTGCGCCCGACCGTCCGGATATCGGTTGTCGGCAAGGGGCTGCGATTCGCCAAACCCAATCGCAATCATGCGATCCGGCGAAATCCCTTGGCCAATGAGGTAGGTTCGGACCGATTCGGCGCGCCCCTGACTGAGCTTCAGATTCTTGCTGTCGCGTCCCTGGCTGTCGGTGTGACCCTCGATCCGTACCGAAATAGTGGGATTGTCCTTGAGCGCGAGGGCCACCTCATCGAGCAGCGGATACGAGACGCGCTTGATTTTGGCCTTGTTGGTGTCAAAAAACACGGTCTGCTTGAGCTCGATCTTGTCCTTGGTGACGACGATGAGGCTGTATTTCGCCTCGCAGCCATCGGGCGCTGGGCCCGCCTGGCCTGGACATTTGTCGAGCGCCTTGGGGCACTCCGGCACCCCGTCTTTGTCATCGTCGCAATCCGGGCAACCGTCGTCGTCGTCGATGCCATCGGCGTCTTCGGCGTCATTAGGACAGTTGTCGAGGCCATCGCCGATGCCATCGCGATCGTTGTCTTTGTCCGGGCAACCATCGTCGTCTTCAAAGCCATCGCCGTCTTCTTTTTCGCTCGGACAGGCATCGATCTTGTTGGCGATGCCGTCGCCATCGCTGTCGTTGTCATCCAGATCTGGGCAGCCATCGGTATCTTTAACGCCGTCGACATCTTCGGGGTCCTCGGGACACTCGTCGACCTCATTGAGAATCCCGTCGCCATCGCGATCGGGGCTGCCGGGATCGATCTCCGCCGCAATGCAATCGCCGGCGGCGACCTTGGCTTCGACCTCTCGCAAGGCATCCTCGGCGTCGGAAATTTCGCGACGAGCGCGCAAGATATCGCCTTCGTCGAGTTCGGCCCGGACAAACACCGTATGGGCCTCGGCCAGCGCCAACGCCGCGGGCGCACACTGCATAGCGCCCTTCTCGCGCGCCACGGTTAAGCGCTTGTCATAGTCCGTGGCTCGGCGCGATACGGTTGGCGCGCAGCCAACAAGGCCCGCGACTGAGGCCGCGACCAACACTATGTTCATGCATGCGGAGAGCTTCATTTAGTCGTCACCTTCGCCCTGCTCGTTGGCTGGGCCGCGGTCGCGTGAAATGGACACCGCGCGATCGGCGGCGGTTTTCGCGGTTTCGGCGTATTTCAGCGCCCGGCCATAGTCCGCCGCGGCGGCCTCTTCCTTGGCCTTGGCGAGATACGCCGTCGCTTTGGTGAACCAATACGGCGCAAAGGTTTTACCCTTGGCCTCGGTCGCCTTGGCCACCGCCACTTCGGCGCCGCGAATGGCCGGGATGTAGCGCGCCGGGCCGCATGCGCCGAGCACCGCCATGAACAAGAGGCAGAGGGCGCCATGGCGCAGACCAAATCCATCAAAAATGCGCAGGCCGTTCACGAGCGCGAGCGTACCCCACGCCGGTCCGCACGCGCAATGACCGCGCGGCGATGTTGTCGCAAGCGCCCTACCTTGAGATCTAGCGACTGCGTACGCGCGCGCCGTCGCGGACCAATTCGACAATGACGTAGACCGCGGCGCCAAGCTGCAGCAAGAAGACCGTAAGCAACGCATAGCCCAGGCCAACGTCAAAGAGCCCACGCGCCATGCCTGCGACGTACTCATCAAACGAGCCGCTGACGCCGAGGCGATGGCGCAGGCCAATGACGAGGCCGAGCCACACCGCGCCAAGGCCCGCGATCACGCCGATGACGACGCGTCGGTTGTTGGAGCGACGCCACACGAAATAGCCCAAATACCAGCCGGCGAGCACGGCCAGCCCATGCAGCACCATCAGCGGCACGATCGCGATCACCGGCACCGTGCGAGGCTGCAGCCAATAACACCAGCTCCACGCCCCATGCACCGCATAGAAGTAGATCGCCGTAGGCACGACCAAGAAACCCGCAAACATCGCGACCAGCGGAAAGGCGGGCGCGGCAAACGGACCGTCGGCGCGCAGGCGATCGCGCGCGGCGAGTGCAAAACTCGCGCCGACGATAAGATGCAGCAACCAAACCGTAAAAATAGCGACCTCCGCCTCGGCATCCTACCGCACGGATCGCGGCGTGGGCGGCCACGATCGCCGATTTTCGTCGCTAAGTCGTGTTAGGATCTCGCCATGGAATCAACCACGTCTAGCTCGGCCAATGACACCAAACTTCCTGCCCTGCTCGCTTTTGGGCTTGCCACGGCGGGGCTCGTGCTTGGCCTCATCCTCGGCGGTCTCACCGGTGGTTCGATCGTCGGCGCGATCGTGGCGTCGCTCGGCATTGCGCCGGCGCTCTACGGCATGTGGAAGGGCTTGCAGCAGA
Source organism: Myxococcales bacterium (assembly GCA_016716835.1). Classification (NCBI taxonomy): domain Bacteria; kingdom Pseudomonadati; phylum Myxococcota; class Myxococcia; order Myxococcales; species Myxococcales bacterium. The sequence continues at coordinate 867,796 of JADJUW010000002.1, read as the reverse complement.
CCACCCAAACCAGCTTGCTGCTTTCGGTCGTCGGCCTGCTGTACGCGGTTGCCATCACGGCGCTCATGATCATCCTGCGCCTTGTTAGCGCGGTCGTGTAACCATGAGCGATACCTGGCTTTCGTGCAGCGAATGCAAGCAGCCCATCGGCTTTGGCCGGACGTACTGGCTGTGCAGCGTGTCGACCTGTCAAAAAAGCAAGCTGCGCCTCGTCTACTGCAGCGTCGCGTGTTGGGATAGCCACCTCTCGGAAACACCGCACCGCGAGGCCTGGGCGGTCGAGGCCACCTCGCCGCGCAAAGACGAATGGCTGGCCGCGGGTGGCGCCGCCGGCACCCTCACCAGCGGTGCCGCGCCTGGCAGCGCGCCGGCGCCGGTAAGGCGTGTCGTGCCCGCGCCCGTGGTCGCGGCCTCCGCCAGCGAACTTGGCGCGGACTATGAGCGCGACGTACTTATCGTCGTCTCCAAGCTCAAAAAATACGTCCGCGACCGCTCGGGCATGAACACCTCGGATGCGGTGGTCGATAAGCTCAGCGATCACGTGCGCGCCATCTGCGACATCGCCATCCGCAACGCCGGTCGCGATGGCCGCAAGACGGTGCTAGATCGCGATCTGCCGGCTATTGCCGAGGGCTCGTAGCAGCCACGGCCGAGGCGGCGGCGTGTTGTGGTCGGCGCTCGGCGCGCAAAAATTCTTCGGCCATGGCAATCACGTCGGCGCTGGTGCGGACCCCGGAGAAATAGACGGTCTCGCCTAACAGCAGCAAGTCCGAGGGCGCCACCACGATAGGCTCCTCAATATTGCGTGACGCCATGTCGCTGGCCCAAAACAGCAAGAGCGAGCAATACGTCTTGCGCGAGTCGCGGATGCCAATGAGCAGGCCAACGAAGTCGTACCCGCTGCCAAGCATGGTGCGGGCGCGCGCCACCGAGACCTCGCGATCGCGGTCGTTGAGATACGCGGGGCGCACGATGTACAAGTAGTGATTGCGATGGACCAGCGATTCCAGCGAGATCTCGCGCGTGATTGGCTGGATCGATTCGATGACCACCTCGCGCTGCGCGTCCCACATCACGGAGTGGCTTAGGTCGACGCCGCCCGTAAACCGCGCGATGATGTCGCCGGTGCCCGAATACGACCGCGCTAAGATCCAATCGCCGTGACGCAGATGGGCGCGCATCTCGGCGACCCACATCCGTGTGATCAGCCGATCGATCGTGGGCGACGTTGGCCTATGCAGCATGCGGGCGCTACAACCTGTGACCAGCAGCAGGCATGCGACCAAAACGCCCCCCCGCCACCAACCCACCAACCTCCGGGACATGCGACACCTGACCACGCCTTACGTAGCCTGGCAACCCTTGCCGCGCGGCGGCAGGCGACTTGCCGCACGTTGCCGGGGCTTGCCGGCGCCGCATGGCGGTCGGGCGAAAATAGGGCGCTAGCGGTTAGGCGGATACTTCTGCAGCTTCCGCTGCAGCGATCGGCGATGGATGGCGAGGCGGCGAGCGGCCTCGGAAATATTGTTGCCACAGTCAGACAACACGCGATTGATGTGCTCCCACTCGGCGCGCGCCAAAGAAGGTGCCTTGTACTCAACCTCCGAGGCGGCGAGCGGCGGCGCCTCGCCCTTGGCAAACGCGGCGATAATGTCGTCGGTGTCGGCGGGCTTGGCGAGATAGTTAAGCGCGCCCAGGCGCACCGCATCGATGGCGGTGGCGATCGAGCCGTAGCCGGTGAGCACGATGATCTTGGTGCTGGGATCGATGGCGTGCAACGCCCCCACCAGCTCAAGCCCGCCCTTGCCTGGCATGCGCAAATCGACAACCGCGAATTCCGGCGAGTCGCGCTCGGCGGCGGCGACGGCGCTATCGAAATCCGACGCGGTTTGCGCGTCATAGCCGCGCTCGGTAAAGGCGCGCGCTAGCCGTGAGCGAAAGACCTCATCATCATCGCAGAGCAGAATGGATGGCTTATGAGACGAATCAGACATGCGTAACGATAGCGCTAGTGACAAATCAGGTGCGCGATCAATCAATAAATTATTTTTGCGCAGAAATTGCGCGCTGCCTTGCCGCGTTAACGCGCAGAAATTGCGCTGGCTGCGGCAACGGCCGCGAGCGCGACTTCGCGTGGGACGCGGAGATGCACGGTGGTGCCACGGCCCTTGGCGGACTCGATGGTGAGCGTGCCACCGAGGCCGTCGACCACGGTTTGGGCGAGAAACAGCCCCAGGCCCGTGCCATGGCCCGGCTCCTTGGTGGTGAAAAATGGCTCGCCAATGCGCGCCAACACCTCGGGCGGCATGCCGCCGCCATGATCGGAAATCGAAAATAACACATGGCCTTCATCGGCAAGCGCGCTCACGCTGACCTCTGCCTCAGGCGGTGACGCATCCTGCGCATTGGTGATGATTGAGCGCAACGCCTGGCACAAGGCGCGTGGCGGCACCTTGATCGCGAGCTGCGCGACCGCAGGGCTCAGCGAGATATGCACCGGCGGCGTCAACCGAATGCCCTGCGCCGCGTCGTCGATTAGGGCCTGCACCGATCTGGTCTCGACGAACTCACCCGCGGTGCTGGCGCCGCCCGACATCTGATCGAGGATGATGCGACAGCGCGCGACTTGGGTGCGGATGAGGCGCGCATCCTCGACCAAGGCGCCCTCGCCGCCCTGTGCCATGAGCGAGCGCTCGAGTTCCTTGGCAACGAGCGCCACCGTGCCCAGCGGGGTTGCCAGCTCATGCGCCGCGCCGGCCGCGACGGTCGCCAGGCTGGTCAGCCGCTCTTGCCGCGCCGCGAGCTGGCGCGAGGTTGAAAGCTCGGCGTTACGAATGGCCAACGCGCCGGTGAGGCGCAGCAAGAAATGTACGACGAAGGCCGAGGCCACGCCGAGCGCCACCCACATGCCAATCATTTGGGTGTGGCCCGCCAGCGGCAGTGGCACATGTCCAATGACCAGCGCACCAAAACCGAGGAACGACAACGCCACCAAGGTCCAGGTCCACGCCGCCTCGAGCGCTACCGTCGCGAGCGCGATCTGGACGACATACAAAAAGCCAAACGGATTGGTCGGCCCGCCGGTAAAGTAGAGCAGCGACGTGAGCAGCGCGACGTCGAGCGCCATGATGGCCGCAAGCTGCCACTGCGCCACGCCGCGGGTTCGACGCACCGGCGAGAGCAGATAACGCCAATGCAAGGCGGCATTGGACGCCGCGGCGATCAATATGGTGAAGGCCAGGGGCGCCACCGGGAGCGCCACCCCAGGCAGCAGCTCGGCGAGACTAATCGTCAGCGCCTGGCCGACGACTTGTGCCCAGCGCAGCCGGATGAGCCACGCCATGTTCAGATCGTTGCGCTCGGGAATGAGCGGCGGAACTACAGAGCTACGTGGCACGCGGCGAATATATCATCGCTGCGTCGAGGTCGTGTGCACCTAGGCGCGCGCGGCGCCCGGGTCAATCGAGCCGTGCCTTACGGCTTAACCGGAACGGCGACGGGCGCGCCTGGCTTGACCGGAATGGCGGCAGGGCGTGCGCCTGGGGCGGCGCCATCGCCCATCGACTTGAGGCCTTTTTCGACGACCGCTTGTTGGTAGTACGAGGCCGCGGGGATGCCGCCGCTGATCGCCTTGTTGGCCTTTTCAAGCTCTTCGGCGATGACGGCTTCGAACGCCGGCAGCGGTTGCGCGCCGCCGATAAAGCGGCCGTTAATGTAGAACGCTGGGGTGCCGGTCACGCCAACGCGTGCGAGGTCGGCTTGTTCTTTGGCGATGATAGGCTTGCAGGCCTCCATGTCGGTCTTGAGTTGCCCGACGTTGAGGCCAGCTTCCTTGGCGTAGCCTTCGATGTCTTCTTGCGCAAACTTGCGACCGCCTTTGAAGCCTTTTTCCCACATGACTTCGTCCATGGCCTTGAACTTGCCTTGCTTATGCGCGGCGCAGACGGCGAGCGCCGGGATGGTGGCGCTTTGTGGATGGACGACGTATTGCTTGTAGACGACGCGCACGTCGTTGCCGTATTTCTTTTGGATTTCGTCGATGGTTGGGCGAACCTTCTCGCAAAATGGGCAGGCGTATTCGTAGCCCTTGACGATGGTGATCTTCGCGTCGGCAGGGCCAACTGAGGGCGCGCCGGCGACGTCGACCGAGTAGACCGCCTTAGGATCTGGGCCGCGGCGTTGTGGTGGTTGCTGCGGATTGCCGCGGCCGCCGACGCCGGCTTTTTGAATCTCTTCGGCGACAATCTTGCGAATGTCTTCCTTGAGTTGCTTGTTGTCTTGTTGGCAGCCGGTGAGGGACAGCGCAACGATGGTGGTTAATGCGAGAATGTGTTTCATAAATACCCTTTTCCTGTGCTTACCTTATGCTTAGTTAGCCGCAAGGGATTTAAGGCCCTTAGCGACAATTTCCTGTTCGTAGTACTTGGCCGCAGGCGTGCCCGCGGCGATGGCGGCCTTGGCCTTTTTGAGCTCGGCATCAATTAGTTCGATAAAGACATCGATGGGCTGGGCGCCGCCAATAAACCGACCATTGATGAAAAACCCCGGGGTGCCTGTCATGCCTAGCGCGGCGAGCGCCTTTTGCTGGGCCTCGACGATGGCAGCACAGGCCTCAAGATCGCGCTCGAACGTTTTTGCATTTAGGCCAATTTCCGCGGCGTACCCCATGATATCTGCCGACTCGAACTTACGATCGCCATGAAATCCCTTGGCCCACAGCACTTGGTCCATCGCCTTAAACTTGCCTTGCTTTTGCGCCGCACATGCCGCCCGCGCCGGCAGCGTCGCTTCCCGCGGATGGACGATGAATTGGGAATAGACGACGCGCAGATCCTTGCCGTAACGTTTCTCCAGCGTGTCCATCGTAGCGATCGTTTTCTCGCAATACGGACACGCATATTCGTACGCCTTGACGATGGTGACCTTGGCATTGGCGGGCCCCTCGGACGGCAACCCGGCGACTTGCACGCTATAGACGGCGTCCGGATCTGGGCCTCGGCGCTTGGCACGCGATGGCGGCGCTGCCGCAAGGGCCTTGGCGACCTCCTCCTTGACGATCGCTCGAATCTCTTCGAGTCGTTGCTCGCCATCTACATCTGTTGCGGTGGGCGCGGTGGGCGCGGTGGGCGCGGCGCAGGCCTGCGTCGTCGGCGCGGCAACCGGCGGCGCCTTGCGACATCCAAGGCTCATGCCCGCAACGGCCAAGGCGACCAGCCAGGTAAGCGACGACATGGTGAACTTGGTGGATGGCATAAGAAACTCGTAGGTCGGAGGGTGGCGGTTTAACACGTCGGCCGCCCGGCAAACAATACGCCCTGGCCGGGGACCAGCGACGAGTCGCTCCCCAGATAAGGCGCCTGCGGGTCGGTGGTGGGCGCGTCCGCGTTGCAATTGCAGCACAGTGCCCCCGGCGTCAGCAGCGCCGCGACCTTGTCGGAGGCTTCGAGCGGCCCGCTCCCATCCTTGCGCCAACCAGCCTGCCAATCGCACGCTTCGAGCTTGCTGAGCACGCCGTCGCTGTCGGCATCCGCCTCGGGATATGACGCCAGCAGCGATTGCGCGAAGGCGGGGGTGTAGATGCATGCGTCCGCCGCGACATAGCGATCACGCGTCGCGATGCGCAGCGAGCTGGTGGCCACGATCAGCGCGGCAACCAGCCACATCGCGCCGGAGGTCGACAGACTCGGCGAAGGCATTTGCAACAACCGCTGCACCCGCAAGGCCAAGGTGCTCGGCGTACCGAGCGCCATCGCCACCGGGCCTGCCTCGCGCGCGCTCGGCCCAAGGGACGCGCCCTGCTGCGCCTCGGCCTGCGCGACGAGGAGCGCGGCAAATGCCGTCGTCGTAGTCGCGCCCAGCGTTACCGCGGCGCTATCGCAACAGAGTTCGCGCAGCACGGCCATGCGGCGCCCGGCGACGTGGACCATCGGCGACATAAAAAATAACGAACGCACGACCGTTTGCAGCCACCCACTCCATACGTCGCGGCGCGCGAGGTGAGCCATTTCATGCGCGAGCACGGCGCGTGCGGCGTGCGGCGTAAGGTCGGCCGGCAACACAATGATGGGCCGCCACAACCCAAGCGAAAACGATTCACTGCCGTGCCCCAGCCGCAACTCGAAGCGCGCGACGCGCTGCGCACGCGCTTGATCCTGAGCTAGCAACAGCCGTTCATCATTCGCCGCTGGGCGCGGCAGCCGAGCCACGGCGCGCGCAAGGCGCACATAAGGAATCAAGGTGGCGATAAGCATGACCGTTGCAAGCGCGATCCATGCGAGCGCCGCAAGCTCGACCGGGGCCAGGCCCGTCGGTGCGGCGGGAAACGCCGAGGCAAGCGCTGGCGCCAACGCCTCCTGCGTTAAGACGATCTGGCGTTGCACCTCAAAGGTGTAGCCATGGGGGGACAAAAAACGCCGCCAGGCCTGCCAGCCAAAGCAGATGCTCTTGCGCGGGGTTTAGGTGCCGCTTGGCCACCCGCGTGACGACATAAATGACGGCCAACACGATCGTGCCCCGCACCGCGGCGGCAAAGAGCCAACCCGCAACCTCGCTCACGGTTTAGCCTCGCGCTTGCCCGGCGGCGTGGCGTCTGCCCCGCCGCTTGTGGCCGCCTCAGCGGCTTGGTTCAAGGCGTCGGCACGGTCGCGGATTTGTGCCGACAGCTCGTGCAGCTCGTCGGCGCTTAAGCTCGACGACGACAACAGCCCCATGACCAGCGACCTCGCCGAACCATCAAAGACGGTTGTGACCAGCTCCCGCACCCGCCCCTTGCACCTGATCGCGCGAAACGTTGGCCGTATATAAGAACGGCTCGCGAGCCCGGTCGACAACCACGGCGTTTTTTTGCGCCAAGCGAGAAAGCAACGTCATCACCGTGGTGTACGCGCTAACGTCGCCTAGGTAGCGACGAACCTCAGCGACGGTGGACGGCCCGAGCGCCCACAACGCCTTGAGCGCGCTGAGTTCGGCGGCAGTCAATGATGGCGGAGTTGGACGCGACATAATTACGGGGACGACGTATTGTTACTACACTCGTAGTAACGAGTCAAGACGGACGTCTTTGCTTGGTTTGGAGGTGACCGTTGTCAGCGAAAACTCCAATGAGGCGTCACAAAATTCCCAGCGACCGCAGATGAAACGGTTTGCATTTACGTCGCTGTCAGGCGTTCCTGCCGACGGTTAATTGTTGCAATTCGCCACATGACGCGACGCGTTGTCACGTGGTGACCAGCTAGCCATTTTACCCGAAAAAGGCACATTGATTTAGCTGAACCAAACTCAACACCACCTGAGATCATCACAATTTCATTAACAATATTAAGCACTAAACATTTTAGGGATCCAAGAACTAGCTCGCACACATGGTCTTGGCCTTACCCTGTGGTTTGTGCAGCGGGTTCCATCCACTGAAGGCAGGCGTCGGCTAAAGCCGGCGACAAGCGCGCGCATCAAGCGCGACCGCCGCCGCTCGCCATTTGCAGGAGCGCTTGCGCTGCATTTGGTCGTCGTCGCGTGCGCCAGCGGATTTTCGTCGTCGTGCGAGCGGGTCGCCGCAGCCGAACGGCCCGAGGTGTCGCCGATCCGGACGGTCGCGCCTGAGGTTCTGCCACTTGCCCCCCTCGGGGATTTCCGCATGACCTACTACTACGTCGCACACGAGGATCAGCATGCGGCACCGGACCTTGGGTCCGAGAGCCTCGCCAACGAAGTGAGCGAACTAACCGATGCCGCCCCCCCCGACGGCGGGGCCGCTGACGCCCCGAGCGCCGCCCAAGCCCCCGCCGCCCTTGAGGCCGACGCGACCGCCAAGGTGGAAGTCGAGGAAGCGTCGGCCGGCCCCGATGTGCCACGCAAGCAACGGCCAACCCTGGTCACCTTGTTTCACCATAAGACCTGCGAGCCGCTCGCGACGGTCAATCGAAATTTCGCCGCGCAAATCTCCATGCAAGGCACAGGCAGGCTTAACGATGGGCGGCTAATTCGATACGCAGGCGCCTGCGACTGCGCCGAATCGCCATGTTTCGAGCAGGTCAACCCACGGGCCAAATGGGGCACCGGCGCCCGCATGCGCGCGCTCACCCCGTTCCGGAGCGTCGCCGTGGACCCAAGGGTCATTGCCATCGGCGCCTGGCTATATGTCCCGGAGCTCGACGGGCTCAAAATGCCGGGCAACGCGCCATGGGGCAACTTCGTTCACGACGGCTGCGTCGTCGCCGAAGACACGGGCGGCGCCATCGACGGCAAGCATATCGACTTTTTTGTCGCCGGCCGCCAACACTACAATCGCCTCGACCGCAAGCACCGTTTGGACCGCATCACGGTGTTTGACGGGACGCAAAAGTGCGGGGCGCACGTGGCGCGTGGGCGAGTCGCGAGCGCGCCATAAATAGTGGCGGCGGCGATTTGCCAAGGCGGCGTTCGCAGATCACATTGAGGGCGTGCTTGACCTTCCCCCGCCCGTCCGCGTCTTAGTGCTTTGCTGTGTCCTGGGGCTCGGCGCACACGCCTACGCCGATCCTGTGCGCGGCGCGGTGCTGGACGGCAATACGCTAAGGCCGGTGGCCGGTGCCAGCATTACGGTTGCGCGACCGCCCGGCGCGGCGGGACGACCCCCGCTTAGCGCGAAATCCGATGCACGGGGCCTCTACGAGCTTGACCTGCCACGCGGCAAGCACGCGATCACGGTGCGCGCGCGTAGCTTTGCGCCCACCGAAGAAACCCTCGATGTGCCCGCGGGCGGCCTGCCCGACCACGTGTTTTTCATGGTCAGCGACGACGGCGCCGGCGAGGTCATCGAGATTGTCGTCGAATCGCCGATACCACCACCGCCGGGGCGGCAAGACCTCGGTCGCGAGGTCATCACACGCATCCCGGGCACGCGCGGCGATGCGCTGCAGTCGGTGAAAAGCCTGCCCGGCGTGGGCAATGTCAACGCCAACGGTCCTGGCGCCAGCAACATCGTCATTCGCGGCGCGGCGCCCGAAGATTCTAAGGTCATGGTCGATGGCGTGGAGGTGCCGCTGCTCTACCACTTTGGCGGCCTGCAGAGTTTCATCCCGTCAGAGTTCATCCAGAACATCGAATTTGTGCCAGGCGGTTTTGGCGTCGAAGAGGGGCGCTCGACCGGCGGCGTTATCAACGTCGTGACGCGCACGGATGCCGTGGCCAAGCCGGAAGGGTTTGTCGAATTTTCGTTTATTAACCTCGCGGCGTTGGTGCAGGCGCCGGTCAACAAGCAGAAAACCGCGTTTATCTCGGCCGCGGTGCGGCGCTCGGCCATCGACTTTATTCTGCCGCTCATTCCGATCGATCTGAAATTTGTCACCGCGCCGAAATACTACGACGCGCAGACGCGCTTTGTGTGGACGCCCAGCGCCCGCCATCGGGTGTCGGCCTTTGGCTTTCTCTCGATCGATAAGCTCGGGCTCATTACGGAGCAGCTCGATCCAAACGAACCCGATTTTACGGGTCAGTTCGACTTCTCGACCGAATTCTATCGCCTCATCGGCAGCTGGGCCTATGCGCGCGAAGACCTCAATAATCGGCTCACCCTCTCGGGCGGCACCACCAAGTTTGGGTTTAACCTCGGCGCGACCAACTCGCTAGAAACCGTTACCGATCAGATCGAGCTGCGCAATGACACGGGGGTCAAGCTTAGCGAGTACGTAACGCTGCGCTTTGGCGCCAACGGCCGCCTCGACTACCGCGACCTCTTTGCGACGTTGCCGGCGTTGCCCGGCGAGGGGGAGCTGCCGACCGGAAACTTTTCGGACGGGCCGCGGCTCGAGTACGACCAGAAATTTACCTACCATGTCGGTGCGGGCTACGCGGCCGCCGATGTGCGCCCCTCGCAAGGGCACCGTGGTTACCGCGGGCGTGCGCCTCGACTATTACGACCGCCTGTCCGCGGCCGTGGTGCAGCCGCGGCTGGCGCTGTCGCAAGAGCTCGCCAAAGACTGGACCTTGCGCCTGGCCGCGGGGCAGTACTCGCGTGGCCTTGATCAGGCCGAAAGCGTGCCAGACTACATTAAGCCCGAGCTGGCGTCGCAGTTCGTCGCGAACGCTGACTTCCAAGCCACCGGCGAGATCAAGCTGACGCTGTCGGGCTATTACACCGATAAGCGCAAGCTGGTGGTGCGCGACGAGTTGCTCGCGCAAACCTCGCCCGAGGACGCCTATACCAATCGCGGGCGCGGCCGATCGCTTGGCGCCGAGATCTTGGCGCGGATGCAGTCTCGCCGTTTTTTTGGCTGGATCGCGTACTCCATTTCGCGCTCCAGCCGAGTCGACTTTGAGGGCGACGTGCGGCGCCTATTTGATTTTGATCAGACCCATAATTTTGTCGCCGTCGGCAGCTATCGCTGAGAAAACTGGGAGGGCGGTGGCCGCTTTCAGGCGAGCAGCGGCGAGCCGGACACACCGATTGTCGGTTCGACCTACCTTTCGGATATCAACGCCTACATCCCGGTGTTTGGCGAGCAATTCAGCATCCGCAAGGAGAGCGCGCATCAACTGGATATTCGCGTCGATCGCCATTGGAAGTTTAAGACGTGGAAGCTCTCGGCCTTCCTCGACGTGACCAACGTCTATGCGCATCCGCGCGTGCTTGGCTATAGCTACAACTTTGATTACACCAAGCGACAAAACATTACCGATCTGCCGATTATCCCCGCCTTTGGCGTGCGTGGCGCTTTTTAGCGTCGTTAATCTGTCACCTCGAGGCGGCAATTCCGCGCGGCGGATGAGCTAGAGTCCGCGCGCCCATGCCGACGTCTCGTCTCGCCACGCTGCTGACTTTGGCGTTGCCCGTGGCGCTCGCGCGAGCCACGCAAGCCGTCGATGGTTTTGCGGACGCGTACATGATCGCGCCGCTTGGCAAGACCGCGCTGACGGCGACGACGACGGGCTCGCTCAATTTTTTCGGGCTGTTCATTTTTGCGATGGGCATGTGCACCATCATACAGAGCTACTCGTCGCAGTTTACGGGCCAGGGCGATATCGCGGCGGCGCGACGCTATGGCAGCTATGGCCTGCTGTTTGCCGCGGCGATTGCGCTGCTGGGCCTAGCCGCCATGCCGTTTATCGCGCCCGTAGTCAGCGCGCTGCCGTACGACGTCGCGGTCAAGGATGAGATGGCGCGCTACATTGAGATCCGTTCGATCTCGCTCGGCGGCGGCATTGCCATTGAAGCGTTGGGAAACTGGTACGGCGGCACCGGCAACACCAAGCTCGCGATGCGCGCCGGCTTGTTGTCGATGGTAATCAACATCGCGGCAAACTGGCTGCTCATTGGCGGCAATTGGGGATGCCCCGCGCTGGGGGTAGAGGGCGCCGCTTGGTCGAGCGTCATCGCCAATTGGCTTGCGGCGAGCTATATGATCTGGCACTTCGTGCGCGATGGCCGCCGCCAAGTGGGCGCGCGCGTCGGCACGACGGCGGCAAGCCGCGGCGGCTGGCGTCGTGAGTTTTTCATCATGCTTTGGGTTGGGCTGCCGGCAGGCCTCAACTGGTTTTTTGAATTCTCTGCATGGTTGGTCTTCGTCAATGGCGCGGTCTCTGGCCTCGGCGACTTGGCGGTGGGCGCGCTCAACGTGGTGATGCAGATAAACTCGGTTTCGTTCATGCCGGCATTTGGCCTGGCGACCGCCGGCGCCATCTTGGCAGGTCAGGCGATCGGCGCGAAAAAACACGACGAAGTACCTGGGATTGTGTGGCTTACGTTTCGCGTCACCGCGGTGTGGATGCTGCTGATGGCGACGCTCTATGCCCTGTTGCCGGCGCTGATTCTCGGCGTGTTTTCATCGGCATGGCCGGCCGCCGATCGCGACGCCTTTGTCGCCATGGCCATCCCGATGCTGATGCTCAGCGCGGCGTGGCAGCTCTTCGACGCGGCCGGCCTCACGCTAGCCGAGACCCTGCGCGCTGCCGGCGACACGTTTTGGCCGACGACGCTGCGCATCGCGATCGCCTGGCTGGTCTTTCTGCCGTGCGCGTGGCTGGCCGTCGAGGTGTGGCGGCTCGGAGTGGTCGGGCTGATGGCCGCGATCATCCTTTATATCGCGCTCATCGCCGGGGCGATGTGGCTGCGCTTTCGCAGCGGTCGCTGGCGCGCGATTGAACTCACGGCCTCGCCCTAGAGCGCCGCCGCCCGCTGTGCTACCAACGCCGCATGAGCCATTTTCGCATCTGCGAGCTGTTAGCGGGCAAGGCCGAGGCCGGCCAGGAAGTCACCGTCAAGGGGTGGGTTCGGACCCGTCGCGACTCCAAGGCGGGGCTGTCGTTCATCGCGATTTCCGATGGCTCCGGGTTTGAACCGATCCAGGCCGTCGCTGAGGCCGCGCTGCCCAATTACGCCACGGAAATTGTCAAGCTAACCACGGCCTGCGCTGTGGTGGTGACCGGCACGCTCGTTGCGTCGCAAGGCAAAGGCCAAGCCGTCGAAATTGCCGCGAGCAAGGTCGAGGTCGTCGGCTGGGTCGAAGACCCCGAGACGTATCCGATGCAACCCAAGCGCCACACCATGGAGTACTTGCGCGAACAAGCGCATTTGCGGCCGCGCACTAACGTGGTGGGCGCGGTGACGCGCGTGCGGCACTGCCTGGCCAAGGCGGTGCACGACTTTTTCCATCAGCGCGGTTTTTTCTGGATCCACACGCCGATCGTTACCGGCTCTGACGCCGAAGGCGCCGGCGAAATGTTTCGCGTCTCGACGCTGGATTTGGCAAACCTGCCTCGCCTACCCGGGGGCGCCGTTGATTTCAGCCAGGATTTTTTCGGCAAGGAGGCGCACCTAACCGTGTCCGGCCAGCTCAACGTCGAGACCTATTGCATGGCGATGAGCCAGGTTTATACGTTTGGCCCGACGTTTCGCGCCGAAAACAGCAACACGCGGCGCCACCTCGCCGAGTTTTGGATGATCGAGCCCGAGGTCGCGTTTGCCGATTTGGCGGCGGATGCCCAGCTCGCCGAAGACTTTTTAAAGTTTATTTTCGCGCGGCTGCTCGACGAGCGGCGTGACGATATGGCGTTTTTCGCGCAGCACATCGACAAGACCTGCCAGCAGCGGCTTGCCGCCTTGGTGGAATCCACCTTTCGCCGCATGACATATACCGAGGCGGTTTCGATCCTCGAGAAGTCGAGCAAGGCCTTTGAATTCCCGGTGCGCTGGGGCGTCGATCTACAATCCGAGCACGAGCGCTACTTAACCGAGGAGGTCGTCGGCGCGCCCATCGTGGTCACCGACTACCCGCGCGATATCAAGGCGTTCTACATGCGGCAAAACGACGACGGCAAAACCGTCGCCGCGATGGATATCCTCGCGCCCGGCATTGGCGAAATCATCGGCGGCAGCCAACGCGAAGAGCGCCTCGGCATGCTCGATGCGCGCCTGGAAGAAATGAAACTGCCCAAAGACCAATACTGGTGGTACCGCGACCTGCGACGCTACGGCACCGTGCCGCACGCCGGCTTTGGCCTTGGCTTTGAACGCGCCATCCAATACGCCACCGGCATGGAAAACATTCGCGACGTGATTCCTTTCCCGCGCGCGCCCCGCCTGGCCGAGTTCTAGACAGAACGCATTGAGTGGGGACCTTGTGGTGTACGGCTTCGCGAGCCTCGTTACAGCCAGACGGCTGCGCCTCGGCATCGCTGCAGGCGTGCACCACAATCTCCTCCACCCACTGCATTCTGTTCTCCGCCATTTTAGATCTAGCTCTGCGCGATCCTGGTTACCGCGCGCGCGATGGCGCTTTGGTATATAATGCGGCGATGTCGTGGACCACGTCGACCAAATGCTTCAGCCAGGCACGCGTCGCCGCGGCGGCGCTGCTTGCAAGTGCCTTCGCGGCGTCGGGTGCCCAGGCCGATGACCATTTAGGTACGCGAGTAGCGCCCGACGACCCGCCGGCGTTGTTCATAAACCTTGCGCCAGCCACCGGCGTAGGCGCGCTCAGCCAAGCCTCGCATGCGGCAATTGTCGCGGGCGCGGGCGTGGGCCTAAGATTGGGCGAGGCCTCGGGCGAGGCAGCCGTGCACCTCGGCACCGGTGCCTACGCAAGGCATACAATGCCGAGCTGCAAGGGCGTTACTTTTCGACACCGACGACATATTTGATTGGGCTCTTGCAATATGGCTGGGTTGAGCCCGACGACGATGGCCGTGCGTATGCCAACGCCACCGCCTTCGTCGGTTTTGGCGCCATGCTCGCAGGCTCGCGTCACTTATATGCCGAGCTCGCGGTGGGCACAGGCAATGCGTGGATCACCGAGGCCGCCGGCGAGGAGCGTTCGGTGTTTGAGGCACGGGCGCAACTGCGAATCGGCTGGGCGTTAGGCGGGTTCAGTCCGCAGCCGCGGGCGGGCAGCGCAACTGCCCCGTAGGCAGGTTGACAGGCCCCACCTTTGTGGCCAGAGTTCGGCATGGCAATTATTCTTCCAGAACTCCCTTATTCCAAAGACGCGCTCGCCCCGGTGATTTCGCCAGAAACCATCGAGTATCACTACGGCAAGCACCACCAAGCCTACGTCAACAACCTCAACAACTTGTTGCCAGGCAGCAAGTACGAGGCGATGAGCCTCGAGGACATCGTGCGCGCTAGTGGTGGCGTCGCCAGTGAGGCGCCGGTGTTTAACAATTCGGCGCAGGTGTGGAACCACACGTTTTACTGGCACTCGCTTGCGCCTAAGGCCGGCGGTGAACCGAGCGGCGCGATTGGCGCGGCCATCGCGAAATCGTTTGGCTCGTTTGCCGAATTCAAAGACAAGTTCAGCAAGGCGGCCGCCGGGCAATTTGGCTCGGGCTGGGCATGGTTGGTGAAAAACGCCGACGGCTCGCTCGCGATTGAAACCACCAGCAACGCCGGCACGCCGATGGCAACCGGCAAGACCTGCGTGCTCACGATCGACGTGTGGGAACACGCCTATTACGTCGACTATCGCAATGCGCGGCCCAAATACATCGAAGAGTTTTGGAAGCTTGTGAACTGGGACTTTGCGAATAAGAATCTCGTGTAGGCTCGCCGAAGGTCGCTTAGGCATGACGCGGGGGCTCGGCGCCGAGGCTTGCAGACCCCATAATTGGTAACCCCAGGCTACCTCGCTGGCCGGGAAGCGAAGTCCCCCGCGCGGGCGAGGCGAGCTAACCCTGCAAGGTTCCGCAGGCGAGTGGCCGCATGCCGTGGCATGGGGCTTGCTTTGGCTTACGCCATGTCAAATAAAAAAACTATCACATGGATTACAACGCTCGTCCTCCTGGCCGGCTTCGGGACCACCGCCAGCGCCGCACGCAATACTGGCGGCGCCAGCCGCATCGAGGCGTCACAGGGGGCTTCAAAGGTGCGATCGGCTCGCCTCGTGCGCGTTCGCCACGGCAAATCGGCAGGCAAGCTAACCGCGTCGCCGGTGCGCGCCAAGGTCGCCACCCAACGCTCCAAGGCCGCCCAAGCTGAGGCCGCCGCCGTCGATCGCCGCATGCTTAACGCCGCGCCCCTCGCCAGCGTGGCGTTCACGATCGTCTCTGCGGCAAACGAACTTGAATTTCTTGCCGGCGCGGGACTCGTCGCCACGGCCATATCGACCGTCTTTTGGGCCGGCGCGAAATTCTTAAACTTCTTGGACAAGCGCTCGGACCGCGCCGCCGCGCGCGACAAGCCAAGCCTGGTTACGCCATAGCGCCACGCACCGCCGGCAGTGCGAAGCGCACCTCGGCGCAGGTGCCGCGCGCCATGTCGATGAGCACGATGCCGGGCACCGCAAACGCGACCTGGTACTCGAGCAGCTGGCGCCGCGTCGCCGCGGTTTGTAGTTGCGGCGCGAGGTCGCCGGTCTTGACCTCGGCGACGAACACGATGCCGTCGCGGGCCACGACATAGTCGCACTGCAAAACGGCATGATGCGGCACCTCATCGACGAGGTAGGTGACGTGATGCCGCGTCTGGCCAGCGACGATGGCGTAGCCATGTTGCTCAAGCAACGCTGCGGCGCCCTGCTCGCCAGCCTGCGCGATGCGAGCGCGACGGCGAGCGTGGGCCGAGCGCCGCCACGCGGTCATGCGGGCGGCAAGCCACCATCCAAGAAGCGCCAAGCACAGCGCGAGCAAGAGGATGGTGGCGCCGCTAGCTAGGTTCACCGATAAATTGTGTCACGCGGCCCTGACGCGGGCGGGGGGCAGGCGGCGGACGGCTACTTGCGCTTGTTGCCGTTTTCCTCGGGCACCACGACGTACCAGCGCCCATCTGGCCCACGGAAGCGCTTTTGCACCTGCGGCTGGCCTTGCGCCGCCACCTGCTTGGGCAATTCGCCGGTGGTGACCGCGATGCGCTTGGTTTCTTTTCCGCGCAGCAAGTCGAGCATCACGGGTTTGCCGGCGCCCGAGAGCGCGACGCGCGTTCGCAAGATGCGATCTTCGGTCATAGGCTCACCGCCGAGCGCGACGATGATGTCGCCCTGCGCGACGCCGGCCTTGCCCGCCGGTCCGTCTTTCGCCACTTCGGTTACGAGCACGCCGCGCGAGGCGGGCAAGCCTTTTTCCTTGGCGATCTTGCGATTGACGGTTTGGATGCCTATCCCGAGGTAGCCGCGCGACACCTCGCCCTTGGCGCCTAGCTCGCCCACGACATAGCGAATCATGCTAGACGGAATCGCAAACCCCATGCCCTGATAACCACCGGTGCGGCTGGCAATTGCCGTGTTCATGCCAATGAGCTCGCCTCGCAAGTTGAGCAGCGCGCCACCCGAGTTGCCCGGGTTGATTGCGGCGTCAGTTTGGATGAAGTCTTGATAGTCTGTGATGCGGCCTAGGCCGCGTCCCTTGGCCGACACGATGCCCATGGTCACGGTTTGGCCAACGCCAAGCGGGTTGCCAATTGCGATCACGACCTCGCCAAGGCGAACGCCGGCCGAATCGCCGAACGTAACCGGCGTGAGCCCGGGCAGCTTGCCTTGTAGTTGCAACACGGCAACATCGGTGGGTTTGTCGGCACCAATTAATTTCGCGTCATATTCGTTGCCATCGGAGAGCGTAACGACGATTTCGTCGGCGTCTTCGATCACATGGGCGTTGGTGATGATGCGACCATCGGCCGAGATGATGATGCCCGAGCCGATGCCGCGCGGCATCAGTTGTTCGCCATCTTCCTGAGGGTCGCCGAAGGGCGATGGGCCGAAGGGATTGCCGAACGGACTATGAAAGCCCGTCGCCGCGCTCTTGATGTCGGTCGAGGTCGAAATGCTGACAACGCTGTTTACGGTGCGTTCGGCGACGTTGGCGATCGCGTCCGCGGGAAGAGCCGCGAGCGGCGACGAGACCAGCGGCTGCGCAGGCGCCACCTGCGGCAGCCAATTTTGCGGGCTTGCCATGGCACTCGGCACCGCGAGTTCTGTGGTCTGGCCCTGGCCAACCACCATCAGGCCTGCAACGACCCATGCGCAAACAGCAGCAGCAACGGCGAATCGATTCATATGGTCCTCCTAGTCAGTCTTGGACCTTACAACCATAGCTGGGGTTGGCTGTATTCCCAGGCTTTAGGGCCTGGGCCTGGCGATTTGGCTGGGGCGGCCAGCGCGGCAGAGGTGCCTACTGAAATACCGTGGCCAAATCGGCTTCGACTCGGCTCGCCATAGATCCATCGAGCAGGCCCGGTGCGCGGGCGCGCGCCGTGACCAGGTAGTACTCAGTCGTGGTCGGCGCAGGGCTGGCCGGGGCGGCTGCGGCTTCCGCTGGAGGGCTGCCGGCAACCTGCTTGGCGTGGAAGGCCACGCTGCCCAGCGGCTGGCCCGCCTTGTCGGCATACGTCAGCGTGACCAACGCCGCATCGGACCCGAGGTCGACATCGGGGCGATACTTGCTCGGCCGTAGCCGGTCGATGCTGCTAATAAAGTTTGCGGCAGTTTGGTCCGGCGCTCCGGTTGCTGAATCAATCCAGGTTTTGGTCGTATTGCCCTTGTCGTCCTTGCCGGCGCCACGCTGCAAGATTTTTTGCTTGCCGCCCGCGGCAATGGTGACGCGATCAACCTTGGCGACATCAAACCCTTTAGGGTCAGTGAGGCGCAGGCCGGTCTCGCCGCCGGCGAGCGGTTCCACCAACGATCCGGCAATGATGAGTAGGCGCTTGCCCGTCTCGTCAAGGGCGTAGCGCTCACTGCCTCCGCTAACGCGGCCGCCAATTGTAAGCGTGCGCGCGCCACCGGCGAAGGCAAGCTCTAGCTTGGCGGTTTTTTCGGCGAGGCCGAATGCCTTGGTCTCCTCGGCGGTGGGCAGCGGCAGCTGGCGCAGCGCGCGCAGGCCGGCGAGCTGCGACGCGAGTTCGACCACCGTGTCGGAGACCGGAAATTCGCTGGTCACCTCGACATCTTCGAACTCGGTGATGGGTTTCTTGGCTGGCACCTCGCCTTCGGTGGACTTGCTGGCGGCTGCCGTCGGCGTTGGTGGCGCGGGCTTGGCTTTCTTTTCGCGCCGCACCTCGGTGCCCCACCAATAGGCGTCGGCGCCTTGCCCTCGACGGGTCAACGTCACGGTCTTGGCGTCGGTTTTGTAAACCAGGCTGGCGAGGTCGCCGCTCTTTTTGTCAAAGACCACCACCGACCCGAGGTCGGCCTTGGCCTTGGTGTCCCGGGAAATCGTGCGATAGCCATAGATCAGCATGACGGCCAACAAGACGCCGTGAATGATTGCGCCCTTCATAGTTTCACCTCGCTTGTGCGTCGTCGTGTCGTGAGCATGCCAGCGCCAAATACAAAGAGCGGCACGCCAATGATGGTTAGCAAAAACCACGCCGCATCTTTGCTCTTGCTGTGTTCAAGCGGCTTGTCATCCTCGTCGACGACCTCGCCGGCAAAAGCCTCATCGCCGCCCAGCCATTTCATCGCGTCGTCCAAGATCGGCGCCCCTAGCATCTGCGTGTAGACGACGCCGCGGTTGTTAACGGTGAGATCTGCGAATAGATCGGCGTCCGCAACGATGAACGCACGGTAATCGGTGGGCCCTGCGTCGGCAGGCTTGCTGGGCTTGGCGGGCTTTTCGCTATGGGCTGGGGAGGCAGCCGGCGGCGTAGCGGCGCCGTCGACGGGCTTATGTGCATGGCCGTCGCCAGGGCCGTGGCCCGGCGCTTCTGCGGCTGGACTCGGCGGTGCCTCGCTGATCGGGTCGCCCCCTTGGGCCGCCTGCGCGGCGGCAGGCGCAATGGGCCCTTCGATGGCCGCGGCGAGATTTTGCTTGCCGCGCTTTTCTGACGCGGCATCAAACGCGAAGTTGCCATTGAGATCGACAAACGACTTGTCACCGCTGCGGATGACAAACGTGCGCTTGGGCGCCACGCCGCCCGAGGCACCGCTGTCAAACGGCCGCTCCACCAGCGATCCCGCCTCGATAAACAACATGCCGCCGCGCGCCGCGCGCGAAAGCGACGTCGTCGACGCATGGGCTGAAAACTGGTTCGTGATCAAGAACTTGCGATCCGCCGGCGTGCCCGTCTGCGGCATAAACTCGCGGCTGTCATCTGATACGACGACGTGATTGTCAAAGGCTAGGCCAAGGCGCGCCTCGAGTGGCCCCAGCGCATTGACGGCCGTTGGGTCGAGCGCCGCCAAGAGGCGACCGCCGCGCAGGAGATAGGCGTCAAGCGCCGCCAGCTCTTGCGGCGAAAGCGGCGACGAAGGCGACAACGTCATCACCACCGTGGCGTCTTCGGGGACGCCGCGCGCGAGGTCGGCAGGCAATAAATCTTTGAGCTCATAGTTGAGCTCGCCGAGCAGCCGGCGTAGCAAGGTCGCCGCGCGCGCCGGCAGCCGGCCCTTGAGCAGCGGATCCGTCGATTCAGGGTCGTTTAGTTCGCCATGGCCGACCGTAATGTAGACCTTGCGTTTTTCGCGCACCAGCTTGAGCAGGCGGCTGTTGACCTCGCGGTCGAACTTGCGCAGCTTGCCGCTCTGCCGCCTGGCCTTTTGGATATCCGTGTCGACGTCGATGAGCTCGAACTTATCGCCGCGCACGAGCACGACAGCGCCGTCTTTGACGACGCGATATTTTTGCGCCAGGCTCGCGTCGACCAAGCGGTCGCGCGCTTCGATGGTGATCTTGCCGGTTGCCCGCGCCAGCTCTTGGAAGTAGGCGGTCACCTCATCTTTGACCTCGTTGACCGCGGGAAAAAATAGCAACACCGTTACGGGCTGTGGTTGCAGCGACACGATCTTTGCCGTCGACTCGCCGGGTGATGAGGTCTTGAAATAGCTGACATCTTTGCGCACGTTGCGCTCGCCGGCGACGCCGCACGTGGTCATGAGAAACCCCATCGCTAGCGCAACCGAGAGGCCTGCGAGTGCCATTTCGCGCACGCGCTGGTGCTCGACCAGGCCATCGCCATCGCCGGCTGGTTTCGTACCTGCTAAGAATTCAAAGCGTTGCCGTCGCGCCGAGCCCAAGGCCGTCTCGACCATGACCAGCGGCACCAGCGATGCAAACATGACCAGCACCCACAGCACGGTGAGCACCAGCCCAGCATGGCTGCCGGCCGCGTGCTCTCCCAGGCCAAGCACGCCACGCCCCCACGCCGTGCCCACCGCATAAAGCAATAGCGCCAGCAAAATGCCGAGATGGCACCACAGCAGCGTGCGCTCGACGGCGCGGCGCGCACCGTGACTTTTCTGCCAGGCAATGACGCGCAAGGCAATCGCCACCACCACGAGCAGGGCGCCCGCCCAGGTCATGACCTGGCGCGCGCTCTCGACGTCGTAAAAGATGCGCTGCCCGAGCAGCAGCGCCAGCAGGCCAAGCCCGAGCACGAGCGAGAGCCACCATGGAGAGGTTGTTCTCATTGCCATCGTTTTGCCTCCAAGGTCTTCATGGACAAGAGCAAAAAGAAGTAGGTGAGCGCGACATAGTACACCACGTCTTTGATCGCGAGCACGCCGTCCTTAAAGCTGGTGATCGACTGCGGCAGCCACATGCGAAAGATATCGAGCTGCGCCACGGTGGTCGCGAGCGGCGCGTCGAGGCGTTGCGACAGCGGATAGAGCAACGCCATCACCGCCAAGATCGCCGCGCCGATGACGAGCGCGATGAGTTGGTGCTTGGCCAGCGAGCTGGCAAATAAGCCCACCGCGAGGCTCGCGGCGCCGAGCAGCAAGAGCCCAGCATAGCCAACCCAAATCTGCGCCCATGCGATTTTGCCATTGACCTTGATGAGCAGCGGCAAATACAGCGTAAGCAGCAGAAAAAAGGCGAGAAACGTCAGCGCCGCGAAGAACTTGCCAAGAATGATTTGCGAGTCGCGCACCGGCGAGGTGTTGAGCAGCACCATCGAATTGTTTTGCCGCTCGTCGGCGATGAGGCGAATTGAAATCGCGAGGGCCGCAACCATGGTGACAATCGCCGTGAGGTGAAAGAAGTAGCTGAGCACCGCGGCCGACAGCGCCGACTTACTTAGCGCCTGCGACTGAAACAGAATGCCGTCGACGAGCAGCAAGATCGACGTCACGATCCAGCCCAGCGGCGAGCGCAGGTACGCGCCTAATTCGCGCTTATAGATGATGCTAGTTGCTGACATGTTTATCTCCTACGAGCCGTAAGAACGTGCCTTCAAGCTCGCTGCGCGCGTAGTCGAGGCGCAGCAAATCCCAGCCGGCTGCGATGACCGTGCGTCCAAGTTCCGCGCGGACGTCGCGGCTGGTCGCCACTTCAATGGTAACGCCGCCTGCCTGCGAAAAGGCATCGACGATGCGATCGACGCCGGCGATGGCAAGCAGCGTCGCGCGCAAATCGTCCACAGTTGCCGAGTCGTGGCGCACCGTAAGGCTCACCTGACGAATATCGCCGTGCGCCGAGAGTTCTTGCTCGGTACCGCTGCCGATGATGTCGCCTTTGCCAAGCACGAGCAGGCGGTCACAAGTTTGGCTGATTTCGGTGAGAATGTGTGACGACACCAGCACCGTGTGCGCCGTCTTGAGGTCGTTGACCAGCTTGCGCATTTCGACGATCTGCACCGGATCGAGGCCGCGCGTCGGCTCATCGAGAATGAGCAGCTTGGGCTGGTGAATGATGGCTTGGGCCACGCCAACGCGTTGCTTGTAGCCATGCGAAAGCGTGGAAATCACCTGTCCCGCGACGCTAGTTAGCTGAGTCAGCGCCAGGACCTCACCGAGGCGTTTGCGCAACGCGCCCGAGCTCATCGCGCGCAATTCGCCGGCAAACCGCAGGTAGTCGACCACCGTCATATCGCCATACAGCGGCGGCGATTCGGGCACAAAGCCGATGCGCTTCTTTACCTCGTGCGGATTGGCCACGGTATCGATGCCATCGACTTCAATCGAGCCTGAGGAGGGCGACAGGTCGCACGCCAACATGCGCAGCACCGTGGTCTTGCCGGCGCCGTTGAGGCCGAGGAAACCGACGGTCTCCGCATCGGCGATTTCGAACGATACCGGGCCCAGCGCCCGCTTACCGCCATAGTATTTACTGACGTTTTTCACACGGATCATGGATAGCTGTTAGTACCAGTTTTTTTGCCAGGCGTGCGCGGCGAGCTCGTCAATTAGCGCGCTCGAAAGCGGTCCGCGCGCCACCGCGGCGAGGCTGTGATCGACGTGTTTTTTTTGCCGCATGCCGGGAATAACGCAGCCGGCAAATGAGTTGACGAATCTTAACGCGAGTTCGGGAAGATCCGCGGCCTCGTAGTAATCGCGCGGCATTCGCGTCATGGCGATGCCCTTCGCGGTCTCTTCGCTGAGGGCGGCAGGCGCGACATCACGACAATACGCGCAGAGCGCCGCTATGCGCCGCGCCAGCTCGGGTAAGCGCTCGGCCGCGAAATAGCGATTGCGCCAATCATGCGGCGGAAAGGTAGATCCCACGCCAACCCGGCCAGCCAACGCCCCCTCATCCAGCGGGCAGCGAAATATCACGCCAACGTCGGCCGGCTGGCACGCCGCAAGCAAGGCCTCGCGCGGTGCTTGGTCGAAGATGTTGAAGATCACCTGCACCGTGGAAAAATCGCCGCTCGCGGCGGCCCGCAGCGCGGTGGCGGGCGCGTGATCATTGACCGAAAGGCCCCAATGCTGGACATGCCCGGCCCTGGTTAGGCGCTGCATCGCATCGCGCAATTCGGGCCATATGGGGTCGTCGAGCCAGGCGTCGTGCCAAACGTGAAGCTGCGCAATAGGCAGCGTCTCTAGCCGTAGATTGCGCAGCGACTGCTCGACCTGCTTGGTTACGTACGCCGGCGCAAATACCGACGCCAAGGGCGACGTCGCACGCCCGGGCCAGTGATCGTCAGCGGGTGGCACCTTGGTCGCAACGACCACGCTGTCTTGCGCACGCAAATCGCGCACCACCTCGCCAACCAAGCGCTCGCTATTGCCATCGCCGTACTCAAGCGCGGTATCGATGAACGTCACCCCGCGTTCGACGGCGTGGTACACCGCGCGCTGGCTATCGCGGCTATCCTGGCCGCGCCAGCTATCTCCGCCAAGGCCCCACGTGCCGAGCCCGAGGCGCGACACTTCATACCCAGTGCGTCCTAGCTTGATCGTTTGCATGACGCCGCGATACTAGCGGATCGCGGCCCCTTGGGTGCTGCAATCAAGCATGGTTCATGCATAATGCGGCGGTGACCAAACCCGAGAAACAGGCGGCCTCAGCCGATCTGGGCGAGACCTTGGGTGAGCTCGGGCAATTGCCAAAATCCAAAACGGGTCGTCTGCTGATCCGCAGTGCTATCGTCGGCTTTTTTCTCGTCTTTGTTTGGATCTTTGCCATCGTCTACCTGCAATGGCGCGAGCACCGCCGGCCAGATTTCAGGGCCCTAGTGGAGACGCACTTGCTGCAGCTGCGCGCGCAAGAATATGAGCAGCTCTATGCCAACTCGTCCCCCCGCTTCCAAGAGTTGGTGCGGTTCGAAACGTTTGCCGATCGCATGCGCGAGCTCACCGATGCGGTCGGCCAGTTTCGCGAAATCGCCAGCATCGACAGCACCGACATGTATCGCGGTCCCAGCGGGTTAACTACCTATATCCGGCTGCGGCTCATGTTTGAAAAAGGCATTTGCCAGGCGGCCATGAGTTTTCACCGCACGGGCAACCAATGGCGCCTGCTGGAGGTGAGCGTCTCGCTCCCCCCGGCCATCGCCAAGCTGGAGACAACGGAAAAGCGGCGACAAGAGCGCTCGAAAGCTCCACCCGAGGTGATGCGCGCCGCCGAGCGCGTGCTCGCGCTCCTGGACGAACAAAAGTATCAGCTGGTGTGGGATGAGGGTGCGCCGCTGTTTCGCCAATCGATCACCCCCGTCGAACTCGCCGCGGTCGAACAAGAGCACAAGGAAGCCCTCGGTGATTTTGTCCGCTTGATCCACGCTACGGCGACTCAGTCCCCAGGAGGAACTGGCGCCACCCTCGATGGCATTGGCGAGTACGAGCGGGCCACCGCTCGCATCAGCATGGGCTTTGAACGCACCGGCCTCGCCGAGTGGCGCCTAGCGTTTTACCAGGTCGTGTTGCCGATGCCGCGCATCATGCGCGAGGTGTTGCCATCAGACGAAGACTTGCTGCGCGAGACGCTGCCGAAGCGTTAGCGCGCATAGCGGGTGAGCGCACGTGTCTTTCTGCTCGCAGATAGTGTGGGTGGACCGGCAGGTGGGCGCACGTGTCTTCCTGCTCGCAGATAGTGTGGGTGGACCGGCAGGTGGGCGCACGTGTCTTCCTGCTCGCAGATAGCACTCCTCCGGGGCGTGGCGAGACGGCTGTGGTATCCACCGCGCTCGGTGCCAACACCACTGCCCTGCAATCTATGCTCGCGGAAGAAACGTGCGCCACCTGCCGGTAGGCTAGTGCGCCGTGGAAGTACAGCGCAGTGGTCGCGCGCCGCTGACCACTAGCCCTACTCGACGATGACGAGGTCGCTGGCTGAGTGGCCGAAGACCTCGGGGGCATACATTTCTTCGGCGCGCGCGGGGGCGGCCGTAAACCGTCCAGGCGTCATTGCGCGCGCGGTGTAGGAAACGCCGTGCAGCCCTGCCGTCAGGCTGCCCGCAAAGGTTTCCACGCGGTCCATGCGGATGGCCTGGTAGTTGGCCCACGCCGGCCGTGCCACGCCGCCGCGTTCGCTGGTGGCAAGGCCGCCGTTGATGGCTTGCAGCCCGCCTGCGAGGTGATCGACCACCGCCACCTGGTCGCGCCTGGCGGTCGCACGCGTCATGACGTGCACCGCGACCCGCGCCCCGAGCTTGATGCGCCATGTGCCGTCGGCGGCGCGCACCACGTCGGCGGCATCGTCGATGGCCGCATAGGTCCGCTCGACGACAAAGCCAGCGGCGGCCGCGGCGGTGACCGAGCTTTGCGGCGCGTACCTAATCCCGAGGCGATAGTAGAGGCGACCCGCGCCTTCCTTGGCGATGGCGATATCGAGCTGCCGGGCATCGGCGCCCAGCTCGGTCCACGGCAGTAGGGCACGCCGCGTCTCTAATTGTCGGCCGGCAAATTTCTGCTCCACCGCGAGGCCATCGCCCACCCAACCGCGCGCGGTGAAGGCGGGTACGGCGCCCTCAAATGCGTCAAAGTAGGCACGCAGCGCGAGCAACACCCACAGGTTTTCCTGCGTCGAGCGCCAACGTCCCGCCGACTTGGCCGCGAGCAAGCCGCGCGCAAGCTTGGGCAGCGCGGGCGAGGTTTTGTCGACCGACAGCATCGCCAACAGTACTAATGCATTTGTGCGCGCCGACGACTGCAAAAACAAATGCTCGCCGCGCGTGGCCTGCTCGGTCGCGTGCGCCACGCTGGCGGTTTGGCTGAGGCTATTACCGAGGCTTACGACGAGTGCGCGGCGCTGCGCCGCCAACGTCGGGTCATTGCCAATTGCCAGCACCGTCAAGGCGCGAGTGGCGACGCTTGCGGTCTGCGGCTTGTTCGCCGCCAGATAACGCGCAAGTTCTGTGCCAATCGCTTCACCCGCGAGGCGGCGCACATAAAAGGCGTACGCCAACGTGTCGGTGCCCGCGGTCGTGCGCTTGTCGCGAGCCACGCCGCTGCGCGCCGCCATCGTAAGTTTTTTCAGATACGCCATGGCCGCCGCGCGCGCGTGCGCGTTGCGCCCGGTGGCCACCAAGGCATGCGCCACTTGCACGCTGACAAAGGCATCGCTGGCATCGCCAGGCCAAAAGGAAAAACCACCGTCATTGGCCTGCAAGGCGGCCAGCCGCTTGTCATCATGCAGCGCCTGCGTCGCCAAGGCCTGCGGTGCCAACGCGCCCTCGCTACCAAAGGCCGACAACACGTCATTTAGCGCGTGCGTTGCCAACATGCGCGCCGAAATTTGCTCGCCGCATTCGTAGGCGTACGTCGCGAGATAGAGATACGCGTCGGTGAGCGCCTGCAGTTGCGTCGATGCCAACGATAGCTCAAAGCCACCGACGTCGGCGTGAATCGCGTCTGGCACGGTCAGCGCCTGCCACGCCACGCCAGCATCGAGTTCGCCGTACACGGCGACGGCTTGTGTGGTGGCGGGCGCCACCACTTGCAACGTGCTTTGCATGGCGTCCTGCACGCCCTCACCCACCGCAACCACTTGAACCGTGGCCACGCCTATGTGCATGGTGCGCGCCGCAAACCGCACTTCCGCACGTGCTCCCGGCGCCAGCACCACGCGTTTGCCAAGATCGCCGGGTAGGGCGAGATTGCTGGCACGCAGCGCGAGCTTCACCGCTTGCTTGCGGCCGCTGAGATTTTGCACCACGACCGGCAGCCCAAACGTGTCGCCCACCGCGAGCACGCTCGGTGCCACCAAGCGCGCCTGTAACGGCTGCTGTGCCACCACGGCGGCTTCGCCCTTGCCAAATTGGCCCACGCCAGCCGCCGCGATCGCGACGATGCGATAGCGCGTGACGCTATCGGGCATCTTGCCGGTGAACGAAACGCGGCCATGTTTGTCGGTCACGAGGTTCGGCGCAAACACCGCGGTGGCCGTAAAATCGGCGCGCAGGCGCGGCAAGCCGATGCCGCCACCATAGCCGCTGCCCGAGCCTGAGCCACCACCTGTGCCCATGCCGGCGCCCCACAAACGGCTGCCGTGCGCTAGCTCATAGTCGTCGCTGCCTGGCACCGCCGTGAGCTGCGATAAAAGCGCGCGTCGCATCATATGGCCGCTAAACATCCCCCACGCCGCTTGCCCTCGGTTGGGATAAAACGGCGGCAGCGGATCGCCGTAGATCTTGTTCGATAGCGCCAAGACCGCCTCATCGACGACCATCAGGGCGACCTCGGCACCGGCCACCGGCCCTCCCGCCGCATCGGTGATCGCGACGTCAAAGGTTGCGTCCTGCCCGGGCCGAACGGTCGGTGCACTGGTTGGTACGACGTGCAAGCGCATGACGCTGGTGTCTACCTGCAGCTCCGCGGATGCGCGGAGTTGCTCGATAAACGGCGCCACGCCCGGGCGCGCCCGCGCCAAGGCGACGTCAACCATCACATGCACATTCGGCGCGTAGCCCGCATCGACCACAAACGCCAACTCGGTCGTCGGCCCGCGCAGCTCGACGCGCCGGCTGGTGATAATGCCTTGGCGATCATAGGTCACGATCGCCGACGCGGGCCACGCCTCGACGTCGATCGCGATTTGCGCCGTCTCGCCTGGGCGATAGCTCGCCTTATCAAGCCTTACCGCCACGGGTTCTTTGCGCGCCTCGCCGTGCCACGTCGCCAGCTCGGTCGTTGTCCGGTGCAGGCGCCGGCGTTCGTCGACAATTTCGGCCGTAAGGGCGTAGCGCAGGCTATCTCGGATATCGAAATCGCAGGCAACCGGCGCGCTCCCGCTCACCACGTCGCACGCCTGCTCGACGATTGACTTTGCCCCGGCGTCACCAAACTCCGACGGCAGATAGCCGCGTACAACCGCGTGAATTGGCACGCCCGACAACGCCTTGCCCGCGATGTCGCTGGCGACCAAGGCTACCGGCACGCGCGAGGTGTGGCCTGCCTGCCGCGACGTCACTAGCCGTCCCGCCTTGATGCCAACATAACGCGAGGCTGGATGCACTAGCACCGGCGAGGCCGCGGCGCGCACGTTTGTGCGGTCGACATCGGTGACGGTTGCCTCCAGCGTAACGACGGCCGGGGTGGCCAAGTTCCAGCCACCAAGCGCAAGCTGCACCTCACTCCCGCCGTGGTCCGAAATGGTCGTACTCAGCGTCTCGACGCGATCGCGGCCAAAGCGCATAGCGTCCAATTGATCGCCAAATTCAAAGTCATCCCAGCCCGGTGGCGTATACGGCGCCAACTCGACCTCTGCCCGCCAACGCACGCCAGCGCCCACCATCGCGCCGCCGCCGTAGTACCTGGCCTGCACGGCCGCCGTCAGCTGCTCACCCATAATCACCGGCGCGCCACCACCGAGCACGTCGGCCGTCACGTCGACCTCGAATGCGGGTCGCGCAAACTCCATCAGGCGCAAGGGATGGCGCAGCGTAGCGCCGGTGTCGCCTTCATCTTTGAACTCGATGCGGCCAAAGCCAAGCGCCACGGTCTCGGGCACCTCGATGGTGGCGTGAAACCCGCCACGCGGCGAGAGCGCCGCCTGGCCCGATGCGAAGCGTGTGCCGCGCGCATCATAGGCTTGATAGGCGATCGCACCCTTTGGCAGCAGCAGCGGCGGATTGGGCCCATTGTCCGATTTCCGGACAAATCCTTTGACCGCGATGCGCTCGCCTGGTTGATACATGCCGCGATCGTCCTCGACATGCCACAGCAGGGCCGCGCCTTTGCCGGCAAGCTGCCATCGATTCCATAACAAGACAAACATGTCGTCGGTCGCCGTGGTCACCCGCAGCATGGCCTTGGTGTTGCGCTTGCCGCCCAGCAGAGACACCACCGCTTGGCCGTCGCCATCGGTTTGCGCCTGCTGCCGCTCGCCGTCCGCGCTAAGCACAACGGCGGCCCCGCCCACGGCGGCGCCCCCGATTGCGTCGCTTACGAACACGCTCGCCCTCTGGCCGTCGATGCGCGTCGCCATGGTTAGCCTGCTGACGGCGATCCAGGCGATTTGCGCCGGCACCGCCGCCTTGCCCGGGAGCGGCTTAGCTTCGGCAATCGCGATGACATGGCCGGTGCGCGACTTAGACAATGCCCCCAGCAAGTCTTCGCGCACGGTTTTCCCGCGTCCTGCGCCCACCGCATAAGTTTTTTCGCTGACGCGCACCCCTGGCACCGCGCCAGGCTTACCGCCCTTGCGAGCGCGCTCCGCCGCCCACGTTTCATATGCCTCATACATCGACGGATCGACGCGATACAGCGTAATTTTCACGCTCGCGACGTGCTCGGCGGTGACCGCCCAGTGGGGATGCATGTAGCCGGGGTCGAGCTGATACAGCCCCGTGTTGGCGCTCACCGCAGGCTCAACAACGACGGGGGCCGACTTGACGCGGAAGGTAGCTGTCGCGGGCGCGGCCAAGGTTTGCCCAAAGATATCTTGCACGTCGGTCGAGACCGCGATCGCATGGTCCGCCCTTGGCGCCAAGGTCACATCGATCGATGCGTCGTTGCTCCAGAGGTCGACATCGTGCGGCATCTGCCACGCTTCGTCACCATCTGCGGCGCTGCGCGTCGCAATTTGGATCCACCGTGGATCAAACCGATACGCCGCAGGCTGTGGCGCTCCGTCCCACGCCGGCTGCCGCAAGGGATTGGAAAATCTCAACGCGACGCCATCACCAGCCAGGCACGACGGCACGCCGGGCCCCGGCGCCCGCGGCATGTCTTCATCGTCTGTCTCATAACGCTCGTCGCCGCACACAACCCCCTGCACAAAAAACCGCGGCGCAGTTTGAAACGTTTTCTTCATGGCCGACATCGCGACGCGCGGCCCCTCGGCCGACGCCGCGCCCGCCGCCAGCTCAATCGTCACGGTCTTGCCAACGGGCCACGCCGTGGTGGGCGCCACCACCAACACGTTGCGAGCGTCATCATCGGCCAGCCCTTGCGACGCCAACTCATCGAGATCGATTGACGGATTGCGACGCCAATGCGTCATGGCCTCGCCGAGCGTCACGACACGCAATTCGACGTTATGGCTCGCGCGCAGCGACGCAAGCATGCGCGCGGGATCAACCGCCTGATTAAATGCGAGCACAATAGGGCTGGACGGCAGCACCTTGGTCTCGCTCGGCCAGACCGCGTCGAGCGCCACCGCAGGGGTGCGAAACGCGCCCGTCGCGTCGCTTGCCAACACGCCGCCGTCGACCGCCGCCAGCCCCGCGGGTACGCGCACCTCGTACGAGGTTGCTTGCGGAAGTTTTCCGCTGGGTTCAAAGACCAGCGTCTGCGTGTCTTGCCAACGCCACGCACCTGCCACCGGCGGCGTGAGTTCCGCAACGGCCGGCGCGCCCCGCAGCTGAGCAAGCGGCACGACGGGGCGCGAAAATTCGACACGCACCATCTCGACAGCCTCCGTTTCTCCCTGCGGCCAAATTTTAGGCGGAGGCAGCGGCATGGGCGGCAAAACCGCAGGTAGTGCGTTCGCACCAAGCGCCGCCGAACGCGCAAGCAAGGGAATCTCAAGCGTGCCGCCGGTTTTGGGAGGGGGCGGCGCGCCTCGGCGCAACGTTGGCGCGGTTGGCGCAACGTTGGGCAACGCCGGCAACGTTGCCAGCAGCGCGATCGCGTCGCCTGGAGGCAGCGTCGCGACGTCGACCGCGCCTTCGCTCGACGTCGACGCCTTCGCGGCCAAGGCCAACTCAAACGTCGCCGTAAGGCCCAGCGCCACCTCGGGTCGTGGGGCTGCCGGCGGCGTGCTTGCGACGGCGGCAGCCGGTTGCCTTTCAGGCACGGCGGGTGCGCGACAGGCGGCGACCAGGGTGGCGACCAAGCCGGCAACAATGATGGCGACGGAAGATACCCCGCGGGCCGCTAGCGATTTTGTCATGGACACCTTGAGCAGTATGACACCGCGCCCACGCGTTGGTTTCACGCTCGCGGCCCTTTATTGGCCTAGGCCGTGCCTTGCCCCAGCGACGCCCACGGTGCAACTATCGCCTATGTCGCCATCGGCACCGTCCGGTTTAAACCCTGCCCCACTGGTGTTTTGCACCGCGGCTTATGAGCCCTTGTGCCGCGAGCTGTGCGCGCTAACGCAATGGGATGCCGGCGAAGTTGATCGCCGCGTCTTTCCCGATGGCGAGCGCTACCAACGCCTCCTCACCTCCCCTGCCGATCGCGAATGCATCCTCCTTGGCGGCACCGTCGATGACGCGGGCACGCTTGAGCTCTACGACCTCGCCTGCGCCCTCTCGCACTACGGGGCCGCGCGGTTGTCGCTGGTCATCCCGTATTTTGGCCACGCCACCATGGAGCGCGCCTCGCAGAGCGGCGAGGTCGTGACCGCAAAAAATCGCGCGCGCCTGCTGTCATCCATCCCCGCCGCCGCCCGCGGGCTCCAAGTATTCTTGCTCGATCTCCACACCGAGGGCATCACGCATTACTTTGAAGGCGGCATCCGGCCGGTGCACATCTATGCCAAGCCGGTCATCTTGGCCGCCGCGCGCGAGCTCGCCGGCGATGGCGTCGCCTCGCTGGTGTTTGCCTGCACCGATGCCGGCCGCGCGAAATGGGTCGAGTCGCTCGCGAACGATCTCGGCGTCCCCGCCGCGTTTGTTTACAAGCGCCGCACCAGTGGCGATGCGACTGAGGTCACCGGCGTCAGCGCCTCGGTGAGCGGCAAGCACGTGATCATTTACGACGACATGATTCGCACCGGCGGCTCGCTGCTAGGTGCCGCACGCGCCTATCAACATGCCGGCGCGGCGCGCATCGACGCCATCACCACTCACGGCGTGTTTCCCGGCGAGGCGTTTGAGCGGCTTACCGGCAGCGGCCTATTTGGCACCATCATCGCGACCAATAGCCACCCAAGCGCGCAGGGGCTGGCGGCGCGCGGGCTCGCGGTGCGCAGCATTGCGCCGGTGCTTGCTGCCCATCTGCTAGAAAACCGCTAGATTCCCGGCACACATGCAACTGTTGCGCGTTGGGGCGGCGGCCCTAAATCAGACTCCCTTGGATTGGCAAGGCAACCTAGCGCGCATTGAGCAGGCCGTCGCGGAGGCACGGCGGCAAGGCGTGGCGCTGCTGTGCCTGCCGGAGCTGGCGATTACCGGCTACGGCTGCGAAGATGCCTTTGGCTCGCCCGCGGTTGCGCAGCGCGCGCTGCAGATGGTCGTTGACTTGGCGCCGAGCACGGTCGGCATGGTGGTCGCGGTCGGCCTGCCGGTCTATTGTCAAAAGGCGCTGTATAACTGTGCGGCCCTGCTCGTCGATGGCCGTCTGGTTGGCCTGGTCGCCAAGCAAAACCTCGCCGGCGACGGCATTCACTATGAGCCGCGCTGGTTTAAGCCGTGGCCGGCCGGTCAGCGCGACACCATCGATGTCCACGGCACCCAACTGCCGATTGGCGATCTCCTCTTTGATATCGGTGGCGTTTCGATCGGCTTTGAAATCTGCGAAGACGCCTGGGTGGCCGCACGCCCCGGCGCGGGGTTGGCCATGCGTGGCGCCGACGTCATACTAAACCCGTCCGCGAGCCATTTTGCATTTGGAAAATTCGCCGTGCGCCAGCAGTTTGTCTGCGAGGGCTCGCGCGCGTTTGGCGTCGCGTACGTCTACGCCAATCTCCTGGGCAATGAAGCCGGCCGCGTGATCTACGATGGCGGCTGCATGAT
Source organism: Myxococcales bacterium (assembly GCA_016716835.1). Taxonomy (NCBI): domain Bacteria; kingdom Pseudomonadati; phylum Myxococcota; class Myxococcia; order Myxococcales; species Myxococcales bacterium. The sequence continues at coordinate 835,113 of JADJUW010000002.1, read as the reverse complement.
CGCCACCGGCGGCGCGCTGCAAGCCGTTGGGCCACGCCTGACGTTTCGCCCGCTCGAGCTCACCAGCGCCATCATCGATATCGACGGCCTGCGCCGCGACGAAGCGCGGCGGCCAAGCTCTCGTTCGCGGCACGACCTTGATGCCGGCACGATCACCGTGCCCTTTGCATGGCCGCATGCCGCCACGCCCACCGCGAACGCATCGCCCGCAGCGGCAAGCTGGGAGCAAAGCGTGCACCTTAAGCACGAAGAATTCACGCGCGCGGTGTCACTTGGCCTGTGGGACTACCTTCGCAAGAGCCGCGCGGGCGGCTACGTGATTTCACTTTCAGGTGGCGCCGATTCGGCGACGTGCGCAGCCATGGTCCACTCTGCACTGGCGCTCGCGCATGCCGACCTTGGAGCGGCAGCAGCCGCCGCCGCGGTGGCGCACGCCCCCGCGCTTAGCGGCCAGCTCGCGCGCGGCGACGTCCAAGCCGCCACCAGCGCCGCCCTCACCTGTGCCTACCAGGCAACCGCCAACTCATCGGAAACCACGCGCGCCGCGGCCGAGGCCATCGCCCACGCCGTCGGCGCCACCTATCTCGAACTGAATGTCGAACACCTTGTGTCCGAATACCGGACAATCATCGCGACTGCGCTCGATCGCCAACTTACCTGGGCACGCGACGACATCGCGCTGCAGAATATCCAGGCCCGCGTCCGCGCGCCCTCGGTGTGGATGCTCGCCAACCTGGCCGGCGCGATCCTCATCACGACGTCCAATCGCTCCGAGGCCGCGGTTGGCTATGCCACCATGGACGGCGACATGGCGGGCGGCCTGGCGCCGCTGGGCGGGATTGACAAGTCGTATCTGCGCGAGTATTTGCGCTGGCGCGAACACGACGCGCCACTAGGCCTGACCAGCTTGCCCGCGCTCTCGCACATCAATCGCCAGGCGCCCACCGCCGAGCTTCGCCCTGCCGCGGCGACGCAAACCGATGAGGCCGACCTCATGCCGTACGACGTGCTCGAAGCCATCGAGGATCTCGCTATTCGCGACAAGTACGCGCCGCGCGAGGTGTTGACGCTGCTGGCACCTCAATTCCCATCTCATCGCCAAGCCGACCTCGTCGCCTGGATCACGCGCTTTTTCACGCTGTGGGCGCGCAACCAATGGAAGCGCGAGCGCATGGCGCCGTCATTTCACCTCGACGATCGCAACGTCGACCCGCGCTCGTGGTGTCGGTTTCCAATTCTCTCGGGTGGCTTCGCCAGCGAGCTGGCCGAGCTAGCTACTGCACCGTGATCAAGCCCGTGAATTCGTGCGGCGTGCAGTAAAACGGAAATTCCCCAGCCACCGTAAACTTGAGGCACACGGTATCGCCAAAGCCGACATCAAAGGCATCAGACGGCGTGCCGGGCGTCCCTGACTGCGCATCGTGACCACCGCCGATTTCGAACTTCACAATGTCATCCACGGCGATCGTCGCCGCATCGGGGCTAAAATTAAAGCCATCCGTCGTAATCGTCGCCGCCAGCGTGGCGCCCGCGCAATCGACCACTTCGACGTCGCCACCCGTGGGAGGTGGTGGCGGTGGCGGCTCTGGGTTGCAATCGTCAGCGTGGCAATGGGTGTCCTCGGTGTGGCAGCTCGCAAGCAAACCCACCGCGGCAATTACTAGTGAAATACTTTTCATGCGCCATGTATGACATATCGCGCCCCGCCGCGGCGAGGACAATCGTGGTGCCGCCGTTTCCAATCTAGAAAACTGGTTTTACCTACGGCGCGCTGTGATCGTTTTCGTCCGCGAGCTGCTTAAGTTTTTGTTCGAGCTCGGCGATCCGATCTTGCAGAATCTTGACATCCTTATTGAGGGCCGTCAGCGGCGAGATGCCGCCAATGGCGGTGCGAATTCGCTCATCCATGCGCGCCTGCCATTCGGTCAGCGCGCCCCGGCTGTGTTCGGCCCACTCGCGCAACGCCGCGAGGCCTCGCGCCTTGGCCTCTTCGCTCGACACCTCGGCCGTAGCTGCTTCACCATTTGCGGCACCTTCGGTTGCCGCGTCAAAGCCCTCGCTACCGTCTTCGCGGCGCTTGTTATATGGCCACAGGCCCTGCACGCGGCGCTGCGCCTCGGCGATCCAGTCGCCGCCATTTTGGATGATGGTCCGCATGGCGCCCAGCGGCATGAAACTGCGCTTTTTTTCCTCTTCAAAGATGATTTGGGCGAGCGTGACGGTCGTCAAATCTTCCTTGGATTTGTTGTCTACGATCTGTACGTCCTCGCCGGCCCGGATCATTTCGGAGATTTGTTCGAGCGTCACGTAGCGGCTGTGCTGCGTGTCATAGAGCTTGCGGTTGGCGTAGCGCTTAATCACTCGTGCTTCGGACATAACAAACCTCGGGGGAACAGGAGCGGCGGACCCTATCACGCACTGCGGCAAAGGAGCAACGATTCCCTTTGGAGCCCATTTTAGGCTATGATTAAGCGTGCTTGCGCCAGGATTTATCGCCAAGGTCGTCGCGATTTCTGACGCAAGTATGCGTGCGCACTTGGTCGCCCAGGAGCTCGCCACGATGCGGCCGACCGAGGCGGCCGGCACAATTGCAGAGGCCATTCGGAGCAGCGTCGGCGACCGCGACGCCAAATCGCAGGCGGCTTTGCTCGCCATCATCATGGCGTTAGGGACTAACAAATTCAACTACTTAACAATTGAGGCGCTGTATCGCGCCAGTCGGGCCGAAAGCCTAGATGCGGTCGCCCGCATGTTGCTCCACCTCACGGCAAGCACCGACATGCCGACAAACCCCGAGCGCGCGCTGCGTCCTAACGGCAGGCCGCTAACTCTCGGTGAGCGAAAGTCCCTTGCGCGCACGCGCGACCGCGACACGATTTCCTTGCTGTCGCGCGATCCAAACCCTGACGTCGTCGAAATCTTGCTCGGCAATCCGCACCTGACCGAACGCGATGTCATCCGCATTGCGGCCCACCGACCTGGCTTGCCCTCGGCGCTGCGGGCCATCGCGCGCCACCCGCGCTGGCTCGCCGCCCCACACGTACGCTTCGCGCTGGTGTGTAATCCAGCCACCGACGTTAGCCTCGCGATCCGGCTCGTCGCGACCTTGCCTCGCCACGACATTGAGGCCATCGCGCGTGAGGGGTTCTTGCACGGCGAAGTCGTCGTGCAGGCGCAGTTGGTCTTGCGCCTGGCGTCCTTGCCTGTCGACCTTGTGAACTAGCGAACTAGTGAATTAGCGTCCGCGTCGTGCCGCGCGCGCGCGGGCCTTGCGCGGAGTCACCGTTTGGTTCGCGGCGGCGTCGACGGTCAGGCGCCGATCGAGTCGCGGCAGCGTACTTGACGTGCCTGGTCGATCCACCGGTAGGACCACCTGCCCCGCCAGCTGCATGCGACGGGCGCGTCGCGCCTGCAACACCGTGCGCTTGGAGATCGCCACCGACCTTAACTCGCCGGTATGATGCGCGAGGTGCAAGAAGCGAGGAATCTCAACGGGCGTCTCAAGCACGCTAGAAAATTCTTCGTCGGTCACGGCTTCTAACATCTTCATCGCGGTCTGCGGCAGGGCAGCGTTGTCATTGCCAATTGTCGCGACCATCTGCGAGAACCATCGCGTCAGGCCCCTGCGACCCGCCCCGCCATCTAGGCCCCACCGCCTCAGGGCGACATCGATATTGTAGACAAAGCCCTGCGCAAAATAGCGCTCGAGATTGCCTAGGTCGCCGCGCGTGCGCTCGGCGCGATAATCTTGGGCGACCGTTGTTAGCACCGGCAAATCGGCCACCTCGGCCATGCCGAGCGACGCGCGATAGTCCAGATCTGCCGCAAAACCGCCAAAGTCGCGATGCATGAACCGTCCCGTGGGTTGGCCGTCCTCGCCTATTTCCATCAGCACGTTTTGCGCGTGCGGCTCTGAGGTGATGCCGTGTTCAAACACCAGCTGTGCCCATTGGCGCGCAAACGGGCGCAAGATCTTGGCCTTGATAAAGACGTCGGGCGCCAGGCCGGAACGCTTGATCATGCCCCTAAGCAGCGGCTCAGCGCCGTCCTTGGGTTCGGCGTAAAGCGAAAACAGCGGCACCAAACGGGTACGCCCTGACGCAATGTCGGCAGGCACAGCGCGCACCAGCATGCCCGCCTCGTCCATCCCCTTGGGCACGATGCCCCACGGCTCAGGAAAGTAGCCAAACGACTCAGGCAGCGACGCGCCATCGCTTGCCAAAATCTTCGAGATGCCGACGCTGCGCACCACTTGCGATGAAGACACCGTGCGCGACGCCCCGCCGATGACGGCATCGAGCGAGAGCTTGGCGAAAAATGCCGAGGCCTCCTTGCCTTGCTCCCACACCAGCAACGTCCGCGACGACGACGTGGCCGTACCCATAAATGACGGCGCCTTTTGCGCGCGCGCCGTAAGCTTCGCGTAGAGCTGCTTGCTCTCGGGATGAACCAGCAGTCGCACTTGCGGCTTGCCGTCGTGGACACGCGTGAGCACGGCGCGCAGGCCTGGCTCAAAGCCGCCGCTATCAAATTGATGGACATCGTTGGCGTCCAGCCAATACGACTCGATCTCAAACACGTTGCCAGCTTCCGGCGCGTAGCGCGGGTCCTGCTCGTTGTCCTTAGGCGTAAGAATTCGCGACGTGTTTACCTCACGGCTCAGCAGCTGCTGCTCGGTCGCGATCAACCGCGCAAGCCCTGGTGCGATGTCCTCAGCAATGGCTGGTGGAGGTGCCAGCAGGAGCGCTGCAAAGGCCACAATCAGCGCAAGCGTTTGAAATTGTTTGCGCCGAACAGAGGCGTGGCTACAGGAAGACCCTAGCCACGTAAAAGCAAAACCCGGGCCAAGCTAGTGCCGTGTCCCAGATGTTATGAGCCAGGCTGCGCCGGGATCACGCCCGAGGCCAAGGCGCGAGGAGTGGAGTTTGGTGGTTCCAAACGACCGACGAGCAACGCAGGCATCGGGCGTCAGACCTAGCAGGGTGGCTCATGTTGTCTGGGACACGGCACTCGGCTTAGCGCCGCAGCGATGCGATGCGACTAACCGCGCTGGACAGGGTCTTTTTTGCGACCGCGGATAATTTCTGCGTCCTGCGCATCAATCCCGGCGGGCAGTTCGTCGCGACGAGCGTCGCCACTGGCCGCCTGCTTATTGACTTCAATTTCGTCGTCGCCCGCCGCTGATTGCTTGAAGCCGCGAATCGCCTTGCCAAAGGCTTTGCCAATCCCCGGCAGTTTGTTGGCGCCAAAAATGACAAGCACGATCGCTAAAATGAGCAGCAGCTCTTGAACACCTAAACCCATATACCGCCTCCTATATCGCAACGGATGGCACTGTACCACCGCCAATGCAGGTCGATTGGCTTTTAATCACGAACCCACGCCGCGGTGTTAAACCCATAGAGTTACAACGTTTTTCGATTCGGGGCGCAAAATTTGGAGTGCACGCGCAAACTACCTTATCCTGCCGTTTATGCGACGAACCCTAGGTTTAAGCGTTATCGCGGGGGTGCTAGCCATGGCGTTGCCTGCCGTGGCGCAGCCCGCCGCGAGCCGAGAGCCCCTGCCCCACAATCCGTCGCAACGACGCATCATCCGCGGCTGCAGCGCCGACGAGCCTTGTGACGCCGTCGTCGATGATTTTGAAATGTTTGAACGCGAGGCGTTTGCCGCGGATGGCCGCGCGCTTTGGACGACGCCACTCGCTGCCTCGCAGGCCGCCGTCGGCGCCAAGCCCAGCCAACTCAATCCTGAGTGGGCGTGGATGGATGGCCTGAAGATGCCTGATCTGCCGGTACAATGGGATGAGCGCGTCATTCGCTATTTGCTGCATTTCAAGACCGACGAGCGCGGCAAGCGCATGATGCGGGTTTGGTTGCGCTCGCAAGGGCGCTACGCCGAGATGATGCTGACGCAGCTGCGCCGCGCGCATTTGCCCGAGGACTTGCTCTATGTCGCGATGGTCGAGTCGTCGTATCACGTCAAGAGCGTGTCGCACGCCGGCGCCGCGGGCCTTTGGCAATTCATGCCCTCGGCGAGCCGGGTCTACGGGCTCAAGATCGATCGCTGGGTCGACGAGCGCAACGATCCGATTCGATCGACCGAGGCGGCCCTCGAATACTTCCGCGATCTCTACCAGCGCTTTGGCAGCTGGCCGCTCGCGATCGGCGCGTACAACGCCGGTTACGGCGCCATGCTGCGCGCGATTGCCCGCTACAACAGCAACGACTATTGGCAGCTGCTGTCCTACGAAAACAGCCTGCCGTGGGAGACGCAGCTTTACGTGCCCAAGATCATCGCCGTGGCCATCGTCGGCCACAACCGCGAGGTGTTTGGCGTCGCCGACGTCGAGGCGTTGCCGCCTGAAGCGTGGGATGAGGTAATGCCAAGGCCATCGACCTCGCTCGCGGCGATTGCCAAGGCCGCGGGCTGCAGCGTTGAAGACATCAAGCAGCTGAATCCGCACATCAAGCAAGGGCGTACGCCGCCTGATCGGCCGGGCTTCGTGGTGCGCGTGCCCAAGGGCACGGCCAAACAGTTTGCGGCGCAGAGCGACAAGGTCTTTGATGCCGCGAAATATCGCCCCTATAAGGTGCTCATAGGCGAGCGCCTCGAGGATGTTGCCTTGATTTTTGGCACGACGACCGCGGCGCTCAAGCGCCTAAATGACATCGACCATGAGGGTGAGATTTCCGGTGGCGTCACCATCTACGTTCCGGTCGTGTCGCCGCAAGCCGAAGCCGAGGGGCGCGCCGCCGCCAAGCTTGCGCTGCACAGCTCGGGCATTGACTCAAAACCCGGCGAGCCGCTTATCGTCGCCGTGCCCGACAAGGAGGCCGACGTCGCGGGGCGCAGGCGGGTGTTTTACCGCACGGTGGCCGGCGATCAGTGGGAGACGCTGGCAAGCGCGTTTGGCCTGTCGCCGCAAGCGCTGATCGAGGCCAACGGGATGGCGGGCGACGCGAAGCTGCACCCTCGCATGGTGCTGCAGGCGTGGGTGGCACCCGACTTCGCTGCCGAGGGCGAAATTTCTTTGCTCGACGAGCGCATGATCGTGCTCGTCACGCGCGGCTCTGCAGAACATATGGACGTGCTCGAACAGCGCACCGGCCGCGAGCGCTTCACCTTTGTCGCCGAGAAGGCTCAATCGTTTGAAGAAATCGGTAAACGCTATGGCCTGGCGGCGCGCGACCTGGCCCGCATCAACCGCAAGCCCACCAACACCGTCGTGCAGCCCGGCGAGTCGGTCGTGGTGTATCGCGTCATCGACAAGACGCGCAGCGACCGCGCCGAAGATCAATGGAGAGCGATTCCAAAAGCCAAGGCGAAGGCCAAACCAAAAGCAAAACCTAAGGCCACACCCAAGTCGGCGGCCAAACCAAGTGCACCACGTAAGCCGGCCGCGAAAACCGCCGAGCCGGTGTCATCGCCTGATTAGGGCGTTGACCGGCAGTTCCTGCTCGTAGATAGCACGCTGACCGGCAGGTGAGCGCACATGTCTTCCTGCTCGCAGATAGCGACCCTCCGGAGCGCGGCGAGAAGGCTGTGGTATCCACATCCCTTGGTGCCAACACCACTGCCCTGCAATCTATGCTCGCGGAAGAAACGTGCGCCACCTGCCGGTACGATAAGCGCGCCGCTGACCGATGGGTGTACCTGAGCGGCATGTCCTGCCGAATAGGTGGCTTAACTAGGGACGCCCCTAGCGATTGGGCTGCGGCGTCAGGCGGAGATAGGGCCGCATTACCTTGTAGCCCTTGGGAAACTTCTCGGCCAGCACCGCGGCGTCTTGTAGCGAAGGAACGATCACGACATCCTCGCCATCCTTCCAGTCCGCCGGCGTCGCGACCGAATGGTTGTCGGTGAGTTGCAGCGAATCGATGACCCGCAGGATTTCCTGAAAGTTTCGCCCGGTCGACGCGGGATAGGTGATGATGGCGCGAATCTTTTTATTGGGATCGATGAAGATCACCGAGCGCACCGTAAAGGTGTCATTGGCCTCGGGGTGGATGAAGTCGTAGAGGTTCGAGACCTTGCGATCTTTGTCGGCGAGGATGGGAAAGGCAAGCTTGACGTTTTGCGTCTCCTCAATATCGCCAATCCACTTTTTGTGATCCTCGACCGAGTCGACGCTCAGCGCCAAGGTCTTGACGCCACGCTTCACAAATTCGTCATTGAGCTTCGAGGCGCGCCCAAGTTCGGTGGTGCATACCGGGGTAAAATCCTTGGGGTGCGAAAATAGGATGCCCCAGCTCGAACCCAGCCACTGGTGAAACGAAATTGGGCCGATGTTGGAGTCTTGGGTGAAGTCTGGAGCGATGCTGCCGATGTGTAATGCCATATTGTCCCCTTTGTTGGTCGGAAATTAGTTAAATACTAGCGCAGCCGTGGCGCGCCGCAACCGGAAATCAACTATTTCCAAAAATTCCTTTAATTACAATATATTACGCAACGTCGTCTGACGCTTGGGCGGAGTGCGCGTGTCGCCGAATACTGCGTGTTTACTTTCCAAAGCCGGCCTGAACACCAGCGAGCAACTCGACATTGTTGCCGCCTAAGGCGTCAAAGCCATCGGTCACCACGTCGCGCACGTCGAGGCGCACCGCGAGTGTTGGGGTCACGTCAAAGCGCAACGCCCCACCCACGTGAATTCGATAATCAGTATTGCTCCCGAGCGGACCCGAGGCGAGCTGATATGCCCCGACACCGGCAACCAGAAGTGGCGTAAACCGCCCCGTCATCAGCTGATAGGCACCGCCTACGCTAGCGGCCAACGCGGTCGCGCTGCCGAGCTGGGTCTGCAGCGGCATCCAGTGAAATTCACCCTCGAGCGCGAGGCGGTGCCGCAGTCGCCAGCCAACGCGCGCGCCCGCCGTTGGCGATGATTTTCCGGTATAGCCACCAATGCCATCCGCGGCGACGAAGGCATTGCTGCCCAGTCCCCAGTTGCGCGCAACCGCGTGCATGCCGCCGTCGACGCCCGCATAAAATGGGGCTTGTGCGCGAGGCCTTCGTGTCACGGGCGTCGCGGCGACGCGAGGGGCGGGCGGCGGCACTTCCATGCGCGATTCGTCGCCCGACGCGATTTCGATGACGGTCTTCCACTCCGGTTGGCCCGGTCGGCTAATTACAACTTCGTGGCGACCCGGCGGCAGCGACAAGCCCTCGAGCCGTTCCGCCTCGGTGTAGGGTACCGCCACGCCGTTAATCGTCATCGTGGCGCCCTTCTCGAGCGGCACCTTTAATCGACCGGGCAGCGGCGTTAGCTCATCCGCAAGCTCGATTGCCCCACCGCGGGCACACGTGACGGTCTTTTCGATCGGGGAAAATTTGCTGGCCGAAATTTTGATGGTGTGAGGCCCCGGCGCCACGGTCACGCCCTTGGTCGCGGGTTGATCGTCGACCATCACCGTCGCGGCGCTTGGTTTAATGCCGGCGACCGCGACGACGCAACCATTTTCTTTCAAGGCGCGGGCCGCGCTGCGTTGCTCGCCAAATTTGGCGGTGTGCTTGAACTCATCGCGCGCGAAGCCATCGAGCACGACGGCAATGCGATGCTTGCCATCGGGCAGCGCCAAGTCCATGGGCGTGACCCCGGCCGCCGTTTTATTGCCGTCGACAAACACGCTCGCGCCTGCCGGCGTGGATGAGATCTTCAGCGTGCCCCGGTTGCGTTCGTCGATGTCCGCGATGAGCGCGCGAATGGCGGCGCGCTTGGGATGGCCCGGCTCCAGCGCCAACACCCGCTTGTATGCAGCATGGGCCTTGGTCAACTGATCGACCTTGAGGTAAGCGTTCGCCAAAAAGAGCGCCGCCTTGGCGGTTGGCTTCGCCTTCATCGAGGCCTCTAGCGCGGCGATCGCGGCGGCAAAATCGCCGCTGCGGGTGGCCGCAACGCCGGCCTTAAGCTGAGCCGCGGCTTCTTCGGGCGACGCGTGACTTATAGAAGGCGAAAACAGGGTCAGGGCCCCTGCCCCCACGAGCGCCAGCGCAAGCCATCGATAAAGTCGCATGCAGTGATTAATCCTAGCTAGGCCCTGACCAGCGTTGCGAGGCTAACTAGGCCGATACCCCTCGGCGACGACCAACAACCCACAACATGCCCAGGAAGGCGAACCACAGATTGCCACTGCCGCCACCCGCGTTACAACCGCTGTTGACCAGCAACTGCTGGTCGCAAGCATCTCCGAAGCCGTCGTCATCGGCGTCGAGCTGCTCTTCGTTGTCCTGGAACGGGCAGTTGTCGTCGGCGTTTGACACGCCGTCGCCGTCGAAGTCAGCGCTGTCGCCACCGTCGCAGACGTCGCCGCTGCCATCGCCGTCGATGTCTTCCTGCTCGGCGTTGGCGTTGAACGGACAGTTGTCGTCGCCATTGATGACGCCGTCGCCGTCGAGGTCGGCGCTGTCGGTCGTGTCACATGCATCGCCGAGGCCGTCTTCATCCGCGTCGGCTTGGCTGTCCTCGGCCGCGCCGTTGGCGACGAGCGGACAGTTGTCGTCGACGTTCGCGACGCCGTCGCCGTCGAGGTCGAGGCCATCGGTGGCGTCGCAGGCGTCGCCCAGGCCATCGGCATCGGCGTCCGCCTGGCTGTCCTGCGCCGCGCCGTTGGCGACAAACGGACAGTTGTCGGCATCATTGCCCACGCCATCGCCGTCGGCATCGGTGCCGTCGGTGCTGTCGCATGCGTCGCCGAGGCCGTCGCTATCGCCATCGGCTTGGTTGTCCTCAAGCGCGCCGTTGGCAACAAACGGACAGTTGTCCGCCGCATTGGGGACGCCGTCGCCGTCGGCATCATTGCCGTCGGTGCCATCGCACGCGTCGCCGAGGCCGTCGGCATCGCCATCGGCTTGGTTGTCCTGCGCCGCGCCATTGGCGACAAACGGACAGTTGTCCACTTCGTTGGCGACGCCGTCATCGTCGAGGTCGCGGCCATCTTGCGCATCACAGGCATCGCCCAGCCCGTCGCCATCGCCATCGGCCTGATTGTCCTGCGCCGCGCCGTTGGCCGCGAACGGACAATTGTCGCCATCATTGAGCACCCCGTCGCCATCGACGTCGAGGCCGTTGGTGCTGTCGCAGGCATCGCCAAAGCCGTCGCCATCGCTGTCGGCTTGGCTATCCTGCGCCGCGCCGTTGGCGACGAAGAGGCAATTATCGCTGGCATTGGCCACGCCGTCGCCGTCAAAGTCGAGCCCGTTTTGCGGGTCGCAGGCATCGCCTACGCCATCCCCATCGGCGTCGGCCTGATTGTCTTGCGCCGCGCCGTTTGGCACAAACGCGCAGTTATCGATCGCATTGCCCACGCCATCGCTATCGACGTCGGTGTCGTTTTGCGGGTCGCAGGCGTTGCCGAGGCCATCGCCATCCGCATCGGCCTGATCGCCGTTGCTGTTAAATGGACAGTTATCCGCCCCGTTGGCGGCGCCATCGCCATCGTGGTCATTGCCGTCTTGGCCGTCGCATGCGTTGCCTAGGCCGTCGCCATCCGCATCTTCCTGGCCGCCGTTGGCCTGGAATGGGCAGTTGTCTGAGGCGTTGTTCACGCCGTCGCCATCAGCGTCGAGGTTATTCTGCGCGTCGCAGGCATTGCCCACGCCATCGCCGTCCGCGTCGGCCTGGTCACCGTTGCTGTTAAACGGACAGTTATCCGCCCCGTTGGCAAAGCCATCACCGTCGAGGTCATTGCCATCTTGGCCGTCGCAGTCGTCGCCGAGGCCATCGCCATCAGCGTCGGATTGCGCGGGGTTGGCGAAGAAGGCGCAATTGTCGGCGCCATTGCCAACGCCGTCGCCATCGATATCGCTGCCGTTTTGCGCGTCGCAGGCATTGCCCACGCCATCGCCATCGCTATCGGCTTGCGACGCATTGGCAACGAATACGCAGTTATCAGCCGAATTGGCGACGCCGTCGGCGTCGAGGTCATTGCTGTTGACCGCATCGCAGGCGTTGCCGAGGCCATCGCTATCGCTATCGGTCTGCGAGGCATTGCTAACGAACACGCAATTATCGACCGAATTGACAACGCCGTCGCCGTCGAGGTCATTGCTATTAACCGCATCGCAGGCATTGCCGAGGCCATCGCTATCGCTATCGGTCTGCGCGGCATTGCTGGCGAACACGCAGTTATCTGCGGAATTAACAATGCCGTCGCCGTCGAGATCGAGGCCATTGCTCGGATCGCACACGTTGCCGAGACCATCGCCATCGCTATCGGTCTGGGCGCCTGGCACGTACGGGCAGTTATCGAGCCCGTTATTGGTGCCGTCGCCATCGACATCAAGGCCGTTGGTGACGTCGCAGGCGTCGCCAAAGCCATCGCCATCGGCGTCGGCCTTGCTAGCGTTCGCATCAAAGGCGCAGTTATCGCTGACGTTGTTTACGCCATCGCCATCGGCATCTAAATCATTGGTGCTGTCGCAGGCGTCGCCAACGCCATCGGCATCCGCATCCTGCTGAAAGTTGAAGTCAAACGGGCAGTTATCGCTGCCGTTGGCATAGCCATCGCCGTCGTAGTCGCGGTCGTTAATGCTATCGCAGCTATCACCCACGCCATCGGTATCGACATCGTCTTGCCCCGGGTTGTAGTCAAAGGCGCAATTATCGTTTTCGTTCCAATAACCATCGCCATCGTAGTCTCGGTCATTAAAGCCGTCGCAAAAATCACCGACGCCGTCATTGTCGGCGTCGGCCTGCGCCACGTTGTAGTCGAACGGACAATTATCGTATTCGTTCCACGTGCCGTCGCCATCGATGTCCCAGTTATTAGTGCCGTCACAGACGTCGCCGACGCCATCAAAGTCATCATCCGACTGGTCGGTGTTGGCATTAAATGGACAGTTGTCGACGTCGTTGTTGACGCCATCGCTGTCGAGATCTGTCGGCACGCCGCCGCCACCGCCACCGCCGCCATAATCGAGCACGACAAAGCCGAGCCCGTACCCACTATGGTTATACGCAAACTGCGGAAATGGCCCGGAGCCGCCCGCCGAGATATCCTGGATCACGTTCGTGTCGCTGAGCAGAATCGTACCGGTGCTACTAATCGCGAGTTTGCTGCCACTTGCATAGGCAAATGTGGTGAATGCCCCGCCACCCGAGGAGCGGTAAATGGTGTAGTTGTCCGTCGCATAGATATCGCCGGTCGCAAGGTCTGCCTCGATGTCTTGGAAATAAATGCCAGTTGACAAGTTGGTCACAACCCAACCCGGATAGGTAACTTTCTGCAACGCGTTTGCGCCGCCGTTGAAGAACAAGAAGTTCCCTTCGGCGTCTCTCGCAAACGTTTCGACCCCGGACGCGCCAGGAATCGTAAAGGCGGCGGTATTGATATTGCCGCCCGGGGTAATGTCTAGGATGTAGCCATTGTGATGGCACGCAACCCAAAGTTTGTCATCGTTGGTGCGGGCTATGCCCATCGGTGAGCAACCCAATTGGATATAGGCAAAATCGCTGGCTTGCCCGGCGCGATTAAAGCGCTTCACGGTGTCGGAGTCATGACTGACCGCGTAACCATAGTCGCCAGCGGCATCCCAGACCATGCCGGCGCCCCAGCCGCCGGCGCCGTAGACGTTGGCGGCAAGCAGCGGCGCCGCGTTTAGATCGCCGCCCGCAGTCGCATTGCGAATGTTTCCCGAATAGTCGGCCGAATACAAATCTCCTTCAGCGAATGTCGAGCCGCCGCCGCCGCCGCTGCCGGCATAGTCGGTCTCGACAAACGCAATGCCGTAGCCATTTTTGTTGTTGGCGTATTGCAGCCACGGGCCAGAGCCGCCATTGGCACCCGTTAGGTTCCACACCGTACTGCCGTCGGTCTGCAAGATGGTGCCGTCGCCGCCGATTGTAAAGGTGTAACCGTAACTGTTGTACGCGAACGGGCTAAAGGCACCACCCGACTGGGAGCGATACATAGTAGAGCCGTCGATGATGTAGATATCTCCGGTCGATGGGTCAGTCTGAATATCGTAGGCATAGCTGTAGTAGATGTCGCTCAAAACCAACCCGGGGTAAGTCAGCCGTTGCACCGTATAGGTGTTCCAGTTCGTGTACAAAAAATCGCCATTCCCGTCACGCGTCAGAAAGTCTGCCGAGGAGCTGCCTGGCGTATTGATGCCGCCATACACGCTGACCGGCCCCCCCCCGCGCCCCCCCCCCCCCGGGGCCGTCCGTGGGGCCCGGGGCGCCGGGGGAAGGCGGGGGAAAGGGGGCAAAACCGGCCAATTACCCCCGCCCACCTTAAAGTGCACGACCCAGCGGTCCACCATTCGACGCCATAGTTCATGTAGCTAATGACGGGCGCGTTGTTAACGTCGCCGCCACCGGTCATGTTGCGCGTGGTCCCGTTGTAATCAATCGCAATGACGTTGTTCTCGGTAAACGTCTGCGCCGCGGCGTTTGTCGCCACGCCAACTAACACAGAAATATGATTCCTACGCGCGCTAAAGTCATCTAGACCTCCGAGATTGCTATCGACGAACAAATCCTTGACGTCTCTCAGGATACGCCGCCTGCAAACGCGTCGTCGATGTAGGCGCGATTACAATCGCGCAAGAATATTTGCCGCACTTGTAGGTGCATATACGGCAAGGAAAAATGCGTCGCGACAGCGCGCTGTTAAGCCGACTTTTCGCTAAACGCGTCGCCTTCGCAGCGAAACACCTTGGCCTTGCCTTCGACGATGGTCCACAGCAACACCGGCCGGGTCCACAGGCGATACACGTTGCGCAGCGTCTCGCGCAGCTTGGCCTGGTCGAGATCGACGCCGTCGTGCACGTGCTTCAATAAGAGCTCGCCGCGGTTATCGAGGTTGCCATCTTCGACCACGATCACCGGCTGGCCGCGATTGGTAAGTGAGCGCAACAATTGCTCTTTCACCTGCGCGAACTCCCGGCTGACGATCTGCCACTCGGCGTTCTTTTCGTGATAGCCGGTGGTGTAAAACTTGTTTTCGATACAGAACTCGAGCGTAAAAAACTCGTCGATGAATGTGACGTCGTTATATAGCTTGCGCACCTCGAAGATTTTTTGCTTGCCAAGGCCCAGCTTCTTATCCCACCCACGCTTTTGGTCCATCGAGTCGCATTCGTCCCACTCCTTGCCAAACTGCCCCTTGTTCCACCGCGACTCGATGTTGCGATAGAGCTCGACACCCAGCTTGTAGGGATTAAGCCTACCCGGCGAAGTTGCCATGACGCCGGCGTTGGCCTCGGCGTAGTCGATGATCTCCGAACTCAGCAACGCCTTCTCAGTCAGAATCTTGGAGTGCCAGTAACTCGCCCAGCCCTCGTTCATAATCTTGGTCATCGCCTGCGGCGCGAAGTAGTAGGCCTCATCGCGCACGATCTCCAGACAATGCCGCTGCCACTCATCGAGCGGCGCGTGCTGGATCAAGAACCACAACACGTCGCGCTGCGGGCGCTCGGGAAAGCGGTGCTTCTGCTTCTGCTTGGCCTCCGCTTGCTTCTTGCGCTGCGCCTCAAGGTACTCGGGCGGGTTGATGAATTTGTCCATGTAATTCTTCGCCGGCATGCGCGAATCATCGGAGCCCCCGCTTGGCGCCACGCTCTTGTCGCTCGGGCGGCCCACGAGATAAACCGACATCGGGTCGATGAGATTTTCGAGCGAGAGCGCAACGTCGAGGAAATTCTCGACCTCATCCTGGCCGACGGCTGCCATGTGCCGCCTCACCAGCGAGGCGTGGTTGGCCATCGCATCGACCATTTTACGGTTGGTCTTGCCAAAGAAAAAGTTGTGCTTAAAGAAATCGACATGCGCGCACACGTGCGCCATCACGGTCTTCTGCTCAACGGTCGAGTTCCCTTCCAAGAGATAAGCGTACGAGGGATTGGTATTAATCACCATCTCGTAGATCTTCGACATGCCCCACTCGTAGCTCTTGCTGAGCTGTTCGTAGTCCATGCCAAAGCGCCAGTGCGGGTAGCGGGTGGGAAAGCCCCCATAGGCCGCCACCTCGTTCATGGTCTTGTAGTCGAGCACCTCATACGAGATCTGAAAAAAATCCAGACCAAAGTCGCGCGCGTGTTGTTCGACGCTCTCTTGGATCTCGCGCAGATAGGGCGGGAGTTGGTGCAGCCTGGTCACGCTATTTCCCCTTCCCCAGAAAATCCTTAATGGAATCTAAGATCGCGTCCTTGCTCTTGATCTCCGAGGTCACGACGCGCTCGTCGGCGCCAAATTGCTCGTTAAGATCCTTGAGAAACTGCCCCGAACCGTAGGGCGATTCGACCTGCCCATAGCCAAACATGTTGACCTTCGCCAAGAGCTCATCGCGCAAGAGCGAGACGCACACCGCGGTGTCGTCGACCGACCAATTGTCGCCATCGGAAAAATGGAAAGGATAAATATTCCATTGATCGACCGGGTAATCGTCCTCGATCATTTTCGCGCACAACTTGTACGCGCTCGAAATCATCGTGCCGCCCGACTCGCGGGTGCGAAAGAACGTGTCGCGGTCGACCTCCTTGGCCAGCGCGTCGTGAATGATGTAGCGGCTTTCGATGCCCTTGTATTGCGACCTAAGCCACGTATCGAGCCAGAAGCTCTCGATGCGCACGATCTCTTTTTGCTCATCGCCCATCGAGCCCGAGACGTCCATCATATAAATGATGACCGCGGTCGATTGCGGCAGCATCTCGCGCTTCCACGAGCGGTAGCGGCGGTCGTCGCGAATGGGAATGATGACCGGGTTCTTGCCGTCATAGGTGCTGCTGCCGACTTGGCGGCGCAGCGCCTGCTTATAGGTGCGCCGGAAGTGCCGTAGCGACTCGGGGCCGGTGCTGCGAATCCCCGAATACTTGTCCTTGTACGTCGAGATCTTGGCGTTGCCCTTAGGCTCAATGCGCGGCAAGGCGAGCTCTTCGCCTAAGATCTCGGCGAGCTCGGCGACAGACAGATCCACATCGAGCATGTGCTCGCCCGGCCGGTCGCTGGCCTCGCCGTGGCCGTCGCCATCCTGCGGATCGCCGTCGCCCAGGCCCTGCCCCACCTTGCCATCGCCTTGCCCGACGCCCTGTTGCTCTTTGCTGCCGAAGCGAAAGCGGGGCAAGTCGACCTGCGGAATCGGCACCGACACCGTGTCGTTGCCCTTGCGCGCGATCATCTCGCCCTGCGACACATACTTGCGCAGGTTCTCTTTGATCTTGCCGCGAATGATCTCGCGAAAGCGGCCATGGTCGAGGTCGATGCGCTGGCTCATTAAAACACCACGTCTGCGGTCTCGCCGCGCTCATTGACAAAATACAGGTGGCCACCTTGGCGGCGCGTGCGCTGCGCCAAGTCGAGCAGGCCGAGCGCGCGCGACACGACGCCCGCCACATCCTCGGTGCCCATCTCGACGCACAGCCTTGCCAACAGCTCCGCCAGCGTGTTGTTAAGCTCGATCGAGACGGTGCCGACGCCGCGCGCATCCATGAGTTAGCCCTCCTTCTTGACGTCGCCTCGCGCAAAAATTGAAGCCACGTAGTTAAGGACATCTGTCGCCGAGCTCTCGTCATAGCCAAAGTTGGTGATAAGGCGCTGCTTGACGACGTCGATCTTGG
This sequence comes from Myxococcales bacterium, assembly GCA_016716835.1. Classification (NCBI taxonomy): domain Bacteria; kingdom Pseudomonadati; phylum Myxococcota; class Myxococcia; order Myxococcales; species Myxococcales bacterium. The sequence continues at coordinate 817,557 of JADJUW010000002.1, read as the reverse complement.
CCTGGGTATCGCGGTCGACGACATTGCTGACCAAGCTGGTCAGCTTGATCGAATCTTTTTGGTCTTCGAACAGCTTGGCCTCGAGCGCCTTGTGCAGGCGTTCATTGGTCTTGTAGTCAAACGTACGGCCTTCGATGGCCAAGGCGCCGATGTAGTTCATGATCTCGCGGCGAAAATCATCCTTGCGGGAGTCCGGGATGTCGATCTTCTCCTCGATCGACCGCATGAGTCGTTCATCTGGCTCTTCATCTTGCCCGGTGTACGGGTTCTTCACCTTTTCGCGCTGGGTGTACGCCTTGATATTGTCGATGTAATTGGCGCACAGCCGCATGATGAGTTCTTCATCGGCGGAAATGGCGCGCTGGACTTCGTTCTTGACGATATCGTCGTACTCCTGCTTTACCAGCGACAGCAGCGCGCCGTAGCGCTTGCGTACCTCATCACTGCCAATGAGCGAATGGCTGCGCAGCCCGCTCTCGAGCTCGTTGAGCACCATAAACGGGTTAATCGCGCCACCGTCGCCCTTCTCTGAGACCAGCGCGTTGGAAATCTTATCCTGGATATAGCGCGGCGAGATGCCGTCGAGGCCTTCGCGGTTGGCCTCCTTGCGCAACTCCTTGATATTGTCTTGCGTAAAACCGGGCAGGCTCTTGCCGTCGTACAGCTTGGCCTTTTGCAACAGCGACAGGTTTGGCTTCTTGGGATCTTCGAGGCGCGTTAACACGGCCCACAGCGCGGCGACATACAGCGTGTGCGGCGCGATGTGCTTGCCAACTCGTTCCTTGGTGAAGTCGCGGGCGTAGATTTTCACTTCTTCCGAAACCCGCGTGATGTACGGGATGTCGACCTTCACCGTGCGGTCGCGCAGCGCTTCCATGAATTCGTTGGAGAGCAGCTTCTTGTACTCGGCCTCGTTGGTGTGGCCAATGATCACCTCGTCGATGTCGGTCTGCGCGAACTTCTTGGGCTTGATCTTGCGCTCTTGCGTCGCGCCGAGCAAATCGTAGAGAAAGGCGACATCGACCTTGAGGATTTCGACAAACTCGATGATCCCGTGGTTAGCGACGTTGACCTTGCCGTCGAAGTTAAATGCGAGCGGGTCAGAGTCGGCGCCGAATACCGCAATCTTGCGATAGTTGATGTCGCCCGTCAGTTCGGTCGAATCCTGGTTCTTTTCGTCCTTGGGCTGGAACGTGCCGATGCCGATGCGATCTTGCTCAGACAGCACGAGGCGGCGTACGCGCACGTGGCTCATTACTTTTTCAAAATCGCCCTGATAGTGCCGCATCAGCTCTTTAAAGATCAGGCGGCAGGCGGGATTGACGTCGCCTTCAATGTTGAGGTGGCCCAAGCCTAGCTTGGCCAAGGCCTCGGCGCGCCATTCGCGCGGAATTAGCCGAAGCGGCTCATCGTGCATGGGGCAAATAAAGGTGTCGCTGCCGCCGGCCAACTCTGACAGCGGACCAGGCAGCGTCCAAAAGTATGAATACAGCGCGCCGTCTTTGGTGCGCGAATAGTTCTCGATGCCCTTCTTAAGCAGGCGCACGATCGTCGACTTCGCCGAGCCGACCGGGCCATGCAATAAGATAATGCGCCGCTCGGTGCCATAGCCCTGCGCCGCGCTCTTAAACACATTCATCAGCCGCATCAGCGGCACATCGAGGCCAAAGACCTCGTCCTTGCCGTTGCTGCCGCTCTGGAAGAACTTGTAGCGCACGAGCTTTTTCTTGTTGTCGACGTACTCTTCGGTGCCGTGCGAAAGCACCATGTCGTAAAGGCGTTGATACGCGGTGCGCGTCACGCCGGGCTGTTTGCGAACGACTTCGAGGTAGTCGTCAAAGCCGCCTTCCCACGTCAGCTCCTTGTAGGTTTCGTAGTTTTGCAACGCCGCGATTTCACGTACAAGCCCCATGGCACAAGCCTATCATGCAGACGCGCTAACGTCCGATTGCTGGCAAAAAGACGAATCGCCGCCAAAACCTACATCGTCTTTAATATCCCACAACTGGCCACAGCAACCTCGAGGGCTCGGCTCAACCGCGCAACGTCGCTACCGCTGGTATTTGTCCACCGCCGCGCTGTGCTCGGCAAACGTTTTTGAAAACACGTGCGAACCGTCGTTGCGACCAACGAAGTAGAAAAAGCCGCTGCCATCGGGCTGCATCGCGGCGAGCATGGCGCCCCGGCCAGGACTGCAAATCGGTCCAGGTGGCAAGCCCGCGTGCTGGTACGTATTGTAGGTATTGGTGGCGTCGCGCAACTGCAAGGTGCGCAAGCGATCGGTAATTTTCCAATTTTTGCATGACGTCGCGCCGGGTGAACCAACCATGCACCCATAGCGGATGGTGGGGTCGGTCTCGAGTCGCTTGGAAACAAACGTATCGCTAGTCAAACGATTGTAAAAAACCTGCGCAATGCGCGCTTGCTCGCTTGGTAATACGGCCTCTTTCTCGACCAGCGAGGCCATGGTCAGGAGCTGGTGCGCATCCCACCCCATGCGCCGTTGCGTCTCCGCCAGCGCGGGGCCCGCCGCCGCCGCTACCTCGCTCCACACGACGCGATACCGTGCCACTAGGCGTTGTAAGATCTTTTCCGCCGGCTGATTGAGCGGAAAATCATAGGTATCGGGGAAGAGATAGCCCTCGATGCTTACGGCATCGATCTGCAGGGTTTTAAGAAACGTTGGGTCTTGCGCCAGCGCTTGGAGCTCGCTGCGTTTACCAACGCCTGCGGCTTCGATGATGTCGAAGTACTCCAGCATGTGCTTGCCTTCGGGCAGCGTCACCTTGACCGTCTTTTCCTTGACGCCGGCCACCAGTACATCGAGCACTTGCTTGGGCGTTAGGTTATCGGCCAGTTCATAGCGCCCGGCGCGCACCTTGCGGGTGGCGCCGCGATACATGCCGTAGACCCGAAACAGGCGCGGCTGCGTGACGACGCCCTCGGCGTGTAGCGCGGCCGCGATGCCGGTAAACGACATGTCGGGCGTGACCTCGACGACGACGGGCTTGCCGGTACCGGCGTGGGCAACGTGGGGGTATTGCAGCGCGCGAAACCCAAGCACGCCCGCCACCCCGACGGCCAGGGCCAAGGTTGCCAAGACGATCCATAGTGCCGTCTTAAACGACGATTTCGCCACGAGCGCAGCGTACTAGATTGCGCCGACCAGGAGAACCAGCGCGCCGCCAAAATCCGGGGGCAAGGTGGCGGCTGCCAACGAGGGAGTTAGGGCTTAGCACGCGCGAGCCACGCTTGCAGGATAATGGCGGCCGCCTGCTTGTCGATCACCGCGGCGCGCTTGCCGCGCTTGACGCCGCCGCTGATCAGCAAGCGTTCGGCTTCGACGGTCGAAAAGCGCTCGTCTTGCTCAAACATCGGCAGGATTGAAATCGCGCGCAAGGCGGCGATAAACACCCGCACGCGGGCGGCACGCGGACCCTCCTTACCCGAAAGCTCGAAAGGCATGCCGACCACCAACGCCTCAGCACGTTCGGCCGTGGCGAGCTCGGCGATCGCGCGCGCGTCAGCCTCTGTCCCGCGGCGCGAGATCACGCAGAGCGGATGCGCTGCGATCCCAAGCTCGTCAGAGACGGCGACGCCGATGGTCTTGCTACCAACATCAAGGCCGAGCGCACGCATGCGAACCAGGTATACGCCAGTCCGAGCGCTGGCGACGACTGACACCACGTCAATCGTGCTAGCCGCCTAAGGGCGGGCGAGCCTCCCCAAGTCACCCCCTAACTCGTTGCAATAATGAGACTCTCGCGGGCACACGCGCTGGCGCGACGTTTGCATATTTTTACAGCACACGTGTACCGGTCGATCCGACTCCCAGTGGCCTTGATGGCGTTGCTTTTGGCGACGCTGCTTGCGCTGGCGCCAGTCCGGGCGGACGGCCGTCGCAACGTCTCGGAATTTGACGCCAACGTGCTCGTCCACATTACCGAAGATTCACTGCGTCCGGTGCGGGAGGCCATGCCCAGCATCAACTTTCCCCCTCGCTCACAAATTGTCAACGAATTAGCCGCAGGCTTTCGCGTCCTACCCGAGGCAGCGCAGGCGCGCGTGCTCGCACAAGCTCGCTTAGTTCGCGGCAACCTCGCGGCGCTCGATCACGCAATTTTCAGTCAATTGCTGCCATCCGAGCAGCTTCTGCGCAAAGAAATTGCCGCTCATCTACCCGACGACATGTTTATGCCGCCGGCGCCTGGGCAGGCGGCCATCATCGACAAGGCCCTGCTCGTCGACGTGATCGCGCGCGGCGTGCTCGCGCTACCGCGCATCGAGCAGGTTGCGCTGATCGTGGCCATTCGCGCCGAGCGCGGCAACGTCGGCGGCATCTTGCGCGTGGCGCTGGCGGGGCTTGGCCCGGGCTTCGTCAAGCTTGGCCAATTGCTCGGCAATCGCCCCGGCTTGCTCAGCGATGACATTCGCCGCGAGGTCGCCAAGCTTTCAAGCGAGGCGCCAGCCGCTCCATTTGTTGACATCGTGGATCAACTCGACAAGGCCCTCGAACGCAACCCCGCGGCGCGCGCGCAGCGCGTTCGTGGACGCCGGCTGGTCGACACGTTGTTTGCTTCCATCAATTCCAAGCCGCTCGGCGTCGGCTCGTTGGGCCAAATCCATCTCGCGACGCTGCCAGATGGTCGCGTCGTTATCATCAAGATTCTCAAGCCTGGCGCCAGCCGCGCGCTGCGGCGAAACCTCGACACGCTGACCCAGCTCGTCGAAGGTCGCCCGGACGCCGCGGGCTTTAGGTCCATCATCGATAGCTTTCGCGAGGTGAGCGAGGCCGAGGTTGATTACGGACTCGAGCGCGCCGCGACGATGGATTTGGGGCCTATCATGGCGCGTCTGGGCATCACGGTACCGCGCATCTATTCGGCCTTGTCCGGTGATGACGTCTTGGTGCAAGAAATTGCGGTGGGCGCCCCCATCATCGACGCCTCGTTGTCGCCCGCGGAGCGGCGGCAACTTGCGCCGCGCATCCTTGCGGCCGCCGTTTTCACCGTGCTCGTCACCGGGCGGTTTCACGGCGACCTCCACAAGGGCAACATCTTTGCCGGCCACGACGCCACCGGCGCGCTGGGGCTTACGTTCATCGACTGGGGCATGACGCTCCGCATTTCAATCATGGAGCGCATCCAATTCGTGCGCGGCCTATTGGCGACCGCGCTGCGCAGCGAAGGCGCCCTGATGCGGATCTACGGCGTACCGCGCCAACACCGCCAACGTGCCAAGGCGCTCATTGCCACAGAATTTGCCAAACCAGGCAATGCGTTTTCACGCCTACAGGGGGCGCTTGTCGTCGTGCAAGGTCACGGCGGCACGCTGCCGCCCAACCTTATTCATGCGGCGCGAACGCTCATGCTCGCGCCAGGCGTCGCAACCCAACCCGCCTCGGAATGGGGCTGACGATCTGCTGCGCCAGGGCCTTGCATTTCTTACGCCGCGAAGGCGCGGCCCGGCCCAAGGTGCATGGGAAGCGCCGCTCGCCTCGCCCGCGCCGACGACATCCGCCGATAGCCAGAACCACGCCGCCACCGCTCGCGGCAAAAACGTCGGCTTGACGGGAAAAGTCGGGCGTCGGCCGCACGGGCGGGTTTGGCGGATGGGGCTGGCACGGCGAGATGGCCACGTCGCACCGCAACCGACGCGAACCGTGCGCAAAGGTCGAACCCGCTAGCAAGCTGCCTGCGCGACCTGGGGCGCGTCACCCCACATTGGGAGAATTGGTCCCATCGAGCAGGCCAAACAGTCACCACCAGACTCCGATTTTTTCTTACACCAGGCAACGCGATCCGGTTTCACCTCTTTTAAAATCAATAAGTTAAAGACGTCCCATGCTTCGTTCTGGACCTGGCACGATGGTTGCTTAGTAGTCTAAGCGTGAGGCAAACGCCTCGCTGACAACTGAAAAGTTTGCGCGAAGACGGTGCGGTTCGACTTGGTTTAGACCAGCGTTCTCTCCCCTCCCCCCCCTCCCCTGTTGACTAAAGCAAGGCGACGGCACCGGCGACGCGCGAAGGGCCGCTACTCAACTCCTCCCTCCCCCCTCCTGAGTAGCGGCCTGATTATTTTTCGGCATTTTTTAGTACAGTTGCCGGCCATGACCGACGAACCCCGCCGCCCGTCCGCTCCCGGTCCCAAGTTGCAGCTGCAAATGGACGACCAGGTCGCGACCGGCACCTATGCGAATCTCGTACTCGTAAATCACTCCGAAAACGAATTCATCCTCGACTTTGCCTTCTTGCAGCCAAACACGGGCCGCGCCCGCGTCGCCTCGCGCATCATCTCATCACCCAAACACACCAAACGCCTCGCCGCCGCGCTGCAAAAAAACATCGAGCGCTACGAAGAGCGCTTCGGCGCGATCGAACTCTCCGACCAGGACGAGCCTCCGGTGGTTCACTAGTGCTTACCAATGCCCCGCTGATCGCCCCCCCGCCGCTCGCGCCAGGGCAGATCCTAGCAATCGCGGCGCCCGCCGGCCCGGTGTCACCCGAAAGACTTCGCTTGGGTTTGACCCATCTCAACGCGTTTCGGCTCGCAATGCGACCCGACATCGAGCGCAAGGCAGGATATCTCGCGGGCGATGATCAGCTGCGTATTGACGAATTTAACGCTTATCTGCGCGATCCAGACGTCCGCGCCATCATGATGGCACGCGGTGGCTATGGCCTAATGCGCATCTTGCCGCATCTTGACGAGGCGGCGTTTCGCGCCGATCCCAAACCCATCATCGGTTTTTCCGACGGCACCGCGCTACATGCTTGGGTGATGGCCTGCGGCTATCAAGCCATCCACGGCCCCGTGGTCACGCAACTGGGCGGGCTTGATGCCGCGAGCGTGAATCGCTTGCTGCAAGTAATGACAACGCCCGAGGCGGCCCCGCCGATCGCGCTGCAAGAGGCGCAGGCCGACGCCAGCGGCATCGTCGTAGGCGGCAATCTCTCGCTGCTTTGCCATCTCATGGGGACCCCATGGCAGGTCGCTATGGCGGAACGCTTGGTGTTTTTAGAAGACGTCGGTGAAGCGCCCTATCGCATCGATCGCATGCTAACGCAGCTAAGTCTGGCGGGGGCGCTGCACGCCTGCTACGGCCTCGTTGCGGGCGATTTCACGCGCTGTGGCGATAACGCAAGCGACGACGATGGTCGCGCGGCGAACGCGCTGCTGCGCGCCGCCGCCGCGGCCGCCGCAACGCCCTTCGCTTGCGGGCTGCCGGTGGGGCATGGCCAACGCAACCAGGCGTTTTACGTCGGGGCGCGCGGCGAGATTCGCGTCGACAAACGCCAGCTCGCGTTTGTGACAGGCTGAGGGCGATGGCTTAGAATATTCCAGGTGAACGCGCTGCAAAAAATTTCCAGCGAGCTGCGTCACGCCCGCGACGTCGCGCGCCGCGACGATATTGACGGCCGCCTCGAACAAATCAAGTTCGGCACCAGCGATTATGGCTACGACGCCTTTGGCCTCTCCAAGTCGCATTTTCGCCAGGCCGCCACCGCCGCGCGCTTGCTCTATCGCTACTATTTTCGCGCCGAGGTGTTTGGCGCGCACAACATTCCGGCGCATGGCCGCGTGATGTTTATTTCGAATCACTCGGGCCAGCTCCCGTTTGACGGCCTGGCGATTGGTTGCGCCGCCTTTCTCGATGCCGCCAAGCCGCGGCTGGTGCGCAGCATGCTCGAACGCTATGTGCCGACCATGCCCTTTGTTTCGTACTGGTTTGCGCGCCTGGGCCAGGTCACCGGCACGCCGGAGAATTGCCGCGCGCTGCTGCAACGCGAAGAGGCCATCTTGGTCTTTCCCGAGGGCGTGCGCGGCATCTCCAAGCCGTATCGCGAACGCTACCAACTGCAGCCGTTTGGCCTCGGCTTTCTCCGCCTAGCGCTGCAAACGCAAACCCCGATCATCCCGGTCGGCGTGGTTGGCGCCGAAGAGCAGGCGCCCGCGGTCAACCTGCGACGCGTAGCCAAGTTGCTCGGCATGCCCGCGCTGCCGGTGGTGCCCTACCCGCCGTTCATTCCCATCGTGCCGCTGCCGGTGCGCTATCGCATCCATTTCGGCGAGCCGCTGCGCTTTGACGGCGATCCGGACGACGACGACGCGGTCATCGTGAGCAAGGTGCAGACCGTCAGCACGCCATCGAAGCGCTGCTCGCCGATGGGCTTGCCGCGCGGGAGCACATCTTCTGGTGAGCCAAAAAATTGTCATCACCGGCATGGCGGGCCGTTTTGGTCGCGTCGTCACCGAACGCCTGCATCGCCAACTTGGGCTACGGCTGGTCGGCCTCGATAGGCGGCCGTTTCCCGAGCGCCCCAAGGACGTCGAGCTCATCTCGGTCGATCTGCGCTCAAGCCGCGCCCGCGACGTCTTTCGCCACGGTGACGTCGCGGCGGTGATTCACCTCGGCATCATGCATGATCCCAGGGCCGCGGCGAGCGAGGTCTATTCGTGGAATATCGGCGGCACCACCAAGCTGCTCGATTATTGCCTGGCCTACAAGGTCCCTAAATTTGTCCTGCTCTCGAGCGCCAACGTCTACGGCCCGCGGCACGACAACCCGCAGTTTCTCACCGAAGACGCGCCCCTGCTCGCCTCGCAGCGGTTTCCGCAAATGCGCGACCTGGTCGAAATCGATCACCTCGTGTCGACGTTTTTTTGGAAGGCGCAGACGGTTGAGACCGTGATCTTACGGCCGGTGCACATCTTGGGCAGCATCCACAACGCGCCCTCGAACTACCTGCGGCTTAACCCCGCGCCGGTGCTGCTTGGCTTTGATCCCATGTTGCAATGCCTGCACCAGGAGGATGCGGCCGAGGCGGTGGCGCGCGCGATCGCGCCCGGCACGCGCGGCATCTACAACATCGTCGGCCCGGGCGAGTTGCCGCTCTCGGTCATTTTTCGCGAGCTGGGGCACAAGACCATCGCGGTGCCGCACCTGCTCGCCGGCGCGCTGTGGAGCGCGGCGTTTCGCCTCGGCATCTCGAACTACCCGGTCGCCGAGTTCGATTTTATTCGCTACATTTGCATGGTGGATGGTTCGCGCGCCGAAAGAGAGCTTGGCTTTCGCGCGCGCAAGAGCTTGCGCGAGACCATTTGCTCCGTGCTGGCGCGGCACGTGAGCGTAGGTGGAGGGCGGGCCGATGGACGGACAAAATACGCACGCAGTTTTTAATAAGGGGCCGGTCGTCGTCTTTCGCTGGCGCAACGAAGCCGGCTGGCCGGTTGAATACGTCTCCGACAACGTGCGCGAGGTCTTAGGCTACGACGCCGAGGCCTTCCGGACGCAAGCGCTAAGCTATGGCGACATTGTGATGCCCGACGACGCGCCGCGCGTAGCCTCCGAAGTGGCGGAGGCGTCGACGCGGGGGCTCGTCAGCTTCGAACACGAGCCTTACCGCGTTCGCCACGGCGACGGGTCGGCGCGCTGGCTGCACGACTTCACGCATGTCATTCGCGACGCGCACGGCCAGGCCACCCACTTCGTTGGCTATATCTTCGACATCACGCGCCGCATCGAGGCAGAGGCCGAGGCGCGTGAGCTCGAACGCAGGTTGCTGCATGCACAAAAGCTGGAGAGCCTGGGCCTCTTGGCGGGTGGCATCGCGCACGATTTCAATAACGTGTTGACCGGGATGCTGGGCCAGCTCGGCCTGGCGCGCAGGCTCGTGCCCGAGGCCTCGGCGCCGGTCCTGGCGTATCTTGATCAGCTCGAGCAGTTGGCCGAGCACGCGGCGGGGTTGACCAACCAGCTGCTGGCATATTCGGGCAAGGGCAGCTTCGTGGTCGAACCGATCGATCTCAATGCCCTGCTAGCCGAGATGGCGGGCATGATTAAGGTCGTCGTCAGCCGCCCCGAGGCCATCGTGCATTTGTTGGCGCCGAGCTGCCGCCATCGTCGCCGATCGCACGCAGCTTCAGCAAGTGGTAATTAATTTGCTCAGCAACGCCTCGGAGGCGCTCGGCCGGCGGCCTGGCACGGATCACGGTGTCGACGCGGCTAAGTCCTGGCAGCAACCGACGGAGCCGGCGCCGCGTCGAGCGATGAAGCCAGGCGGCTACGTCGAGCTTCGCGTTGCCGATACCGGATGCGGCATGGGCGAGGCGACGCGGGCGCGCATATTTGAGCCGTTTTTCACGACCAAGCAAACCGGGCGCGGCCTTGGCCTGCCGGCCGTTTGCGGCATCATCCGAAGCCTGGTGGTGGCATCTCCGTGACCTCGCAGCCAGGTCAGGGCACGACGTTCTCGGTCTTGCTGCCCGCGGCGCCGGCCTCGCGCGACCCACCCTACGCCGGGGCCACGCGCCCAGCCAAACGAACCGGCATGCCGCAACCCCGGTCGCGGTGGCCGGCACGGTGCTGATTGTCGACGACAACGCCGCGTTGCGCTCAACGGCCGCCGAATTGCTCCAGCAAATGGGCTTTGCCACCCTCGAAGCGCGCAATGGCGCCGAGGCCCTCGCCCTTTTTGACCAGCACGCCGCTACGATTTCGCTGGTCTTGCTCGATCTAACGATGCCGGGCCTATCAGGCGGCGACGTGATGGCAGCCTTGCATCAGCGGTGCGCGCAACTCCCCATCATCCTTTCGAGCGGGTTTAGTGAGCAGGAGGCGATTCGGCGCACGGCGGCGCCACCGGACCAATCAAGGGTGTAGCACCGGGTCACGTGCGATTTCTCAAAAAGCCCTATCGACTGAGCGGATTTCGAGCAGCTCGTCCGTCAGGCCTCCGACAGCTAGGCACGACATTTCAGTCACGAGGTGTGAAGAATCCGCCACACGGGCCGCGCCTTCCCGCCCCCGCTGACGTCCCCGCCGGCACCGCAGGCTAGGCCGCCTGCCGATTACTGGCTTTGCCAAGCTGGCACGTCGGTTGCTAGATATCGGGCAACACCCGGAGGAACCATGCGCCAACGTACCGCTTTGCTCACCACCATCTGCGCCACCGCTGCCTTGTCGATGAGCGCCTGCCTCATCGTTGTTGACGAGGAAACCCAATGGTCGCCGCCACCAACGACTTGCAGCTATGTCTGTGACGACTACGGCTGCTGGGATGTTTGCTACGACATCTGGTGCGCCAGCAACGATGAATGCGAGCTGGGCCTTTACTGCGAGGACGACCTAGGTAGCTACTATTACGGGCAGTGCGTCACCTCGCCAGCCGGCCTATGCTCCGCCGATGGCAGCTGTGGCCTGGAGGGCTATGTTTGCGATGAACGCGATACCTGCGTGCCGGGCGAAGCCGCGCCACCGCTTGTTTGTGAAGACCTAACCAGCGAGGCGGCGTGTCTAGAGGCCGACGCGTGCGCACCAGTTTACACCGGGGTTAACTGCACCACGCCCTCCGGCGCGGCCTGCAGCAGCGAGGCCGCTGACTGCACGTGTGAATCCTTTGTGTTCGCGCGGTGTGAACAACCCATTACACCTTGATTTGTAACCTGTTGAAACAAAAAGGTTTTATTAATCAAATTCGTGGCATCTCGGTTGCAGTTACATCTATCAGGAGCACCCATATGAAGACCCGCATGATCTCGTTATTTGCCGTCATCGCCCTAGTTAGCGCCTCCGGTTGCGAGTGGAAGTTTAACGGTTCGTCCGACGGCGACGGCACCTCGCCGCCGCTTGACCAAGGCCAGGTCGGCACCGCCTGCGTCGCCAACAGGGATTGTGAAAGCGGCGCCATATGCGACGCGAGCTCGGGCTCACCGGTTTGCACCGAGGCACCAGCATGCGACGTCTCCGACGACTGCGACGCCGGCTTTTCTTGCGACCCGCGCAACACCTGCGGCTTCACCGGCACCTGCAGCGCGGACGCGCCGGCATGCGACGGCTGGCCCAGGCCTGTATTGCAACGAGGCGCGCGGCACCTGCGAACCCAACGACCCAAGCTCGGTTGCCTGCGAAAGCATCATTGATGCAGGCCAATGCGACGAACGCGCCGATTGTGCGCCGGTTTATGCCGGCATCGACTGCCGCACCCCCGATGGCACGTCGTGTACCAGCGACGCCGCCAATTGTACTTGTGAATCGTTTGTCTACGACTTCTGCGCGACGCTCTAGCCTCGCCCGTCACCTTTGAAAGGACCTGCCATGAAGCTCTCCCTATTTATCGCCACCCTCGTTAGCGTCTCGCTCGCCGGTTGTTTTGCCAATTCTGACGGCGTCGTCACCTGCGGCAGCCTGGAATCGTCCGATGACGTGCGCTGCAGCCCGCCGCCTAATCCCCTGCCTGCAAACACCACCTGCGCCAGCGCATCCTGCGACGTGCCCCCGCCGTCGTGCCCGGAGAGCGAGGTCCCCTTGGTCGACGATACCGGTTGCTATACCGGTGCGTGTATCTCCTTCAGGAGTTGCGACGTCGCGCCACCGTGCAACACCCTAAATACGGAAGCGCTATGCAGCGAGCGCGCGGAGTGCGAAGCGGTTTACGGCGGCATCAACTGCCGCGACCCACAAGGCAATGCCTGCGACGCCAGCGGCGACGCCAGCACCTGCACCTGCGAAGCCTTCGTGTTTGCCCGCTGCGGCCTCGCGGAGTAGCGCGCGACCGCCCATGGGGTGTTAATTCGCGCAAATTCCCGCCAAATTGGGCAGTGACGCCCGGCGCGACCTGAAATTGCCCCGCCGCCCGTGGTATGAACGGCCTCCCGCAACTGCGCGGCTGCACGAGGCAACCTCATGGGAATACTCGAAAAAATCTTTGGTACCAAGAACCAGCGCGAGATTAACAAAATCCAGCCGCTGGTCGTTCGCATCGCCGACCTCGGCCCCACGATGGAGGCCAAAAGCGACGCCGACCTCAAGGCGATGACCGCGCGCTTCAAGGAGAAGCTCGACAACGGCGCCTCGCTCGACGACATCCACGCCGAGGCCTTTGCCGTGGTGCGCGAGGCCGGCAAGCGCGTGCTCGGTATGCGCCACTACGACGTGCAGATGATCGGCGGCACCGTGCTGCACCAAGGCCGCATTGCCGAGATGCGCACCGGCGAAGGCAAGACGCTGGTGGCGACGCTGCCGCTCTACCTCAACGCGCTCACCGGCAAGGGCGTCCACCTGGTGACGGTCAACGACTACCTGGCGCGGCGTGACGCCGAATGGATGGGACAGCTCTATGGCTGGCTCGGGCTTTCCACCGGCGTCATCGTGCATGGCCTCCACCAGTTTGAGCGCCAGCGCAACTACAACTGCGACATCACGTATGGCCAAAACAATGAGTTTGGCTTCGACTACCTGCGCGACAACATGGAGGACATCCCCGACCGGATGGTGCAACGCGCGCTCAACTACGCCGTGGTCGATGAAGTCGACTCCATCCTCATCGACGAGGCGCGGACGCCGCTGATTATTTCAGGCGAGGCCGAGCAGTCGCCAGACCAATACCACCGCGTCGACAAGATCATTCCGCGCCTGCGCCGCGACGTCGATTTTGTCGTCGACGAAAAGGCGCATTCAGCCATGCTCACCGACGAGGGCGTCGAGCGAGTCGAAAAGCTGCTATCGGTCGAGAATCTCTACAACATGGAGAATCTCCAGCTCAACCACCACGTGTCGCAGGCGCTCAAGGCGCACTCGCTCTACAAGCGCGACGTCAACTACGTGATCGAGCAGGGCGAAATCGTCATCGTCGACGAACACACCGGCCGCAAGATGCCGGGCCGCCGCTGGTCCGATGGCCTGCACCAAGCCATCGAAGCCAAAGAGGGCGTCGAGGTCGGCGAGGAAAACGAAACCAAGGCGACGGTGACGTTCCAGAACTTCTTCCGCATGTACGGCAAGCTGTCCGGCATGACCGGCACGGCAGACACCGAGGCCGGCGAATTCCACGAGATTTACAAGCTCGCCGTGGTGACGATTCCGACCAACAAGCCGATCATTCGCAAAGATCAGCCAGATCTGGTCTACAAAAATGAGCGCGGCAAGTTCAACGCGGTCATCGCCGACATCCTCGACTGCCACGGACGCGGCCAGCCGGTGCTGGTCGGCACCACCTCGGTCGAAAAATCCGAGGTCGTGGCGTCGTTCTTGCGCGAAAAGGGCGTGCCGTTTAACGTGCTCAACGCCAAGCAGCATCAGCGCGAGGCTGGCATCGTCGCGCAAGCCGGGCGCAAGAGCGCGATTACCATCTCGACCAATATGGCCGGTCGCGGCACCGATATTTTGCTCGGCGGCAATGCCGAGTACATGGGCAAGGAAGCGCTCGCGGCCGAAAAAGCCGCGTGGATCGCCGATCATGGCTCCGAGCTCGAGCCCTTGATCCTCGAACACGGTGCGGCTGATGCCAGCGAGCTGCCGAGCGAGGTCATCGAGGCGGCAGGCTTCGCCGAAACCGCGCGCGAACAGGCCCTGATTGCCCAATTTAAGACCCAGTGCGACGCCGAAAAACAAGTTGTGCTCGCCGCGGGCGGCCTGCGCATTATTGGCACCGAGCGCCACGAATCGCGCCGCATCGACAACCAGCTGCGCGGCCGCGCCGGTCGCCAGGGCGATCCGGGCGCATCGCGCTTTTACCTAAGCCTCGAAGACGATCTGCTGCGCATCTTTGGCCTCGATCGCATGAGCGGCCTCATGGAACGCCTCGGCCTGGTCGAAGACGTGCCCATCGAATCGCCCATGGTGACGCGCTCCATCGAAGGCGCGCAAAAAAAGGTCGAAGGGCAAAACTTCGATCGCCGCAAGGCCGTGCTCGAATACGACGACGTCATGAATCAGCAGCGGCAGACTATTTACGGGCTGCGGCGACAAGTACTAGAGGGGCGCTACACGCGCACCGCCGAAGAAGTGCCTGATCTTGTCGATCACCTGATTAACGAGACCAAGCTGGCGCGGGAAAACACCGACCGCGACACGCGCAAGGCGGTGAGCGAGCTGCTCACGCGCATCTACGAGGCCCTTGGCGAACGCGATCGCAAGATCGCCGCCGGCGAAGAGCCCGATGACGGCATGCCGAGCTGGCGCATCGTGCGCGCCGAGCTGTGGCGCCAGTTTAGCGCCCTCATCGACGTCGAGGCCGCCGAGAAGCTGCCACTGGACCAGCGCAACGAATTTATCATTGCCGCGGTGCAAAGCTCGATCGGGCAACAATCCGAGCGCTTGCTCGATCTGTGCGAAGACGGCATCAGCAAGACCATCGAGCAATATTGCCCACGCGACGTGCTGCCTGAGGACTGGGACCTAGATGCGCTGCAGGAAGGCCTGGGCGAGCTCTTCTCGTGCAAATTCTCGCTCGAGCACGGCAGCCAACAGGAGCTCGCCGAGCAGGCGTGGCACACGGTGGCCAAAAAGCTCGAAGAGCGCGATGCCGAACTGACCTCGCCATTTTTGCGTTACTACGCACGGCAATTTCTCCTCAAAGAAATCGACCAGCAATGGACCGAGCACCTCAAGCTGATGGATGCGCTGCGCGAGGGCATTCACCTACAGGGCTACAACCAAAAAGACCCGAAAAAGGAATACAAGCGCGCCGGCTTTGAGCTGTTCGCCGAAATGATGCACCGCATCCATCTCAATGCGGTCACCAATATCTTCCGCGTCGTGCGCATTGAGCAACAGGTGCCCGACGTCGTGCAGCGCGAGCGCCGGTTGGTGACGCAGGGCGCTGCGGGTAAGACTGACGGCGAAGAGCAAGAGACCGAAACTACGAACAAAACGGCAAATAATGGGGGCAACCAACGGCGCGTTGCCCGCGGCGGTAGCGCCGGCGGGGGTGCCGCCGAGCAAGGCGGCGAGCGCAAGGGCGAGACCGTCAAGCGCGACCGCCCCAAGATCGGCCGCAACGACCCCTGCCATTGCGGCTCGGGCAAAAAATACAAGAAGTGTCATGGCAAAGACGAAGCCGACGCTGCGGCCGAGTAGCAGCGCGCCCGCGGTAATCTCGTAGCCGCGCTTGAAGCGCCGGCAGGCGTGGCAGACAATAAGCGCCATGAAGATTGGCGTGCCCAAGGAAGTCAAGACCCTCGAATTTCGCGTCAGCGTGACGCCGGCGGGCGCCGCCGCGCTGGTCGCCCGCGGCCACCAGGTGCTGGTGCAGGCCAGCGCGGGCGATGGCGCGGGCTTTAACGACGGGGCGTATCGCGAGGCCGGCGCACAGATCGTGGCGACCGCCGGCGAGGCCTGGGCAGCCGACCTCGTGATCAAGGTCAAGGAGCCGATCGCCTCGGAGTTTGCCTTCTTCGCCCCGGCCTCTTGCTGTTTACCTACCTTCACTTGGCCGCGGCGCGGGGAATTGGCGCACGAGCTGCTCGCGCGCGAGGTGTCGGCCATTTCGTATGAGACCTTGCAACTTGCCACCGGCGAGCTGCCCTTGCTCTTGCCGATGAGCGCCATCGCCGGCCGCCTCTCGGTGCAAGAGGGCGCGTGGGCCTTAGAAAAGGCGCACGGCGGCAAGGGTGTGCTGCTTGGCGGGGTGCCAGGCGTCAAGCGCGCCAACGTCGTCATCTTGGGCGGCGGCGTGGTGGGCTCGCATGCGGCGCGCATTGCGCTTGGCATGGGCGCCAACGTCACGGTGCTCGATATCAACACCAAGACGCTCGGCTACCTCGACGATATTTATCAAGGTGGGCTGCACACGCTGTACTCAGATAGCGCGTCGATCGCCGCCGCGGTGAAGCAGGCGGATCTGGTGATCGGCGCGGTGCTGGTTGCCGGCGCCAAGGCGCCCAACTTGGTCAGCAAGGAGCTAGTGGCGCAGATGGAGCCGGGCTCGGTGATCGTCGACGTCGCGATTGACCAAGGCGGCTGCATCGAGACCGCGCGCCCGACGACGCACCAAACCCCAACCTACGTCGAACACGGCGTCGTGCATTATTGCGTCACCAACATGCCCGGCGCGGTAGCGCGCACGTCGACCATGGCGCTGACCAACGCGACGATTCCCTATGTGCTGCGGCTGGCCGATCGCGGCTTTGCCTCGGCCATGAGCGATGCGGTGTTTCTCACCGGCCTCAATACCCACCGCGGCAAGGTTACGCATGCCGCCGTCGCGGCCGCGCTTGGGCAGCCCCATGTGCCTTTTTCTAATTAATTTCAAGACGTTACATGTAACGTACAGGGCAGGAATAAAGGCCCGGCGAGGCCGGTTAAGCAGCTAGAGGATCGACGTGAGCGATAGCAGCCCCCCCAGTAGCAAGCGCGCCGACTTTGAGCGGCACGCGGTGGTGCATCTAAACGCCGTCTACAGCACGGCGATGCGGCTCACGCGCAACCCGCGCGATGCCGAGGACTTAACACAGGACGCGATGCTGCGCGCGTTTCGCTTTTGGGACAATTACGAGCCGGGCACCAACTGCCGCGCGTGGCTGCTCAAGATCCTGACAAACCTCTACTTCAATGAATTTCGCAAGGCGGCGCGGCAACGCGAGATTCATCACGCCGCCGGCGTCGAACAGGCCGCGACGCAACAGGTGCTCATTGACGCCGACCGGCCGTCGCATCAGTCGCCAGAGCACGTGTTGCTCGCGGGTACGTTGTCAGACGGCGTGGCCGCGGCGCTCGCGTCACTGCCCGCTGAATTTCGCGCGGCGATCGCGCTGTGTGACATGCAGGGCCTTTCGTATCAGGAGACGGCAGATGCCCTTGGCTGCCCCGTCGGCACCGTCATGAGCCGGCTCTTTCGCGGCCGGCGCCTCTTGCGCGCGGCGCTGGCCGGCCAACGCAGCCAGGAGGCGAACGCGCCGTCGGCTAAGCCACGCAGCGGCGTCGTCGACCTGACGGCTTACCGAGCGCAAGCGCAAAAAGAAGGCGGCACCATGAGCGGCACCGTCGGCGATTGCCGTGAACTCGAGCTCGCCATCATGGCCTTCGTCGACGGCGAATTGCCGCGCGACGAAGAAGAGGCCGTGCTGGCGCATCTCGCGCAGTGCCTGGCATGTCGCGAAGACTTTGAGGCGCAAGCGGCGCTGCGCGACTCGTTGGTTGCGTCGGCGGCCGGCGACGTCGCCCCGGCCTCGTTGCGGCACGGGCTCGACCAGGCTATCGCGCAGGCCGACCGCGTGCTTGACCTCACCGCGCGCCGACGCCGGCTCAACCATTGGCTCATTCCTGGCAGCGCCACCGCGCTCGCGGCCGCGGCGATCGCCCTCGCGGTCGTCGGCGGCAGGCCGTCGCCGTCGCCGTCCGCAGCTGAGCTCGCGTCGACCACGGTTGCCGCCGAAGCCGCGCGCCAGCTGGTGCGCGCGGCGCCGCTTGAGGTCAAGGGTGCGGCCGCGACGCCGGCGTGGGTCCAGCGCCATTTTGATGCCGGCCTCATGTTGCCCGCAAGCGCAGAGGCGCAGCGACAAACCGATCGCGCCATCGGAGCTGGTGCCGCGGCACCCGGGCTTATGCGGATGCGATGCCAGCAATGAAGCCGCTCCGGGGGGCCTCGGCCGCGACGGTGCGGTTGCAAGGTGCCCGCCTGAGCGCCTTTCGCGGCCGCGACGCCATCTTGCTTCAATATGAAGTCGACACCGTCGCGGGCACCCGCGCGATGCAAGTGCTTGCGTTCTCGGCGCACGACATGGCGTGGGGACGCATCGTCAAGACCGTGCGCGGGGGGCGAGAATTGTATCTCGATGAGCATCTCGGGGTGCGCGCCGTGGCGACCGTCGATCGCGGCTATGCCTACGTTTTTGCGTCCAGCGCGATGTCCCACGAGGAACTCGCGCTCGTCGTTGAGCGCATGAATTGGTGCCAAGGTCGCGGCGCCGATGCGGCGGGCTGCTGAGCACCCGGGCATCCCTGAGCCCCAAGGTATGACGATGTAGTTGTGACATCCCGGGTGAATGTGGTGGCCGGTGATGTTGCGGCCTCGCGGAACGCTATAGAATTAATACAGATGTCGCGCAGTGTGCTGCTCATTGACTCCGACAAGCCTTTTGAGCGTCAGCTTGCCGCCGAACTCGCGCCGCTTCAACGAGTAACCCCTTGCCCGTCGGCAAGGATGTCATCGCGCATCGCCGCGACCTCGCCGATGGCGGTGGTCATTGCGGTGGAGGAACCGGACAAGGCGGGCTTTCTCTTGTGCAATCGCGCGAAGAAGGGCCCCGCTGCGGCGATTCCCGTCGTCATGGTGACTAAATCCGTTGCCGAAACCGACTTCGCGGCTCATCGCAAGCTAAAGGTTCACGCCGACCAATATTTTGACAAGCGCCAGCTAGCGCCTGGCGAGCTCACCGCCAGCTTTCAAGCACTGCTCGCCAGCGCCGCGAGCAGCGGCCACATGGGCGAAGATTTTGATATCGTCGCCGACTTCACGGTCGCGCCCGAGGCGCCGGCGGTGCCGCAAGGCGACGGCGTGGTCGAGGAGCCCGAGATGATCGTCGAGTCTGGCGAGTTCGAGGCGGTCGACGATTTTGACAGCCTGATCGTAGATCACCATACCAAGGGCTCGCGCGCCGGGGCATCGCAACGCTCCGAGGACGACGCGTTTGCGGCGCTTGGCATGTTCGGTGGTGAAGATCTGCCAGCGATGACCGCGGCGCCGTCGCCGCTGTCCGACGTCAAGACCGAGGTCGCCCACAACACGGGCACCGCCGCCGGACTAGCCAACGATTTTGCCAGCGATTTTGTCTCCGGCGAAAGCGAATTTTCTCAGGAGCCGGCGACAAATTTTGAAACCGATAACGCCGTCGAGGCCGTGGATCCTCAGGACTCATTGGCCATTCCCATGGCGGATGCCGTGCGCACGACGTTTCCGCCGCCGGTGCGCAGTGCCACCATTCCGCCACCGTTCAAGCTCGAGCCCCAGCGCGCACCGACGCAAAAGGTCTCGGCCCCGGCGGCGTTGCTATTTGGCATGGAGCAGGAGTATCAAGGCGGCGCTCAGGCCCTCGAGATCGAAGCAATTCCAGAGGCGGTGCCAACGCCAAATCGGTTGTTGCAGAGCGACCGCTTCGATCTTGGCCTGGACGAGGTGGCCGCTTGGGCGACCGAAGAGAAATCCCAAATCTCCGACCGCAAGGCGCTGTCGCGCGTCACCGACCTGGAGCGCGAAAATGAACGTCTCTTGGCCGAGCTCGAGCGCGCGCGCACCGAAGCGCACGAACGCAACGCCGAGAGCGCCCGCATCTATCTGCGCGATCAATCGCAGGAGCTAACACTCCGCGTGACCCAGCTCGAACAGGAGATCGCGCAGGCCAAAGAAACGATGGCGTCTTACGAGGCGTCGCGCCTGGCTAAGGAGGGGGCCATCGCCGAGCTGACGGCCAAGCGCACCTCTGCCGATGCCGCCCTCGCCGACGCCACGGCACGGCTGATGGCGGCGACCACGCGTGCCAGCGACGCCGCGGCCGAAGCCGAGCGCGCCACCGCCCAGGTCGCCCAGTACCGCACGCAATTGGACGAACAAGCGAAAAAACACGCGGCGGCGACGACCGAGCGTGATCGCGCGGTGACCGAGGCGCGCGAGGAATACCAGGCCGCGCTCGCGGCGAACGCCGAGGCGCACGAACGCGCCCTTGCCGCGCTGCAAGAAGAGTTGGCCGCGGCCAAGCTTGCCGCGCAACGCGCCATGCAGGCGCCGACCATCGCGACCATCGCGCCCGACGGCGCCAAGCTAGCGCGCGCAAAAAAGGCCGTGGCCATCGCGCTGACCATACTTGACGAAGAGGGTTAGCTTGCCTTCGGCGCGGCCTGCCGACTGGCGCGCTCGCTCCATAACATGCGCTCCATCGCCATGAGCAACGGTCCCAGCGTTTCCGGTTGCAGGGCGGAGATGGCAAAGCTGCCGCGTTGGTCCGCGATGAAGTCCTGGTCGGCCACCGCCAAGCGATCGCACTTATTCCACACCAAGAGCCGGGGCTTATCCGCAAGCCCCAGCTCGCGCAGGATGCCATCGACGGTGGCGATGCGCTGCTCGCGATCAGGGTCTGAGGCATCGATGACGTGGATGAGCATGTCCGCATCGTCCATCTCCTCCAACGTGGCGCGGAATGCCGCCATGAGGTCCTTGGGCAGGTCGCGGATAAAGCCAACCGTGTCGGTCAAGACGATCTCGCGCTCCTTGGGAAACCTCAGGCGCCGCGAGATGGGGTCGAGCGTGGCAAAGAGCTTGTTCTCCGCCACCGCATGGCTAGCGGTGAGCGCGTTGAGCAGCGTCGACTTGCCGGCATTGGTATAGCCGCAGATGGCGACGATGGGCACGCCCGCGCGATCGCGATGCTTACGGCGCAGCCGCCGATCGTCGGCGAGCTCGCGCAGCTTGCGCTCGAGCACGTTGATCTTGTCGCGCGCGCGCCGCCGGCTAATCTCGAGCTTGGTCTCGCCAGGCCCGCGCCCGCCTATGCCGCCGACCAAGCGCGACATCATGGTATTTTTCTCTACGAGCCGCGGCAAGGCATACTTTAGCTGCGCCAACTCAACCTGCAGCTTGCCGTCGCGGCTGGTGGCATGCTTGGCAAAGATATCGAGAATGAGCATGGTGCGATCGATGACCTTGAGCGAGGTGGCATCCGAGATGGCGCGGGCCTGTGCCGGCGATAGGTCGCAGTCGAAGATGATCACCTCGGCGCCGAGCTGCATCGAATGCAAGATGACTTGCTCCAGCTTGCCCTGGCCGATGAGATACTTGGGGTCGGCGCTGGGCCGACGCTGCGACAGCACCTCCACTGGGGTGACGCCGGCGGTGCGGCAGAGCTCGCGCAATTAGGCGATCCGCGCCACGGAATCGACCTGGCCTCCGAGCGCGACATGCACCAGCAGCGCCCGATCGTGCAGATCGACGATGTCACGGGCCTGCTTACCGCGCTCGAGCCGCGCCTCGATCGCGGCGATGAGTTCCGAAAATTTCGTCGTCGGATTGTGCGGCGACTCGGGCGGTAGCTCGCGCCAAGGCGCGTCTGATGGCGCGTCTGGGTCGATGTGCGCGAGGTACAAACGCTGAGGGCGGCCGCGTTCAATCGCAATCGCCGCGATGACGTCGAGGCGCAGCAGCGAGAGATCAGTTAAGTCATCGCGCGTCAGCGCCTCGCCGCGTAGATGGGTGTGCACCAGACGCAGGCCGCGGAGGCGGCCGTGGGCGCCGCGCTGGCGGCCGACGTCAGGAAGCATGAGGCGAAAGGCATCGCCCACCACGACAAACTCAACTGCGCCGCGGCGATCGATGAGCAAGCCGATTTGGCGGTTGAGACTCGATGATAATTCCGCCAGCGTCGTCGCCAATTCAGGCGAGATTATCTCGCCGGGCGGCACCCGCCGTCGGTACAAATTCTCTAGCGCCTTGCGTTCGCTAGGAGCTAGGCCGCTAAGGCTACCGTGCAGTTGGGTCATAGTGCGGAAGTTATTGAGAACACGAGCGTTTTTGCCCGCCTAAGCGGCATTGTCAATGTACAATGTTGGCGAATTTGCTACACTAATGGCGTGGTTCGCCGCTTTCGCGCCCTTCATCCACTGCCAGGATGACGCCCTCGCCGAGCTTGCCGAGTTGCTCGGATCGCTGGGCCTCTTCGTCGACAGCGCGCGGACGTCCGCTGAGGCCCAGGCCAAGCTAAAGGCGGGCGTCTATCACGTTATCCTCGCCGGGCATGTGCTGCCGCAGCTCAACGGCATCGCCCTGCTCGAGGCCTCCATTGCGCTGGCGCCTGACGCCCTGCGGATTGTCTGGGTGGCCAGCCCCGACGACGCGGTCGAACTCCGACTATCGCCCGTCCCACGCGGGCACCATCATGCGTTTTGTCGCGCGGCCGCACGAACGCAGCCGCCTGATCGCGCTTATCAGCGAGGGCATCAAGCTGCTCAACCTCGTCGCCGACCAGCAAGATTTGCTGCGTCGCCTCACCATGGATCACCAGAAGCTACAGCGTCGCGAGACCCTGCTTGACGTGGTCGTGCGCGAGCGCACCAAAGAGCTCGAGGAAAGCTACGAAAAACTTAAGGCGGCCAACCGCCAAGCACTTTTCGGTCTGGCCGAGGCCATCGAAGCCAAGGATCCTTATACCAAGGGCCACTGTGGTCGCGTTGCCGCCTACTCGCTGGTGCTGGCTCAGGAGGCGGGCTATCCCGATGAGGGGCTCGAGACGCTGGAGTTTGGCGCGTTTCTCCATGACATCGGCAAGATCGGCATCCGCGACGCCGTCTTGCTCAAGCCCGGGCCGCTAGATGAAACCGAATGGGTGCACATGCGTGAGCATCCCGTAAAAGGTTTCGAAATCGCCAGCAAGATCGAAATGCTGTTGCCGATCATGTCCGCGGTGCGCAACCACCACGAGCGCTGGGACGGCAACGGCTATCCCGACAAGCTAGCCGGCCACAATATCCCGTTGGCGGCGCGCATCGTCGCCATCGCGGATGCCTACGACGCCATGTCGACGGAGCGGCCTTATAAGCAAGCCCTGCCGCTGGCAGAGTGCGAGGCGATGTTGCGCAAGCAGGCCGGCGCGATGTTCGACCCCGAGCTGATCGAAATTTTTGTCTCACGCCATCTCGGCGAAATCTACCGCGACGACGCCCCCGACGACGACGTCTCGCCGCCGGCGCTAGCGCAACCGCACGAAGGGTAAGGCATCGCCCATCTCACCGGCATCATCGCCACGTGTCGTGTCGTCGCCCAGGCCGAGTTGCCCGGCATCATTGGCGCCCCAACATTTTACGCCGCCATTGCTAAACAGCGCGCAGGTATGATTGCTACGCGTGGCGAAGGTCACGACCGCGAGGTCGGTGCCCAATGACACCGGCGCAAGCGCAGCGCCCAATTCATCGGAGTCGTCGCCCAAGGCTGCCGGAGCGCCGCTGCCATTTTCACCATAGGCGCCGCTGCCCCAGCAACGCAGGCTGCCGTCTGAGACGCGCGCGCACACGTGCTCTGCACCAAGCGCAAGCTCGTCGACTTCAAGGCCGTCCAGATCGACGGCCGGCAAGCCATTGCCCATTTCGCCAGCCCGCGCCCCGCGTGGTTCGCTGCTGCCGATGCCCAATTGGCCGCTGGCGTTGTCACCCCAGCATTTTACGAGCCCGCCCTCTAAGATGGCGCACGTGGTTTCGGAGGCCGCCGCAATCGAGGAGATGCGAATGGGCACGTTGTTCTTGGTGCCGAGGTCGACGGCTTCTAAGGCCTCGCCCATTTCGCCCGGTTCATCGCCCCGATCATTGGTGTTGCCGGTGCCGAGGTTGCCGTAGAAGGCGCTGCCAAAACACTTCGCATCGCCGTCGACCGTCAACACGCAGGTGTGATCGACCCCCGTCACCACCTGCTTGATCGATTCGGCGCCTACGTCGATGGCCGCTAGGTTTTCGATGTCACCGGGTAGCGCCCCGCGATCGGTGTTGTCTTCTTGCCCTAACTGCCCGTAGTCGTTGCTACCCCAACACTTGACGGTGCCACCTTCAATCAAAGCGCAGGTGTGATAGCCCCCTGCCGAGACGCTTAGGACCTTGCCGCCGAGTTCGAGATTGGCGAGCGCCTCGCCCATTTGCCCCGGCTCGCCACCAACTTCTGCCATGTCCGGCGCGCCGATTTGGCCGAAGGAATTATCGCCCCAACAGCGCAGGTCGCCGTTTTTAAAGCGGGCGCAGGTATGGGCCTCGCCGAGCGCCAGTTGCACGACCGTGCCAGTGCCAACCTCCACCGCAGGCAAGGCATCGCCAAGCTGCGCGCTGTCGAGGCCGCGATCGTCGTGATCGCCTAACCCAAGCTCGCCGTAAAAATTTCCGCCCCAGCAACGAACCGAATTGTCGTCCCATAGGGCGCAGGTGTGGCTGCCTCCCGTCGCGACGGTAAGAATCTTTGGCCCCGGTGGTGGCGCGGGTGGTGGCGTGGCGTTGTCACACGCCAAGGTCCATGCGAGCAAACCCGTTAGGGTCAAGATGGCGGCGGCGCGGCGGGAGCCGCGAGTCGTAGGCACCGCCTTAGTCTACTAGACCGTTGCGACCGCAACAAGTGATGGACGCAACGCCGCGACCAGATCGGCGGGTGCCAGCTCGACCAGAAAGCCTCGCGCGCCGCCATTTATGAAGAGCCGTGGCAATTCGGCTATTGAGGCTTCCATGAACACGGGCATTTGCTTGCGCAGGCCAAAGGGCGAGGTGCCACCAATTTGGTACCCAGAATGGCGATCGGCGATGTCGGGCTTGCAAGGGCGAACGGCTCTTTCGCCTAGATGACGCGCCAGGGCCTTGGTGGACACCTCGCGGTCGCCATGCATCAGCATGCAAAAGGGCGCACCCTGGTCGCGTTCAAAAATCAGCGTCTTGATGACCGCGTGCTCGTCGACGCCGAGCGCGGCCGCCGAGCCAGCCGTGCCCCCGCCCGGCTGCCATGCGTAGCGGTGCGGCACAAACGCGACCTTGTGCGCGCGCAAAACGCGAATCGCCATGGTCACGGGGATGTCGGCCATGGCCAAAACATCGCGCAGGCGCCCGCGGCATGCAAGCCGCACGCCCGCCGTGGATCTGCTAAGGTGCCCCCATGACGGCGCATCCATCGGTCGAGCACGCTCATCATCACGATGAGTATGAGCACGACGCAGGCAATGAAACGCGCGCAAAAGTCGTCCTTGGCGTGACCCTTGCCATGATGGTCGTCGAGCTCGCCACAGGCTGGCTCACCAACTCGATGGCGCTGCTCGCCGATGGCCTGCACATGGGCACGCATGCCGGGGCGTTTGCGCTCACGCTCGGCGCCTACTGGTACGCGCGCACCCGCGCAGGCGACGCCCGCTTCACCTTTGGCACCGGCAAGGTCTATGCGCTTGCGGGCTTCACCAGCGGCGTGCTGCTGCTCGTGATCGCGCTGTGGATGATCGGTGAGTCGGTGGCGCGGCTGCTGTCACCGGCGGCAATTGGTTTCGACGATGCGCTGCTCGTGACCGTCATTGGCCTGGTGGTGAATCTTGGCTGCGCCTGGGTCTTGCACGGCGGCAAGGGGCACGCCCACCACGATCACGAGCATGGTCACGATCATAAGCATGGTCACGACCACGATCACAAGCATGACCACGGGCACGGGCACGAAGATCACAACATGCGCGCGGCCTATCTGCACGTCCTGGCCGACGCGCTTACCAGCGTCGCCGCGCTGATTGGGCTGCTCGCTGGCAAGTACTTTGGGCTTTGGTATCTCGATGCCATTGCCGCGATGCTCGGCGCCATCGTTATCGTGCGCTGGGCGCTTGGGCTGTGCAAGACCTCGGCCTTTCAGCTGCTCGATACCATTCCGCATGGCGTCGAGGAGGCGCGGGTGCGGCAGGCGCTCGAGGCGGTTGATGACGTGAAGGTCGCGGACCTGCACGTGTGGGACCTCGCGCCAGGCAAGCTGGCTTGCATCGTGTCGTTGGTCACGGCGACGCCGCGCGACGTCGATGCCTATCGAGAAGTGGTGCAGACCGTCTTGAGCCCTAGCCACCTAACGATCGAAGTACATCAGTGCAATCTAGGGCACTAGTCGCCGGAGTGCGTGACATTGCTGCTGACCGGCAGGTGAGCGCACATGTCTTCCTGCTCGCAGATAGTGTGGGTGGACCGGCAGGTGGGCGCACGTGTCTTCCTGCTCGCAGATAGTGTGGGTGGACCGGCAGGTGGGCGCACGTGTCTTCCTGCTCGCAGATAGCGACCCTCCGGGGCATGGCGAGACGGCTGTGGTATCCACAGCCCTTGGTGCTAGCCACACCGCCCTGCAATCCATGCTCGCGGAAGAAACGTGCGCCACCTGCCGGTAGGGCTGCGTACAGAAGCTGTGTGCTTGGATGCGAAGGGCTGGGTGCCCTAGCGCGCGTCCCAGCGTTCGAGCACCATGGCCTGGCCAGCGAGCGACATGTTGAAATGCGCGCCGCGCACCAGCCGGGACGATGCCAGCGTGGCATTGGCATGGCGAATCCACACCAGCCGGCCACCAGCGGGCAGGCGCGACGCAACGTGCGCGAAAAACTGTTCGTGCAATGACACGGCGTTGGCCTTGACGCGGCCACCGTGCGGAGGATTCGAGATAACGAGCGTCGCATCTGGCCACTGGGCGCAGGCATCGGCGAGCGTAAGCTCGGTGCGAGCGGTCAGGCCGGCGGCGGCGATATTGCGCGTTGCCACCGCGAGCGCAGCGGATGCTAGGTCGGTGCCGATGAGCGCGGCGGTTGGCGCCAATAGGCCGCATTCGATGAGCTCGGAGCCGCTGCCACAAAATGGGTCCCAGATGCGATCGGTGTCGGTCGGCTGCGCGAGAAAGGCCAGCGCGGCGGCAACCGTGGGGTGGGACGCCGCGGGGATGTCGCCTTGCCGCCAGGCAAAACGCGTGTCGGGCAGACCGGTCGGCCAGGCCACCCATTGCGATCCGAGCGGCGAAATATTCCACGAGGCGCCGCGCGGATCGTTGACCATATCTGCATGCATAGCGGCGACGGCGACCGCAACTTGGTGCACCATCGACGTCGTTGCGCCTGGCCACGTTAGGCGATAGCGAATTGGCCCGGTCGTGACGGTTCGTAAGGCGGCATAGGCGTTTCCGACGATGCCCACCAGCGCCATGACGTGCTGCGCAGGGCGCGCTGCCTGCGGCCCCGCGAGCCGCAGCCCAACTCGCACCACGCTGCGACACGCCAAGGCCGCCTGCAGGCTCGTGGCTGACTGCAGGCGGAGGTGCTGCGATGACACCACCGTCGATCGCAGCCCCATCGCCGCGTATTGGCTCGCGGCGATCGGCGCGATGCCGTCGCGACATTCAGCAAGCAGCTCGCCCGCCGCAAAGGCGTGGGCCGCGTTGATCGCGACGCTGACGCCGCGCGCCGCGTGCCGCCCTGCGATGACCGCGGCCACGTCGGTGGGCACGTCGGGAAAGCGCTCGCGCAATCGCGCCAGCACCTCGACCGCGCCGACCTTTGCCAGCGCGCGCATCAACATCCGCGCCGCGTCGCGCCCAAGGTCCGGCGCGCCCGCCAGCGCCGCCAGCGCCGCCAGCGCCGCTGGGTGATCGTGATTGGATAGCCCACGCACGGCCGCCTTGCGCACCGCTAGCTGTGGATCACGCAGCGCCCGTGCGAACGCGCTAACCGCCGCATCGGCATGGACCGCCGGCAAACGCCGCGCGAGGTCGCACACGGCGGCGCGAAAGCGCGCATCATGCTGCGGCGACAAGCCCGCGATCAAGGCAGGCTCGATGGCAGCCGGTGGCAAGCGCCCAAGCGCGGTCGCTAACTGCGCAAGCGTTGGCTTGTCGGCCGTTGCCGCCAACGCCACCAACAGCGGCGCATCTGAGACGCGCGGGGTAAACTGCGCGAGCTCGATCGCCGCCAGCAGCTCGGTTGGGCGATCACTCATGAGGACACGGAACGACCCAGCTAGCGCCGACTACGCGATTTCTTGCGCGCGTCTTTTCGGCGCGGCGCTTGTCTTTGGCTTTATTTTTGCTGGCCTGATTGCCGCCCGCAAAGGCGACCTTCGTGCCCGGCGCGGTGAAGCCCTTGGGCATGCCAGGCATGGCGCCCGAAGGCAGGCCCGGCATCCCAGGCATGCCCGGCATGCCACCAATGCCGCCGAGCGCGCCCATGTCGCCACCCGCCATGCCCATGAGCTTGCCCATGTCCATGTTGGCGAGTTTTTTCATCTGCGAGAATTGCTTGAGGCCAGGGATTTTCCCCATCAGCCCGGTCGACGCGCCGAGCTGCACCATCATCTGCCGCATCGATGCAAATTTTTGCAGCAGCTCTTTGACCTCGGTTTCGCTACGGCCCGAGCCTTTGGAGATGCGCCGCACGCGCGACGCTTCAAAGTCGGCGCGCCGACGCTTGGCCTGGCGACCGGAATTGGCCGTGAAGTCTTCCCAGGTGGTGGTCACAAACACCTGGGGATTTGTGCGCTCCTTCTTAGTCATCGAGTTGATCATCGCCTCGATCTTGGTCAGCTCGCGGTCATCGAGGTTGACGCCCTCGGGCATGGCGCCGCCCATCATCGGCAGCTTCTCGAAGATATCCTTGAGCGACCCCATTTTTTGGATCATGCGGATCTGTTCGAGAAAGTCCTGCATGTCGAACTTGCCCTTGAGCATGCGCATCGCATCCTCTTCGGCCTTCTCCGCGTCGGCGACCTGCTCGAAATCTTTGACCAAGCCGACGATGTCGCCCATGCCCAAGATGCGCGAGGCCAGGCCCTCGGGGCGAAACTCTTCGAGCTTGTCGAGGCTCTCGCCCATGCCCAAGAACTTGATCGGCTTGCCGGTGATTTCTTTGACCGAGAGCGCCGCGCCGCCGCGGGCATCGCCATCGAGCTTGGTCATGATGACGCCGTCGAGATTGAGGCGTTTGTTGAACGTCTCGGCGACGTTGACGGCATCCTGCCCCGTCATGGCGTCGATCACCAAAAAGATGTTCGCGGGCTGCACGGCCTTGTCGATGTCTTCGAGCTCTTGCATGAGCAGCTCGTCGATCGCGAGCCGGCCGTCGGTGTCGAACAAGATGACGTCGCAGCCCTTTTCGTGCGCGACCGGCACCGCTTCTTTGCAGATCGTGACTGGGTCTTTGCCAGTGGCCGAATACACCGGCATGCCAAGGCGTTCGCCCAGCGTCTTGAGCTGATCGACAGCGGCCGGGCGATAGATATCGGCGGCGACCAGGAGTGGTTTTTTACCGTGATTTTTTTCGAGAAAGCGCGCCAGCTTGCCAACGCTGGTGGTCTTGCCCGAGCCCTGCAGGCCCACCATCATGATGCCGGTTGGCCCCCGCTTGTTCCAACGGAACTCGGTATCCACCGGCCCCATCATGTTGGTCAGCTCGTCTTGGCAGACCGCGATAAACGCCTGTTCAGGGGTAATGGTCCGAACCCCGTACTCTTTGGATTTGGCCTTTAGCGTGACCTGCTCGCCTTGGGCCCGTGTCTTGACCCGCTCGAGAAACCGCTTAACAACGCGAAACTCCACGTCGGCCTCGAGGAGGCTTAAGCGGACGTCGCGCAGCGCCTCGTCGATGACATCGTCGGTTAGCTCCGCGACGCCGGTGAGCTTGGCGCGCGCGTTGCGGAACCCTTTGGCAAGCGTCTCAAACATGAGGCCGCATATATCATGTTTCGGCCACCTTTGGGGGGTGGATTCCCGCCTCTGCCGGTCAAATTAGACCCAACCGCGGGCTGGCGCGTTGATGTCCCTTTGGAGGCATGAACGCAATGAAACCAGGACTACGCGCAATTTGTTTTTCGGCCATTTTTGCAATCGCGATGTGCACGCTTTGGAGGCAGCCGACGGTGTATTCCAAGCTACTAACGCCCGAGCTCTTTGACGACGAACACTATCTTGGCCCGGCGGTCCGCCACAAAAACCTCACCGTGAGGCCGATTTTTTCAATCGCGCCCAGCCGCGATGGATCCGACTACCTAACCCTCGACGAGGCCTTTGACCGCAAAAAAATCACGATCAGCGAACTCGAAAACGACTCGGTCAATACGCTGACGGCAACCAACCTCGCGGACGGCCCGATCTTTGTTATGTCGGGCGAGGTGATCTTGGGCGGCAAGCAAGATCGCATCGTCGCCAAGGACATGCTGATTCCGGCAAAATCCACGGTGCAGCTCGATGTCTTTTGCGTCGAGCACGGGCGCTGGAGCGAAGAAGGCGGCAGCAACCGCTCGTTTCGTACCGCCAAAAAAATGGCCCACACCGACCTGCGCGCCAGCTCGAAGTATTCGAGCCAAGGCGCGGTCTGGGAAAAGGTTGGCCGCAAGAACACCGCACGCAAAACCGAGAATTCGACGGATACCTTTCGCGCCGTGGCGGACGACAAACAAACCAAGAAAGCCGTCGACGAATATATCGCGGTCCTCGGCGCTAGCCTGGCGCGGCATCCGCGCGCCGTCGGCTTCATCGCCAGCTACGGCGATGACCTCAGCACGGTCGAGATATTCTCGTCGCCCGCGCTCTTTGCTAAAATCCGCGGCAAGCTCATCGAATCGGTGGCGCTCGAGGCCGTCGACGCACCCGAGGCGAAAAACTCCAATGAACCAACGGCGGGCGGCGTCGCCGCGTTTCTCAAGGAAAGCGAGGCCGCGCCAGCCACGACCGCCGTTGACAATGCTGCCGCAGTTTCGGAGCAAAAAATTGGCGACGTCACAGGGTCAACAACCGTGAAGTCGAAAACCTCCGCCAAGCCAGTCTACAAATCGACGCAGAAGAAATAGCGCGGCCGCCCCCGCGCTTCAGCGATCAATACAGCGGCTCGCCATCGAACGCGCCGCCGTCGCCGCAGAACGACTCGGGTGCGCGATCGTAGTGATCGGCGATGAACTCGGCCATGGTGGGTGCGTCGAGGCACGTTGCGGTGTAGTGCACGCCCCATGCGACGGCGGCCACCTGCACGTCAACTGGCAGCGCCGGATCATGTACGAGGAGCAGGCGATGGTGCACGGGTGCGGCACAGGCTTCGTCGTCGGGCGTGGCGAGGATCACATCCTTTAGCCCCTGAACCACATCCGGGCACGGCTCATCGCAGCGATACGCCAGCACCACGCCGCCGTGTTCCAGGTTGTGGACCCAATGCACGCGCGGCAGATTTTCATAGGCGCGGTTCCAGCCTGCCCAGGCCGGCGAGTGCGGCCCGCTGGTGGGAGGGTTGCTGTTCCAAGCGGCGGGATCGACGTCGTCGCTATGCGGTGACGGCAACGTCTGAAACTGCTCGATGAAGCCACACGTACCAGCCGGCTCGGGCGCAGCGGATGACGGCTCGCTGTTGCACCCGACCACGAGGACCAAACACGGGAGACGTCGCTTCATCTTCGGAGTGTAGTGCAGGTGCGCGAAATTCTACCGCCTCTCGCGGTAGGAATTCGACGCATCTCTTCGTTGCTGCCGGACGCCGCGGCGTGCCAGAAATGGCACGCGCCTTGCTTTCGTTGCCGCTATGCGAAGTGCCGCCCGTTTCATTTCCCTGTTGTTTGCCACAATGCTTGCCACGCTGAGCTGGCAAAAAACGGCAAGTGCCTGTGGCGGTGGCAGCAGACGGTAGGCTTATCTTGGTTGCTGGCACCACGCTGCTCGATATTCCAACTGCTGCAATGGGCGTTGGCGACGTGATAATGGCCGCATCAAAACGTGAGCCAACTCGCGGCTATGCCATAGCAGAAACAATTATCAGTGTTCCGACCCTGGTCCTGAGCGGGGGGTGGACGATTGACATCCTAAGCCGCAATCGCCATGAGGATGCACTAACCCTCGCGGTGATATCGGTCGCCATGTCGTCGCTCACCCTGGCGCATGGCATCAAGTGGATGCGCATTCACAAGCGACGCCGTCTCGAAGCGCAGTATGCCGCACCCGGCATGCAGGCCGCCGCGCGCATGGCGCCATATGCCGAATCGAGTCGCCTTGAGGCCTCGTGGCAGCTCGCGACCATGCCGGTCTCTGATGGCAAATCGATCGGCGCCGGCGTTGGCGTGGTTGGCCGGTTCTAACCACAATTCACCTGACAAATGTCTGGAATTCAACACAGCGGGAAAAACTGCCGCGAGTTCTAGGCCCTCGCAGCTTGGCACAGCGATTGCTGTTTGGACCCGACATGACGAAATACGTGCTTCGCATCGCATTGCTCCTCGCAGGTACCGCGGCCACCCTAAGCTGGCAACAAACGGCAAGTGCCTGTGGTGGCGGCGGAGATGACGGTGAAATCCTCGCGCTGGCCGGTTTAGTGTTGGTGGTTGAGGCGGCGCCGATCGGATTTGGCGCGGCAGACCTCGCGATGGCCGCAAAGCGCAGGGAACCAAGCGCGACCTACGGCGTTCTCGAAGCGACACTCAGCGTGCCAGCGCTGATTCTCAATACCGCGGTGGCCGTGGAAATATTCGAAGATGCAAACGAGGACTTTGGCACCAAGCTAATGGGTGTTGCGATTGTTGCGCTCCCTACCCTTACGTTCGTGCACGGCGTAAAGTGGGCAGTCAACGGCCGCCGCCGCACGCGCGAACGGCCGGCAACAATTCACACCGGCCCCCCGGGCTTGCATGCCACGCTCGAAAATCCAACCGCCGCATTAGCTGAGTCAAGGCAACCCCAGTTTATGATGCAGCTTGCGACCATGCCGGTCTCAGATGGAAAATCGATTGGGGCTGGTGTTGGCGCTATTGGTCGGTTCTAACCGCAATTCACCAGCATTTGTCTAGATTTCAACACGACGGGCAACGCTGCCTTGAGTTCTTGCCACCCTAAGGTTGGCACATCGATTGCTCTTGCGACCGGCATGTCGAAATACATGCTTCGAATCACATTCCTTGTCGCCTCGATCGTCGCAACGGTTGGCTGGCATCAACCCGCCAGTGCTTGTGGCGGTGGGGGTGGCTGGGGGGGAGGAGGCGGCGACGAGGGCATCATTGCCTTGGCGGTCCTCATTGAGGTACCGCCACTCGTGTTCGGGATGGCAGATCTCGGCAGGGCATCACAGCGGCGCGAACCCACCGCAGGATATGGTGTGGCGGAAGCACTGTTTAGTACGCCGGCGCTCATCCTAAATACGGCGCTTGCGGTAAGCGTCCTCGAAGATGAGTATGAAGATGGTGGTATCAAGCTGCTGGCGGTGGGGTTCGCCGCTCTCCCCGCGCTGACATTTGTGCACGGCGTAAAATGGGCGGTGAAAGGCAAGCGCAAACAGCGCGTGCAACCTCAAGAAATCCACATGGGACCTCCGGGGCTGCATCCCGCGTCAGCTAACCCAATCGGAGCATTTGCGGAGTCGGAAGAACGCCAGTTTCAAATGCAACTCGCGACGATGCCGGTCACCGACGGAAAATCTATCGGCGCTGGTGTTGGGGTACTGGGGCGGTTCTAGGCATCGACAACTGCCACCACAGGAGATGAAGGTTCGCAACTATTGCCCCAGTGCACGGACTTGGTTCCAACGCAGGCGCGTCGCGCTGGAGTCTGCGTACACCTTAACCTAAGTTACAGTCCCATTAGCCCACGCATTATTAGGCACTTCGACCCCAAACCAGTGGCGACTAGCGAAGTCCCTTAAGCCATCGAAAGGACACTAACCGCCTGAATTCAAAGGGCCGTTCCGATGGTACCTAAATTGCATTTTGTTTCCTCATGATGAAACACACTAGCGCACTCTCGGCCGTAATGGCCTCCTTGGTTCTCTCAACGTCTTTGCTCACCGGATGCCTCGGCACCGGCGACGACGACTTTGACGACGACCAGTCCGCCGAAGAAGACAAAGCCGGGCCCTTTAAGTTGGCGAGCGTGAGATACGGGTGGAACCCAGGTGGCGGTATTTGGATCACCGCGGTTGGCAGTAAGCGTATCAACATGGCCGAGATCATTGGCCGCGACGGCGAGGTGATCGCGTCGGCGGATCGCGACAACCGGACCTACGACAAGAATATTCGATTAGATGCGATCACCACTATTGCAGCGCTGAACGCGGCGCCCTTAAAGGTGCGCGTAACCCGCGGCGACCAGGTTTCCGAAGAAGAAATAACTCTGTTACCAAAAGTCTGGGGTCTCGGTAACGCGACATTTTATGCCACGACGCCAGAAGTGATTTCAGTTCCTGCCGTAGTAAACGGCGCGATCACACTCGACGTCACATCGATTTCTAACGATTTTAACGGTTTGGTCGCGACGCAAGGCCCACAGGTCAACGATGCCACGACTATTTCACTAGCGGTCGAACAACTTCCAGCCGCCCCTGGCTTGACGCAATCCTATCGAATCACATGGACGCACGAGCAGTTCGTTTCGATGCTAGCTTACTACTACGAACAACCATTCGTAAAGATTACGTTGCTCAAAGACGGTCAGCCGTTCGGTAAGAAACAATTTCGTGTCAATATGGAAGGCACCTATATCGACTAACTAACACGCTCCCGCTTTGCGGCAGTGTCAGAGTTCATGGCCGTAGGCGACAACGAGGTCCGCGATGAGTCGGGCCATTTGCTGCGAGAGCTGCACGGCGCTGTGTGATACGCTAAAGTTATGTACTGGCACCAAGCATTGGCTGAAGATGCCGCCATCCTCCTTTGCCGGCGCGAACTGTTGCAATTGGTCGGGCTGATCGCGATGTCTGGTTGTCGCGGTGAAGCACCGCCACGCAAGGCGACGCCCGCAAGCACTAAGCCTACTAAACCCATCGCGACGCTGCCGTGGTCGCCCGCGGTTCATGCATCCCTCGCCGCGGCCTGCGACACCATATTGCCGCTCGGTGCTGCGTCGGCCGTTGGGTTCCCTGGCGCGACGCAAGCTGGCGTCATTGACTACATTGCAAAGCAACTTGCCCAGCCCCCGTTGGCTCGCTTGGCCCCTGCGCTGATTGTGTTCGCCGCAGCGCTCGACGAGTTTGCGCGGGCCCAAGGCTCCTTGTCGTTTGCACAAGCAACGCCATCGGTGCGACAAGCGGCCGTTAACGCGCTCGCCACTGGTACGTTGCCAATCAAGCTGCCTCAACGCCCGCTTTTTACGGTGTTGCGCAGCCTGACGCTCGAAGGGCTGCTCGCGGATCCTTCGCATGGAGGCAACCGCCAAGGCGTGGGATGGACGGCAATCGGGCTACCCGCGACTTCACAAGTCCACCATCATGGGGATCTGTCGACAGGGCCATGACGTCGAAGATTCCAGGCGGCGATCAGATGTTCGATGCCCTCGTGATCGGCAGCGGCGCCGGCGGCGCCGTGGTTGCGCACGAATTGACCAAGGCGGGCATGAGCGTTTGCATGGTCGAAAAAGGGCCGCACTATCAATTGCGAGATTTCGTCCACGATGAGGTAGATATCTGCCGTCGCACGTTTTTTGTGCCCAGCCCCGCGGACGAACCAAACATGGTGGCACTCGATAGCGCCCCCGCCGAGCGCTCGGCCAACGGCTGGATCTCGTGTTGCGTCGGCGGCGGCACGGTGCACATGGGCGGCTATTTCTTTCGCATGGCACCAGAAGATTTCCGCCTCAAGTCCGCGTTTGGCGAGGTTCCTGGTAGCTCGCTCATCGATTGGCCCATAGGCCATGCCGAGCTTGCGCCCTACTACGACGAAATCGAAGCGCTCATCGGCGTATCGGGGCCCGCGTCTGAAGCCCTGCCACCATCGCAGCGACGTTCGCTGATGCCGCCAATGGCACAACACCAGGCGGCCAGCATGCTCGACGACGCTGCCAAAGCGAGCGGCGTAAACCTGTTTCAGACGCCGCGCGCGATCTCCACCATTGCCAAAGATGGTCGCGGCGCCTGCGTTTACTGCGGCTATTGCGCCAGCTACGGGTGTGAGGTCGGAGCAAAGTCTTCGACCTTGGCGTCGCTCGTCCCCGACGCGCTCGCGACCGGCAAGCTTACGTTACTCGCCAATACGATGGTGCGCGCCATTACCATGGGGCCCAGCGGCTTGGCGTCCGGCGTACTCGCCTGCCCTGCCAACGGTGGCCGCAATTTCCGACTGCTCGCAAGGCGCGTCATCGTCGCCGCTGGCGCCATCCAAACCGCGCGCCTGATGTTAGCGAGCAAGTTGCCACTGACGTCGGACCAACTAGGCCGCAATTTGTTATTTGCGACGCAAGCGCAGGCATCGGCCGAGTACGAGCTGCCGCATGCCGCGTTTGCCTCCGGGCGCGAGTTTCCCTTTATCGATCGCGCAACGACCGATTTCTATGACGTCAAGAAATCGATCCGCCACGACGGCGGCGCCTTGTACAGCCGTGCCGGCACGCTGCTATTTATGCTGCCACACGTTAATCCGATTTTCCAAGCCGAACAGGCCATCGTGCAGCATGATGCGGCGCGCGCCGGCGGCTCGGAGGCGACACGCGATGAGACCGCACCGCTGCTGTGGGGCCAGGCCCTCACCCAGCAATTGCATCGCCATTTCGTACAGACCAAACGTCTCGAGATGGAAAGCTTCGCCGAGTTTTTCCCCAATGCAGGCACGCGCATCACGCTCGACCCGACCGTGGTCGACAAATTTGGCTTGCCTGTCGCTCGCGTCGAGGTCGAGCTCCACGAGGCCACCAAGCGCGCGAGCAAATTCTTGTTGGCACGCGGGCGCGAACTATTGGAGGCAACAGCGCCTGCCTCAGTCGCAACCTTGCGCGAGCACGACGTGTATTGGCCTCTGCAGGCCGGCACCGCGCGCATGGCCAGCAGCGCCAAGGATGGCGTTACCGACCGCGACGGCCGTGTATTTGGCATTGCCAATCTCTATGTCGCCGACGGCGCCGCCTTGCCCACCGGCGGCGCCGCGCCATTTACGCTGACGATCATGGCCAATGCGCTACGCATCGCGCGTGGGTTAGCTAGCGCTGGGCGCTAGCCGAACATGGGCCTTGGCGACCACAAATTGCGGACTTACACGTAAAACAAGCTAGGAATTAAGGCGTCCGGCGCAAATACAAAGTTGTCTGCTTGCCGCGCCAAGCTTTAGCTTCGCAGCCTATGAAGAAAACAGTGACCAAGAAACTCCGGCTTAAGACGTTGCAACTCGCAAAATTGGCAGACGTGACCGGCGCCGGCATCACCACGGGGCCAAACGCGTGCACGATCACCACGATTCCGTCGATTAAGGGTGATTGTCCGGACTCCGTCAACATTTGCCCGGTATCGATGTGCCCGGACGACGACTGCTATAAAGGCGACGAACCGACCTAGTCGCGATACGAGGCGTCGACGCGATCTAGCTTGCGCAGTAGCGCTGGCCAGGCGATGGCGCCCGACATGCCCTTGGTCACCAGGGCGATGTTCTCGCGCACGCCGGCGACGATGCGTGGATCGACCGAGATGAGCTCGGCGCCGGCGCGCGTCGCGGCGATTTGAATCTCGCAGGCCTTCTGCAGATTATACATCAGCAAGAAGGCGTCGGCGATCGTCGCGCCCACGGTCAGCAGGCCGTGATTGCGCAGGATCAATGCGGCGTGGCCTCCGAGGTCACGCTGCAAACGCGGCTTCTCATCGTCCGACAGCGCAATGCCTTCGTAATTGTG
This sequence comes from Myxococcales bacterium, assembly GCA_016716835.1. Taxonomy (NCBI): domain Bacteria; kingdom Pseudomonadati; phylum Myxococcota; class Myxococcia; order Myxococcales; species Myxococcales bacterium. Next base: position 779,728 of record JADJUW010000002.1, on the reverse strand, counting down.
ATAGCCAAGCGAGGCCAGCGCGACGGTCGCTTGCTGGGAGATTGGCAACAGCCCGCTCGCTTGCGCGGCGACCGCTACGCCCGCGGTGGTGTGGGTGTGCAGCACGCACGCGATGTCGTGGCGAGCCGCGTGCACCGCGCTGTGAATGACAAAGCCTGCCGGGTTGACGAAGTGCGGGCTCTCCGTGAGCTTGCGCCCGTGCTCATCGACCTTGATCAAAGACGACGCCGTGATCTCGTCGAACATCATCCCGTACGGATTGATCAAGAAGTGGTGCTCGTCGCCGGGCACGCGGGCGGAAATGTGCGTGAAAACCAGGTCAGACCAACCAAAGGCGGCGACCAGGCGATAGCAGGCGGCGAGGTCGACTCGAAGCGCCTGTTCGGCGGCGGACATGGGGGGTGTCGTCATGCGCGCGACTATGCCGACACGCCCTAGACCGCGGCTACCTAATTTTCGACGAATCGGGCTTAGCTTTGGGCGGCCACGGAAAAAAAGCGCTCGTCGTGGCGATGTAATGGGCATAGCCAGGGCGCCGACTGCCGATGGTTGACTCTAGCAGCGCCACGCCCGACACGCGCAGGAGCAAAAACGTCATGATGGCGGGACCGATGAGGGCCCAATAAGCGCCGATGCTGACCGCCCATAGACCGAGGCCCCACCAAAGCACAAAATTTCCAAAGTAGTTAGGATGGCGGCTAAAGCACCATAGGCCGGTGTTTAGCACCTCGCCGCGCTTGGTGACATCGGCGCGAAAGCGCACCAGCTGGGCATCCGCCGCGGCTTCGATAAATATGCCGATTAGCGCGATGCCCGCCGCGAGCGCGTCCCACCGGCCAAGTGGCCGTGACGGATCAGCCGCACCGTCGACGATAATCGCCCACGCAGGCAACGACACCACGGCCACCAACGTCGCCTGAAACCAAAACACAATCGCCAGGCTCTTGTACCAAAAGCCAGGGTCCCACCGCCGACGAATCGCCTGGTAGCGCGCGTCCTCGTCATGGCCGATCAGTCGCCGCGCTAGATGGGTGCCCAGGCGAATTGCCCACACCAAGAGCACCGCCACCACCAAGCCGCCGCGCCAGCCGCACGCACCGGCTCTCCACGCCATCACCGCGGCGCCAAGCGCAAAGGCCGGCGCCCACGCAATATCGACAATGCTGACGTTGCGCACTCGCACGCTGACAAGCCACAGCACCGCCGCCGCGGCCCATAGCACGGCAAGCACCATCGGTGCCTCGTGCCACACGCCGGCCCAGCTCGTCATATCGCCTGGCCCGACGTCGGCATGTCAAACACGAGCTGCATGCTGCGAATATAGCGCTCGGCAAAGCCGCCTTCGCAATACTGCAAATAGTAATCCCACATGCGCCAGAACGCCTCGCCGCGCGTCGCGACGACTTCGGCCCGGTGAGGCGCCAGCGCCTCGCGCCACAGCTGCATGGTGCGCGCGTAATGCGGCGTTTGATCGTCGAGGTCGACCAGCTGCAGGCGCGCCGACTTGCCAGCTCGCACCAATGCCTCAACCGATGGAATGCAGCTGCCTGGAAAGATGTAGCGCTTAATAAAGTCAGCCTCGTCGCGGACGCTATCAAATAGCTCGTCGCCGATGGTGATCGCCTGCATCGCGAAGCTACCACCCGGGCGCAAGACGCTGGCGACCTGCTGCATGTACGTCGGCAAGAACCGCGCGCCCACCGCTTCAACCATCTCGATCGACACCGCCTTGTCAAAGCGGCCTGTCAGATGGCGATAATCGACATCGAGCACGGTGACGCGATCGGCCAGGCCCTCGCGCGCCACCCAATCCTGAGCGTGGCGATGTTGTTCGCGCGAAATGGTGGTGGTGGTCACGCGGCAGCCATAGGTCTTGGCGGCGAACACCGCCATCGATCCCCAGCCTGTGCCAATCTCAAGCAAGTGGTCGCTCGGGCCCAGCGCCAACTTTTCGCCGAGGCGGCGCAGCTTGGCAAGGCTGCCCTGCTCCATCGTCGCCTCTCCGCTTTCAAAATAGCCCGCCGAATAGGTCATCGTCGGATCGAGCATGCGCGCGAAGAAGTCGTTGCCTAGATCGTAGTGCTCGGCGATATTGCGCTCGCTGCCGCCGCGCAACGTGTTTTCGCGCGCGCGGTAGACGTGGCGCGCCGCCGCCAGGCCCACCCGTGCGACGCCGGATTCGAGCGCGCTTAGCGCCTCGCTATTGCGCGCGAACACGCGGACGAAATCGGCGATGCTCGGGATCTCCAGCCACCCCGCGATATAGCTCTCCGCCAGCCCGAGCGAGCCGCCAAGCGCCACGCGCAACCACGCGCGCTCATCGAGCACGCGGATCTGCGCGTGCAACCCATCGGTGGCGGGGGCGCCAAACGTCGTGACCCCGCGCGCATCGGCCACGTCGAGCACGCCGTGCCGCAGCCCCGCCAGCCCTCGCAACACGAGCTGCCGCGCGACGCGCGTCGATATCGGGCTGCGCGCGGCGATCGATTCGAGCGCGACGGGCACATGATGAAATCCGCTTGTAATCATGGAACACCTTGTGGTTGGGATTTTGGATGCGAAAAGAAGGGGACGCGCTTGGCGAGCAGCCGCGCAGCTTGGAGGTAAATGGCCGCATGCGCGCCAAGACTCGCCAGCGGCTGATGCCACCGATGGCGGGCGAGCCCCGCAGCATTTAAAGGCTGTCGCGCCAGCTGTAGGCCGACGTGAAACACCTGCTCGCCGCGCTCGAGGTTAATCATCTCGACGCCGAGACGCTCACCCGGGCGATCAAATCGCCACGCATAGCGCTGATCCATCGCAAAAAATGGCGAGACGTGAAATTGCTTGGGCATCTCGGCGGCGACGCCACCGGCGGGCTGCGGCTGCGCCGAAACGTAGCAAAAGCGCTCATTCCACGGCGTGTTGTTGATCTCCGCAACCACCGCAAGTAGCGCGTCGCTGGTGCGATCGTAGCAATAGTAGAACACCACCGGATTAAATACGTAGCCCAGCGTGCGCACGAACCCGAGCATCGCAATGCGGCATGGCTGCTGGATGCCGTGGCGCCGCAACACCTCGTGCACGGCCTCCGCCAACGGCGTCGCGGGGTCACCGAGATAGTCGCTGCGGCGATAGGTCACGAGGCCAAACCGCCGATCACTTAGCACGTCGGCTTCGATCAGCGACGGCAGCTCATCGAGGTCGAGATAGAGATAGCTCACATCATACGCAAAGCCATGCGCCACCGCCCCCTGTCGCTGGTGCCACACCCGCCCCTGATAGATCGCGCTACGCACGTGCCGCGCCGCCTTCTAGCGCCCGCACCACCTGCAGCGCGCTCCAGATGCCGTCTTCGTGAAAACCGTTGCGCCAATATGCGCCGCAATACGAAATGCCCTCGTGGTCGATCACCTCGCCATGCCTTGCCTGCGCCGCCACCGTCGCTTCGCTGAACACGGGATGCGCGTATTCAAAGCGGGATATCACCTTCGCCGGATCAATATGCTCTTCGTAGTTGAGCGACACAAAATAGTCTTGCGAGGCCGCCAGTGGCTGCAGCTTGTTCATCCAATAGGTCAGGCAGGCGCCGCCGACGTGCGCGGCGTCGAGATGCACGTTCCACGACGACCACGCGACGCGGCGTTTCGGCATTACGCCGGCATCGGTATGCAGCACGGCGACGTTGGGTTGATAGCGAAACTGCGGCAACAGCGCGCGCTCGGTGGCGGTAGGCGCCTTCGCCAAGGCAACGGCCATATCGGCATGACAGGCCATCACGACGTGATCGTACGCGGCCACGTCGATGCTGGTGGCCACCTCGACCTTGCCGCTTGGCAACCTGGTCACGGCAACCACGCCCGCGCCGAGGCGCACCTCGCCGGCAAACGCCGCCTGCATCGCGCGCACATAGGCATGCGCGCCGCCGGCGATGGTGAACCACGGCGAGCGGCCGGCGACCTGGAGAAACCCGTGATTGGCAAAAAAGCGCGCCATAAACCGCGCCGGAAACGCCGCGGCCGCCGGCGCATCGGCCGACCACACCGCGCGCACCAACGGTTCGAGATGGTCTTCGTAGAAGGCCGCCGAGAAATTGTGCTGCGCCAACCACGCAGCCAACGTCAGCTCGGCCGGCGCGTCGACCAAGGCCGGCGCGAGGCGATAGAACCGCCGCAAATCGGCGAGCATGCGGAGAAATCGCGGCGAGGCGAGATTGCGCCGCTGCGCGAACAGCGACGCCACGCTGGTGCCGGCGTATTCAAAATTGCGTGCCTCGCTGCGCACCGAAAGCGTCATATCGCTTGGAGCCCAAGCGACGCCGAGCTCGCGCAAGAACGCCATAAAGTTGGGATAGGTCGAGGTATTAAAGACGATGAAGCCGGTATCGATCGCGATTGGCCGCGGCCCCTCCTGCACCACCACCGTATTGGTGTGGCCGCCGAGCTTGGGCTGGTCGCAATAGAGGACCACCTCATGCGCCTGGCCGAGATAATGCGCCGCCGCCAGACCGGCGATGCCGGCGCCCACCACCGCGACCTTCATGCCTGCGCCCGCGTCGCCGTCGTCGTCGAAGCGGCCGTCAAAGCGGCCGCCGCGCGCCGCCGCAGGCGCCAATGCACGACCTGCCACTGCTGGCCGCCGTCAAAGCCAAATTGCTCGGCACACGCCATGAAGAACATGCGCCACCGCTGCGCCGCCCGCGCAGGTGCCGCCTCGCCGGCCGCCGCAAAAACGTCCTCCACGGCGGCGCGATTGTGATCCAAATTTGCCAGCCACGCCTCGGCCGTTTTCTGATAATGCGTGCCATCGACCTGCCACCGCGCCTCGACCTCAAACGGCGTCTTTAGCCTATCGATCAGCGCCAGCGACGGCATGATGCCGCCCGAGAAAAAATGCCGCCCCATCCAATTATCGTCGCCCTCGGCCTCAAAGGGATAGAGATACGTCTGGTGCGCGAAGACGTGGATAAACATGCGGCCATCCGGCGCCAAGGCATCGTCGACGCGCGCGAGTAACGCCGACCAGTTGCGCATGTGCTCAAACATTTCGACCGAAACCACGCGGTCAAACGGCCCGTACTGAGCTGGCAAGAAGTCGTTCATGTCGGCGGTGATCACCGTAACGTTGCTCAGCCCCCGTCGCGCGAGCTCGCCCTCGATATAGGCCCGCTGCGACGGCGAGTTAGAAACCGCGGTGATCACGGCGGCTGGGTAGTGCTGCGCCATCCACAAGGTGAGGCTGCCCCACCCGCACCCGAGCTCCAAGATGCGTTGGCCGTCGGTCAGCTCGGCGCGGGCGCACGTAAGCGCCAGCATGGCGGCCTCGGCCTCGCCCAGGTGCGCCGCGCCTGGCTCCCACAAGCAGCCGCTGTATTTTAGATGCGGCCCCAGCACGAGGCGATAAAACTCGGCGGGCACGGTGTAGTGCTGCGCGTTGGCCTTCTCGGGCACAAGCGCGATGGGCGCCCGCGCCATCGCCCTCAACAGCTCGTCCGCGTGGCCGCTCACAACCTGCCGCCGCTCATCTCGCAACCGCGTCGTTAGCAGGCGGCGAATGCCATGGCGAATTAACCAATCCGGGGCGAGCGCTGCCTCAGCGAGGTACGTGGTTAGCATGATGCGCCACTATGAGGCGACTTTGTGCTTTGGCAAGCCGGGCGCGACGCCCGCCATGAAAGTCTCGCCGGGCTCAATCGTGAATGCCGAGGTAGGCCTTCTTGACGCCCTCGTCGCCTAAGAGCTGCGCCGCGGGCCCGGACATGGCCAGCGTGCCAACCTCGAGGACATAGGCCGTCTGCGCGACATGTAGGGCTTGATACGCGTTTTGCTCGACCAGCAAGATGGTCGTGCCCTCGGCGGCAATCTGGCGGATGATCTCAAAAATCTTCGACGTGATTTGCGGCGCCAGCCCAAGCGACGGCTCGTCAAGCAAGAGCAGCTTGGGGCTCGCCAGCAGCGCGCGCGCAATGGCGAGCATTTGCTGCTCGCCACCCGAAAGCGTGCCGGCATTTTGCGATAGCCGCTCTTTGACCCGCGGAAACAAGGCAAACACCCGTTCGCGGTCGCGTGCGATCGCGGCCTTGTCGTGGCGCATAAACGCCCCGAGCTCGAGGTTTTCATCGACCGTCATGTTGGCAAAGATGCCGCGGCCCTCCGGCGCGTGCGCAATGCCGAGCGCGGCGATCTTGTGCGCCGGCAGGCCGCGCAGCTCGCGACCGTCAAACTTGACGCTGCCGCTGGTAAGGCGCAAGAGGCCCGAGATGCCGCGCAACGTCGTCGTCTTGCCCGCGCCATTGGCGCCGATCAACGTGACGATGGTCCCGGCCTCGACCGCGAACGACACGCCCTTGAGCGCGTGGATGCCGCCGTAGTGGACATTGAGATCTGTGACTTCTAAGAGCGCCATGGGTTCACTTTGCGGTCGGTGGAATGGTGACGCGCGGCAAGGTGGTCGAAGATGCGGCCGCGGCCTCACTCTCAGAGGTGCCAAGATAGGCCGAGATCACCTTGGGATTGCTCTGGACTTCCCGCGGTGAACCCGACGCAATCACCTCGCCATGGTCGAGCACCGTGATGCGGTCGCAAATATCCATGACCAGGCCCATGTCATGCTCAATAAGCAAGATGGCCACGGCAAACTGCTCGCGCAGCATTGAGATCATGCCGCGCATCTCGCGTTTTTCTTGCGTATTCATGCCGGCGACCGGCTCATCCAGGAGCAGCACCTTGGGCTCGGTGGCGAGCGCTCGCGCAATCTCGAGCTTGCGTTGCTTGCCATATGGCAGGTTCTTGGCCTGCTCATCGGCGACGTCGGCGATGCCGACAAGTGTCAGCAACTCCATCGCCCGCTCGCGCATGGCGCGTTCTTCGGCCACCGCCATCGGCGTGCGCAAGAGGGCGCGAAATAGTCCGGTGCTCGCGCGTAGGCTGGCGGCCACTAGCACGTTGTCGAGCACCGACAATTCGGAAAAAAGCCGAATATTCTGAAACGTCCGCGACATCCCTGCCTTGGCAATCGCCGACGGCTTCTGGCCGTCGACCTTGCGCCCAGCCAGCTGCACATGGCCGCTATCGGGCCGATACACGCCCGTCATCAAGTTAAAAATCGTCGTCTTGCCAGCGCCATTGGGGCCAATCAGGCCATGCAGCTCGCCGCGAAACAGCTCGATCGTCACGTCATTGACCGCGCGCAGCCCGCCAAACGACAACGTCAGGTGTTGCGCCCACAAGATGGGGCTCTCTTGCGTGCTGCGCGTGCTACGTGACTTCATGGCGCCACGTCCTTGTCTTGGCTCTGCGCGTCGGTGCCGGCGTCACCGCCCGGCGCGGACGGTGGTTGTGCCGTACGGCGTTTGCGCCACCTAAAGTCCCAAAGCTCGCGCACCCCAAACAGCCCCTGCGGCCGCACGATCATCACCAAGATAAGCGCCAGCGAATAAACGATCATGCGGTAGTCGGCAAATTCTCGAAACACCTCGGGCAAGATCGTCAGCGCCGCCGCGGCAATCACGCAGCCCGAGATCGACCCCATGCCGCCGAGCACCACCATGATCACGACGTCGATGGACTTCAAAAACCCAAGCTCGGCCGGGTTGAGCGCCACGCCGAGCTCATGCGCAAACAGGCCGCCGCCAATGCCGGCAAAAAATGCGCCGAAGACAAACGCCGTGACCTTCGCCCGCGTCGTGTTGACACCCATCGCCTCGGCCGCCACTTCGTTCTCGCGCACGGCGAGCAGCGCGCGACCGTGGCGCGAGGTCTTCATGCGATACGCCACCACCAGCAGCACGGCGACAAAAAGGTAGACGTAGAATAAGCGCGTGTAATTGGGCAGCCCGCTAAAGCCGAGCGCGCCGCCGAGGTTGTCGGTCAGCGACACCATGTTTTCTTTTTGCTGCGCGATTTCTTTTACCGACAGCACGCTCTCGCTGCGCTGCACCAGCACGCGCATGATCTCGCCAAATCCAAGCGTCACAATCGCCAGATAGTCGCCGCGTAACCGCAACGACGGCAAGCCAACTGCGACGCCGGCCAGCGCCGCTAAAAAGCCACCCCACAAGCAGGCCGCAAGAAACAACATATCGCCGCCGCCCATAAAACCGCCATAGACGGCGGGGCTGCCCCATAACGCAATCGAGCCGTAGTACGTAGCGTACGCCGCGCCGTAGCCGCCAATCAGCATAAAGCCGGCATGTCCGAGCGAGAACTGGCCGGCGAGGCCGTTTACGATATTGAGCGACACCGCCAAGATGATGGCAATGCCGACGTCGAGCGCGACCTTGCCCCAATACGCGCCAAGCAATTCCGGCGCAAACAGCTGCAGCGCAAACGCCACGCCAATGCCCGCCGCAAAGGGCAACACCGACTCAATGCTGGCCCAAGCGACATTTGGCTTGTGAAACGCCAGCCTCTCGCGCAGTGGCTTTACGCTCATACCTTCTCCACCACCGCCGTGCCCATGAGGCCGCTTGGCTTAAGCAAGAGCACGGCGATCAGCACGACAAACACGTAGACATCTTTAAGGTGCGGCGACAAATACGCGCTACCAAACTGTTCGACCGCGGCGATAAGCAGGGCGCCCAGCGCGGCGCCGCGCACGTTGCCGATGCCGCCGACCACCGCCGCGACAAAGGCCTTGAGGCCGAGTAACACCCACGCCGAATCGGCCGGCTGCTTGAGCGTGCCGTATTTGAGCGCAAACAAGAGGCCGCCTGCCGCCGCGAGCGCGGAGCCAATCGCAAACGTAATCGTGATGACGCGATTTACCGGCACGCCCATGAGCGAGGCCACCTTTTCGTCGAACGACACCGCGCGCATCGCGCGCCCCAGCTTGGTGCGGTAGACCATCCACTGCAGCACGATCACGAGGAAGATCGTAAGTCCCACCACTACCGCGTCGACGGTGCGGAAATGCACGTCGGCGATGGTAAACAGCGGCCTATCGACGATGAGCGCCGGCATCTTCTCGGGCTGCGTGCCAAAAAACACGTTGAGCTGCCCCGCGTTCTGCAAGAGCAGCGAGACGCCAATAGCCGTGATGAGCACGTTGAGGCGCGGCGCCTGCCGCATCGGCCGATAGGCCAGCATCTCGATGAGCACACCGAGCAGGGCACATGCCGCCATCGACGACACCAAGACGATCGGCAACACGTACCACGCCGGGGCTACGGTCGCCGATGCCACGCCTACGATCGCGGTGGCGAGCGTAAAACTTAGCCACGCCCCAATCGTAAAAATGTCGGAGTGCGCAAAATTAATGAAGCGCAGCACCCCGTACACCAGGCTATAGCCAAGCGCAATGAGGGCGTAGAGGCAGCCAATGGCGGCGACGTTAACTAACGTTTTGAGAAAATCTGTCATTTGTCGTCCAGAGACGGCGCGTGGCCAGTCGACAAGACTGCCTTAGTTGCCGGCAGGTGCAGCTGGTGCCGCGGTTGGGGTCGGAGCCGGCGTCGCGGTGGTCGTCGCCGGTGCCGCTGCCGCGCCATCAGGCGCGATGCTCTTCACAAACACCGTCTTGCCGTCTTTGACTTGCAGAATGGCCACGGCCTTCTTGGCGTTGCGACCTTCGTCAAACGTCAGCACGCCCGTGACGCCGGGAAAATCTTTGGTCGCGGCGATCGCGTCCCGCAACACCTTGCCATCTAGTGAAGCGGCGCGCTCCATGGCGGCGGCGAGCAGCTTCATGGCGTCGTAGCCGAGCGCGGCGAGGCTGTCTGGCACTTGGCCATACTTGGCTTGGTACTTGGCGACAAAGGCCGCCACTTCGGGACGACCCTCGTCAACCGCGTAGTGGTTAGAGTAGTAGCTGCCGTTGAGCGCCTCACCGCCAATTTCGACGAGCTTGGGCGATTCCCAGCCATCGCCGCCAAAGAAGGGCGCCGTGATCCCAAGCTTGCGCGCCTGGTTGGCAATGGTGCCAACGTCGGTGTAGTAGCCAGGCATCACGATAACTTCAGCGCCCGAGCCCTTGATGGTTTGCAGCTGCGCCGAGACATCGGTGTTGCCCTTATCGTAAGCCTGCTTGGTGACCACGGTGCCGCCGGCGGCGACGAACGATTTTTCAAAGTACTCGGCGAGGCCCTTGGAGTACGCTTGCGCTTGATCATAGAGCACCGCGGCCTTGGCATACTTGAGGTCGTTTTTGACAAACCGCGCCTGCACGTCGCCTTGAAAGTCGTCCATAAAACACATGCGAAAGATCATGTTGCCGACCTCGGTGACCTTAGGATTGGTCGACGACGGCGTGATCATGGGCACGCCGTATTGCTGCGCCACGGGCGCGCCCGCGAGCGAAATCGACGACGCGACCTCGCCGAGAATCGCAACGACCTTGGTCTCGGTAATGAGTCGGGTCACCGCGGTGCCGCCTTCGGAGGCCTTGCTGGCCGTGTCGAGCGTGGTGAGTTCGACTTGACGGCCCTTGACGCCGCCCGCGGCGTTGATTTCCTCAAGCGCCATCCGGATGCCATTGTCCGTCGACTGGCCAAACGTCGCCTCAGGGCCGGTCATCGACGCGAAATGGCCGACCTTGATCGGCCCAGACGTGTTCGCTGCTTGGTTGTTCGCGGGCTTGTCTTGTTTGCCCGCGCCCATCTTGTCACAGGCGCCTGCCGCCATCACCACAGCCAGGGCCAGCAGCCCAAGCTTGACCACCGACCAACCCTTTAATTTCACGACCGTTTTTTGCATCAGGCCCCTTGGGTAACCGAGCGGTCTGACACCTGTCAACCGGCCCGGCCCGCTACCCACAGGCGCACGCGCCGGCACCCCGCGATTTTTGGCAATTCTGGCGCCGCCCATAGCCGCCCCCAAGGGGCCATGATAGCTGTCTGGCCTGGAAAACCCCGCGGACTTGGGGTGGACGTAACTAAATGAGCGAAGACAACTCGTCGAGCCCTGATGACCAGCCGGGCACCGCGCCGCCAGCAACCGATGCCGCGACGCCGCCCAGCCCGCAGCCTACCAGTGGGGAGCCCAGGCCTACCGACAGCCAAGCGATCGCGGCCATCCCACGGCGCCGCCATCCCACGCTGTCATTGCCGGCGGAGCACGGCCATGGAGATGGCAATGGTCACCACCGTCCCAAAGGCAAAAAAGAACTTGCGGCGCTATCGCTCGGCGCCTTAGGCGTCGTCTACGGCGACATTGGCACCTCGCCGCTATACGCGGTTAAAGAATGCTTGGGCTACGGCTCTCCCCACGGCGTCGTGGCGTCGCAAGGCAACGTGCTCGGCGTCATCTCGCTGGTCTTCTGGGCGCTCACGCTGATCGTGGTCATCAAATATCTCACGTTTGTGTTGCGCGCCGACAATCGCGGCGAAGGCGGCATCTTGGCGTTGGCTGCGCTGGTGCGGCAAACGCAGCCCACAAAAAACCTTACCAAGCTGTCAATCCCCATCCTGCTCGCGTTATTTGGCGCCGGCTTGCTGTATGGCGACGGGGCGATCACCCCGGCCATTTCGATCTTGGGCGCCATGGAAGGCATCGCCGAAAAAAGCCCGGGCCTGCGCCACCTCATCGTGCCCATCACCGTGGCCATTTTGGTCGTGCTCTTCGCGTTCCAGCGCATCGGCACCGGCAAAATAGGCAGCGTGTTTGGATGGATCGTGATGGTGTGGTTCGCCGCGATTGCCATCGCCGGCGTGCCGCAAATCATCGCCCGCCCCGACATTCTTTACGCCATCAACCCCATCCACGGCATCCGCATGATCGCCGAGAACGGCTGGCACAGCCTCGCGCTGCTAGGCTCGGTGGTCCTCGTTGTAACCGGCGGCGAGGCGCTCTACGCTGACATGGGCCACTTTGGCCGCAAGCCAATTCGGCTCGCCTGGTATGTCATCGCGTTTCCCGCGCTGCTACTCAACTACTTTGGCCAAGGCGCGCTGTTTCTGCAGCATCCCAACACCACCAACCCGTTCTATGCGCTCGTCGATGGCCCCATGCTCGTGCCAATGATTATTTTGGCGACCATGGCGGCGGTCATCGCGTCGCAGGCGCTGATCTCGGGCGTCTTCTCGCTTACCCACCAAGCCATCCAGCTCGGCTATGCACCGCGCCTCACGGTGGTGCATACGTCGGAAAAGGCCGAAGGGCAGATTTACATCCCTGAAGTCAACTACCTGCTAATGGTGGCGTGCATCGCCTTGGTCATCTGGAAGCAAAACAGCTCCGCCCTCGCCGGCGCCTACGGCATCGCGGTAACCGGCACGATGGCAATCACCACCTATCTCATGTTCATCGTCGGCCGGCGCAACTGGCACAAGCCGCTGTGGCAGGTCGGCACCTTTGTCGCGATCTTTCTCATCATCGACCTTGGGTTCTTGTTCGCCAACCTGCCCAAGATTCCGGTCGGCGGATGGTTTCCGTTGGTGGTTGGCGTTGGCGTCTTTATCGTGTTTACCACGTGGTGGCGCGGCAAGCGCGAGCTAGCCGCCATCACCGACGCCGGGAGCATGCCATCGCAGATGTTTCTCGACGACATTCGCGAAACCAAGTTGCCACGCGTCAGCGGCACCGCGGTGTTCATGACGTCAAACTCGGACGGCATCCCGGGTGTGCTGCTTCATCACGTCAAGCACAACAAGGTGCTGCATCGCCAGGTCGTGCTCCTCTCGGTCGCTACCAGCAACAGCCCGTGGATGGCCGGCAATCAGGCGCTCGAGGTCAGGCCGCTCGAACAGGGCTTTTACCGCGTCGTCGTCACCGTCGGCTTTATGCAAAGCCCCAACGTGCCGCGCATCCTGGCGCGTTGCGAGGCCCATGGACTTGTCTGCAACGAGATGGACACGACGTACTACCTCGGCCGCCAAACCCTGGTCATCGTCAAAGGCGGCGCCATGGCGCGTTGGCGCAAGTGGCTGTTTGCGCTGCTGCTGCGCAACGCGCGACCGGCCACCTCGTTCTTCCAGGTACCGCCCAACCGCGTGGTTGAGCTGGGCCTGCAGATCGAATTGTAGCGACGACAACGACGCGCCAGGCCCGTCACCACCGCGGCATACGCGGCGACGGTGCTGGTGGCGCATGACCGCTCGGGATGTGGTACGGGTGCAAACGCACCCATCTCTGGCGGATTCGCGCCACGATTTGACAGGACAACAGCCGATCTCGGAACGTGCATTGACGCAACCGACATGGCCAAAAGAACGCCAATTCGTTTCAATGCCCCCTTGCCGACCGATACGTTCACTTATGTCTTTTTTTAATTTTTTTAAACAAAAAGTTCCTGGTCCAAAAATGCACGACCTGGTCTGGATGTCTACCGACGCCAAAGCGAAGGGATGTCTTTCGCTGTTGGAGTCGTCACCAGATGCCGTTGTCTTGTTTTGGTTTGCTGATACCCGAGCAACCTTTGCCCCGCTAATTCAATCAAAATTTCCGAACATCAAACTTACGCATGCGTTTGATGTGCAACCACACGAAGTGTTCGAGAAGAACGTGATTTTCCTCGAGCACCATCCTATGCGCAGCAAAGAAGCCAATTCTCTTATGGATTGGAAGGCGTCCAACATCTACGTTTTGAGTGCACTTGACGAGGCCCTCTTTCAACAATTCGGCGGCGACAAAACCATTGAACTCATGCGAAAAATGGGGATGCGGGAAGATGAGGCTTTGGAGCACAGCATGATCAGCAGGTCCATCGAACGCGCACAACAGAAGCTAGAAAAAAAGGCGGTCTCTGATGACGCTGCCGGCTCAGCAGCCGAATGGATACGGAAAAATGTAAACCTTTGATCATGGAGACCTCTATGGCTTGTTCAACCACGTGGGTTGATAGGTTGTTGCGATCTGACTTACGTCATTACCCACCGGGGGGATAGGAAATCTCAGGCGGAAATTTCGGCTGGTGGCAGGTGCCGAGCAGGGCAGGAGGGCTGCAACGTGCCGGATCACGGGTGATTTAAAGCCTTCAGAGCACTGATAACGTGAGGACTGGTGGCCCCATCTCCTGGTTTAGCTGGATGGCCTGGCCGCCACGCGCGCCGCCGCGCAACCAGGGGCAGACATGGTCGTGCCAGTGGGCAATGACGGCGCAGCATTTGCATTACTCCCGAATATGACCAATTCCCCTGCCCCGATTCGTCGAAATCTCACGGCCTTCATCGTCTGTTGCTCGCTCGCCATGAGCGCCGCTGGGGCCATTGGCACCGCCGGAGCGGCGCATGCACAGCGCCGGGTTGGGGCAACCGAGGGACCAGTGGCAGCGGCGAACCGTCGGACCTCGGGAACCTCTATGGCAAGTCGCCTTCGCACAAGACTGCAAGCGCGATCTACGGCGAGGAAGCCGGCGGTCATGGAGACGGGCCGCCCCACCAGTAGCCTAAAACCTAGCGTCAAAAAACTAAGCACAATCAAGGGCAAGGTGATTGGCACCGCGATTACCGCAGTCGTTACGGCATTTGGAGCGATGGTTACGTACTACTTTGGCAGGGAAACCGTCGCAATCTTGGACTACGCGAGTCAGTCCGGCGATTCTGGCGCGTCAATCTTTGGCGTCTACACCGCAGGCATGGGCCTAGTGTCGTTGCTGGCAACAGGCGCCCTCGCAGCGATTGGCACCCGATTAACGTGGGCGAAGCCGGGTTCCGAAACGTCAGACGTGGCAGCCAAGTAGCCACTGCCTGCGCTCGGTAAGAAAGTTGCCCAGCGGCGCCGTGACGACGACCTTGATGTCAATCTCAGTGATCTGAGGGCTTAAATTCCCCCGTGATCTCGCCTCTCGTAACCTGCCAGCCCTGCTCGGCTCCTTCCACCCACCGCAATTTCCGCCTAAAATTTCCTATTCCGCCGTGCGGACTCCGCGAGACAAATGTATCCAGTGAATCATCGACAAGCCCCATGTGAGCTTTAAGCGTGGACGCATTTGCAAATAATTCTAGGGCTGTAACACGGCCACTATTTGGCGCATGATTTGCACAACCAACGGCAATGCGTTGTATCCGCTCGCTTACGTCCCTGGGCCTCATTGCAGTGGCGAGCTGCGTCATGCCGGGTTCGTCTGGCGACACTGGCAACATTGATACCGACAAAATCTACAATGGCCGCCTCGCTAACAAAGGCGAATTTCCCAGCGTCGTCGCCATCACCGAAGAAGTCATCGAAGCCGACGGCACCGCGCGGCAATTTTTTCTCTGCACCGGCACGCTCATTACGACGCGCACGGTGCTCTCGGCGGCTCATTGCTTTACGCCGCCAGATCCATCAAAACACTATAACGTGATCTTTGGCAGCCTTGACCCGGCGCATGAAAAAGGCCTGCGTCGTGAAAAAGCGTCTGAAATTATTCTCCATGAAAATTTTCCAACCAGCGATCCCGAACTGCTCGATTTGTCTAACGGTTCCTTAGCGCTCGATTCGGACCTGGCCTTGCTCATCCTGCCAACCGCTATCAACGACATTCATTTGGTACCGCTTAGCGATAACCCTTTGCTTGCGGCGCCTGGCAACATGGTGGCCCATGTGGGCTACGGCCTTGGCAATACCATCCCGCTTACGCCCGCGAGCTCGGGTATCTTGCGTACCGCCACCATCCCGGTTTCCGGCTGCGACGCGCTCGACGACGGCGATTTTGACGAATCGCGGATCCTTTGTTACGCCGGCTTATTTGGCACAATTGGCGACGGCGATAGTGGCGGGCCAGGATTTACCTACGACGACAACTCGAAGCTCGTGCAAGTATCTGTCGGTCACCTCGGCAGCGACGCGTCTGCGCAAGATGTGCAGCTTACGACCTACCTGCCATGGATATTACGGCATCGTAAATAGCGACCCGTGCGCGCTGCCTAGATCAGTGACCTGAAGGCTCTAAATCAACCCCGATCCGGCCTTGTGCAGCCCACCTGACCTGCCACGCGCTTGCCACCCACCGCAATTGCCGCCTGAAATTTCCTATCCCGCGTCGTCGCCGACTGACGCTGCCGCAGGTGATTTTCAGTCAGCCGTGAGCTGAACCGCACTGGCTGACGCGGCGCCCTAAAACCACGAACCGCCGATGCCGAGGCCAATGCTGTTGATCTTCGTGTCGCCGTCTTGGTAGACGCCGGTGCCATAGCGAAATTGCAGATCGAGCGCAAAGCTGCGCTTGGTCATTAGTTCGATGCCGGCGCCAACGAGCATGCCCGGCACGGTGTCGGAAGCAAACTCGGTGTCATCGACGGTTAACTTGACCTGGGCGCCGCCGAGGCCGGCCTGCAACCAAAATCGGTTGCTTACATAAGCGCGAAGCGTGGCCGTGAAAAACGTCTGCGAGATCGAAACCGAACCCGCCAACGGATCGGATTCGGCATGGATGGTGCCCCAGAGGTCACCCGTCAAGACCAAGCGCGGGGTGAGGTAAAACCCGCCATAGAGCGAAATTCCACCAGCCTCAAGGCTGTCGCCACAATCGCGGTACGAGCCGTTGCCATCCGAGTATTCGCATGTCAAGGCGCCGCCATAGAGCGCGCCGCCAAAGGTGCCAGCGCGCGGCTTGGGCGCTAAAGGCGCCGGCCCGTTATATACCGGTTGATAGCCGGGCGGTGGTGGCGCCGGTGGATACCCGGGTTGAGCCGACGGCTGCGCCAAGGCAGCAGACGCCATGCCAAGGCCGAGCGCCAAACCGGCCAGCGGTGCCAAGTGACGGGGGAATATTTTGCGTGTTGAGTGTAACGACATCAATCAATTGTAAGCGAAAATCCGACCATCCCATCGAGTCGACGCGCAATAAGCGTGCGCGTCGTTGCCCCGGTGTGCGATTACTTACATCATGTGACGCATGGCAGCGCTGCTGACAATTGAGGAAGCCCAGGCGAACGTCTTGCGGCTTATCGCTGCGCCGGATGTCGCCGCCGTCGATCGCGTGCCGTTATCCCACGCCAACTGGCGCGTCTGCGCGACCGATCTAACCGCGTCGCAACCTTCGCCGCGCTTCGACAACAGCGCCATGGATGGGTTCGCGGTGCGCGCCGCGGAGACGGCGGCCGGCAGCGCGAGGTTGCCGATTGCTGGCACGGTGGCGGCCGGTGATGCGAACGTCCCTCCTTTACGACCGGGCACCGCCCTGCGCATCTTGACCGGGGCGCCCATGCCCGAGGGCGCGGATGCCGTCGCGATGTACGAGCACTGCGACGAAACCCTTGATGCTGGCGCTAGCTGGGTCACGGTACCCGCAACGCCGCTTGGCCAACACATTCGCCGCCGCGGCGAGGACATCGCCGTCGGTGACCTGCTCTTACGCGCCGGCGCCATGATCGATGCCGCCGATATCATGGTGCTCGCCTCACAAGGTCGCCCGCAGGTGCCGGTGTATCCCCAGCCGCGCGTGGCGATCATCAGCACCGGCGACGAGCTTGTCGAGTTGTCAGAACGGCCAAGGCCGGGCCAGCTCTTTGATGCCAACAGCTATGGCATGGCGGCGCTGGTCAGCAGCTGCGGTGGCCAACCATTTCGCATGGGCATCGCCAAAGATGACGTGGCAGAAATCGCGGCGCAAATCGTTGCCGCTCACGCCGACGCCGTCGTAATCACCGGCGGCATCTCGGGCAGCGAGCGCGACCACGTGCAGGCCGCGCTCGCCCGCGCCGGCGCCACGCTCGACTTGTGGCAGGTAGCGATGAAGCCCGGTAAGCCGTTTGCGTTCGCTCGCCTCGGCCATATTCCGGTCTTCGCCGTGCCTGGCAATCCAGTGTCTGCCGCGACCAGC
This sequence comes from Myxococcales bacterium, assembly GCA_016716835.1. Classification (NCBI taxonomy): domain Bacteria; kingdom Pseudomonadati; phylum Myxococcota; class Myxococcia; order Myxococcales; species Myxococcales bacterium. The sequence continues at coordinate 762,070 of JADJUW010000002.1, read as the reverse complement.
TTTGAGCTGTTTGTGCGTCCCGCCCTCATGAAGATGATGGGCGCCTCCTCGCTGCAGCGCCCCACCCTCAAGGCGATGCTGACCTCTACCTTGGCTGCGACGGCCGCCCGCGCGCAAGTGGTGCGCCTTAGCCTCGATCTGCGTGGCGGCTCGGTTTTGGCAACGCCCCACCCCAAGCAGGGCTCGGGCATGCTCAGTTCACTCTTGCATTGGCACGCATATGCCATTATGGATGCGCACCAGGCCGCCCGCGCGGCCGGTGAGCAAATCGAAGTCTTCGTGCGCACATGGCCACAACCCCGATAGTTTTTACGTTTCTCGGCGAGGCCGCACGCCGCGCCGATCACGTCGTGGCGCAGCACCTTGGCGTCAGCCGCGCGCGCGCTACCGAGCTCTTTGAAGGCCGCAAGGTGCTGGTCAATCGCGCCAAGGCCACCAAGGGTACGCGCGTCATGCCAGGTGACTCGGTAGAAATTGTCGGCGACACCGCGCCGGTGCTGGATCGATCGGCGGCCCCTGACGCCACCGCCGCGGCGGCGCTGACCATTTTGCAGGTCGAGCCAACGTGGGTCTCCTTCTGCAAGCCCGCGGGCATGCCGACGATGCCACTTACCGGCGGTGAGCTCGGCTGCGCCGCCAATGGGCTGGCCCACTTGTTTCCAGAAATGCGCGCGATTGGCAACGATCCGCGCGAGTGCGGCCTCGTTCACCGGCTCGACACCGGCACCAGCGGACTGCTTGTCGCCGCCCGCACCAGCGAGGCTTGGCATTTGTGGCGCGATGATTTCGCCCACCATCGCGTCAGCAAGCAATACTTGGCGCTCGTCCACGGGCGCGCGCAGGCGTGGGACTGTGAAGCACCGCTGCTGCAACGAGGCAACCACGTCGTCGTCGATAGCGACGGCTTGCCGGCGCACACCGACATCGAGCCGCTCGTCGCGACCGACCACGCCTCACTCGTCTGCTGCACCACCACCACGGGCCGCATGCATCAAATTCGCGCCCACCTCGCCCACCTCGGCGCGCCCATTTGGGGCGATACGCTCTACGGCTCAACCGTCACCGACGGCGTTCCATTTTTTCTCCACGCGTGGCGCATCTTTGCCCCGCAGGCGACCTTGCTAAGCCCTTTACCGCCCCAACGCGTGGCGCAGCTGTCGCCCCACCTACCGGATGTCGCGACCGTTATTGCTAAAATCGCCAGCGGCCACTGGGAATAAACAGAACTCGCAATCTAAGATCCAAAAAGGCGGCGAACAGAAGCGCAGTGCGTGGAGGAGATTTCGGTGCACGCCTGCAGCGATGCCGAGGCGCATCCGTCTGGATGTAACGAGGCTCGCGAAGCCGTACACCGAAAGATTCCCACGCAATGCGCTTCTGTTCAGCGCTTTTTGCTGATCATGCCGCATTGCTCGAGCAAATAGAGCAGGCGCACGACGATGGGTTGCTCCGACTTGTTTCGTTGCTTGACTAGCTGGTTGACGGTCACGGTGCCATTGCATTGGCGGCACACGTCCGCCGTGAGCGGGTGCTCGAATTGCTGCACGGAGACCGGAGGAATGGCCACGGCCTCAAAGCGCGCCTCGCCAAATTTCGTTAACCATTCGTCGATGACGTCGAGCTTCTGCGCCAGCGCACCACCGACCCAGACCTCGACCGGGTTGATCTCGACCGGAAACGCCTCGCGGGGATTTTCGCGGCCGCGATAAAAGCCGTAAGAACCCTTGGACCACGTGCAGACGTCGACCAGCTTGGAGCGCACCTGCAACGTGAGGTGGCGAAACACCTCGAGCGGCTTCATGAGGCCAAGGCCCACCAGCGTGTCGCCAAGCTTGCCGCCGAAATGCGGCATCATCGCTAGCGCCATCGCCAGCTCGCCCGAGGAGACAATGTTGTGGTCGACGAGATAGTTGCCAAACAGCTCGCCCGACATGTTTGACGACACAAACTCGGGCTTGCCGTCGCGAAAGTAGATTTCCTTCTTTATGCCGCCGATGGACACCACGAGCAGCCCCGTGATTTTGCGCATCATGAGGCCAAACATCACGGCCACCGGTGAATAGGCGGCAAACTCGCCGCCTTCATCGGGCGGCTCGACCTGCTCGCCAACCTCGGGCGGCAGCGGCTCGCGCGCTTGTTGCAGCTCGACCATCGGCGGAATAGAGATGCGCGCTCGCGAACGCCGCATCTGCACCGAGGGCGTATCGTCAAAGCTATTGTCGGGATCAAGCGAGGGCTCGGGGACCGCGATCGCAATCGGGGCGGTCACCCGGGCCGCCTCGGGTGGCTTGGTCGGCATGCCGGTCGCCGACGAACGTCGTACCGTCGTAACCACGGTGCGCGGCTTGCTCATAGTGGGCGAACCCGTGATCGAGCCGCTACGCCCGGTGCCGGCATGCGTCGCCCCGCTGGCGTTGGCGCTCGCGGTCGCGCCGGCATTGGTCTCGGGACGAGGCGACCCGGTGATGGAACCGGAGCGTGGAAAGACGCTGCTAATATCTCCGGTCAGCGTGCGGGCGGTGGTCTTGCGATAGGTCTCGGCGTGCGGTGTCGCCTTGATCATGCCAGGGTCAGATTTCGCATCGGCGAGGATTTCCGCCGGCAGCATGAAGTCGGCGCCTTGCAGGGGATTGGGGTTGCCGCCGTCGGTAGCCGCCGCCAAGGCCGCATCAATCGACGGGAAGCCCGCATTTGAGTCATTGTCCCTCGCGACGCGGGGCGCGCTGCCCGTGGCGATCGGCGTGGTTTCGCGCGGCGCAGGGACGGCATTGGTCGCCGTGGCGTGCTCGTTGGGCACGGCCTGCACCACCGCGAGATTAGCAGCCACCGAGGCGCCGGCGGATTCTTGCCGTCGCTTGGTCGCCTGCTCGTGCAACGTCTCGACAAAGGCGCCAAGCGATTGCGGCGTCACGCGCAGCCGCTTCTCGTACATCCATTCGCCTAACGCGTCGCGCATCTCGGCAGCCGACTGGAAGCGCTCGTCCAGCGATTTGCGCAGCGCGCGGCGCAAGATCTCGTTGAGCCCATCTTCGATCTCGGTGCCAAACTGGTCAAGCCGAGTCAGCTTGGCATCGCGCACCATGAGCAGCACGTCGAGCTCATTGGGCGCGGTAAAGAGCCGGCGACCGCACAGCATTTCGGCGAGCAAGATGCCGACCGAGAACACGTCGCTGCGACCGTCGAGCGGCTGCTCGGTGACCTGCTCAGGCGACATATAGCCATACTTGCCCTTGAGCGTGCCGCTCTTGCTCTTGTGCGCCTTGCCGGCATTGTCCATGCGCGCAATGCCAAAGTCGACGAGCTTGACGTCGCCGCGGCGGGACAACAACACGTTGGAAGGCGAAATATCGCGATGCACGATGCCAAAGGGCGTGCCGTCATCATCGGCCAGGCTGTGGGCGAAATCGAGCGCGTCGAGCACCTCGTGCGCCACCCATGCCGCAATCCCGACCGGTACTTTTTGCTTGCGATGGGCGCATTCGCGCAACATGGCGAGGCAGTCGATGCCGTCGATATATTCCATCGCGATGAACAACGAGTCATCGACGCGACCAAGCTCATAGGTCTGTGCGATCTTTGGGTGCACCAGCCGTGCCGTGAGCTTGGCCTCGTCGATAAACATCGCGTTGTAGTTGGCCTCGCGCGCCAAATGCGGTAGCAGCCGCTTGATGATCACCTTGCGGACAAAGCCATGGGCGCCGTCCATGGTTGCCAAGAAGAGCTCGGCCATGCCGCCGACCGCAAAGCGCTCGAGCAGCTGATATGGCCCGTACTGCATCGGATACTCGTCTGCCACGCCTCGACTATATTAACATTCCCGCCATCGCCACGGCGAGGCTCTGCGCCGCGCGATCCACGAAAAGGCGCCGTCAGGACCGCGCCTTTTGCCTACATGTAGCCCCGCCTCGACGGCTATCGCACTCGCCTCAAAGCATCCGCGAAGCACGCCACGTAGGCCACGTTGCCACCGCTTACCGCCAAAGCCTCCCGATCAGCCACCACGACGATAAGCTCCGTGTGCCGCAGTTGTGCATGCGCCGCGAGGTTTGATACGTGCCTCGCCAAGGCCGACGGCGACCCTTGGCACCAGGTGGCGTCAACGATCGCGTGGCTCGCGCCGCGGCGGACGATCGCCAACAGCAACCTCGCGCACGCCGCCTCGATCGCGACGCTGTCGGGGTTGGCGACGAGCAGCAGCGCCGGGGTAGTTTCGGTTACATAAACGACGGGCGAGGCGGTGGCGATGACGTCGAGCAACGGCTCACGCGCGGCCGCGGCGGCGGCGGCCAGCGCAGCGTCCGCCAGCACGCTTGTCACCCACTCCCAGTAATGCGGCATGGCAGGCGGGGCCTCGCCGAGCACGTGTCTGGCCGCGGCCACCACCGAGATCGCGTCGGCCATGCGAAAACGCGCCGACGCCATGCGCGTACTGAGCATGCCAAGCGCTCGCTCGGTGTCGGCGAGGTCGGATGCCTCAGCGTGCAAGAGCAAGTCCCAACCGCTTAGTACGGTCGCAAATAGCTCGGTGGCAAGGGGCGCGTCTACCGGTGCCGTGCGCAGCCGCGATTGGGTCCACGCCGACCTGAAGCCCATCACGTGCGCGTCGCTTGCCGTCATCGCGTGCCATCTAAACACAAGGCTGATTGCAAGCGCCACACCGTACCGCTACCATAGCCCGCTATGGACCCTGGGCGCACGGCGAATCGGCGACGACTCGCGGTGCGATCGGTGGCGCGCACCGACGTCGGGCGCAGGCGCTCGCACAATGAGGATGCGATGCATGCCGACGATGCGCTTGGCTTCTACATCGTCGCCGATGGCGTCGGCGGCAACAACAAGGGCGAGGTGGCCAGCCGCGAGGCGATCGACCAGCTCTCGATGTGGATGGCCGGCCACCGCAAGCAGCTCGACATCTTGCGCGCGCAACTGGAGATCGACGACATCTCCGCCCGCGCCGAAATACGCCGTCATCTCGAGAATGGGGTGCAGTCGGCCTGCTACATGGTGTTTGGCATGGGCCAGATCGATCCTGGCATGCGCGGCATGGCCACCACCTTGTCAGCGCTGTTAATTACGAATGGGTTTGCGTTTGCGGCGCACGTCGGTGACAGCCGGGTCTATCGCATTCGCGATAACCAGGCGTTGCAGCTCACCGAGGACCACACGCTGATCAACTACAAGCTCAAACACCGGCTGATCACGCAAGAAGAGGCGTTGCGAGCCGCCGGCAAAAATGTCATCACGCGCGCGGTCGGCCACAAGGATCACGTGCAGGTCGATACCGTCGACCTCGATGCCGAGGCTGGGGACATCTTCGTGATGTGCACCGACGGCCTGCACGGCTATCTCAAAGACCCCTCCGAGGTGGTCGAGCTCGTGGGGGATGGCAACATCGAGTCGGGCGCGAATGCCGCCATTGCCTTGGCCAATCAGCGTGGCGGCAAGGACAACATTACGATCGTCGTGGCGCAGGTTTTTGAGCAGGCGCCCCGGCGCATCATGGGGTAGCGCGGATGGGTGGTTACCACGGGCTAATGTAGAATGCCCCAAATCGCTTGATCGAGCCGTTCGACTCTAGCCCTAGTCGCGTCGCTTTTACGACCGGTGTCGCGCGCCAGGTACCGTTCGACCGCGCCTTGCAAAGAGGTGAACACCCGCTTCATCTCGTAGCCCTTGCGCAATGAGGAATCGTCGTGCGTGGCTAAACTGATGAAAATTAGCCTGGCCGGGTCTATACCGGGGAGTGCCTTGCGAAATCTTGCGAGCAACGCTTTGGCCTGTTCATCGGAGCCGACCGCCGCACGGAATTCTTTTTTTGCAAAGAGTGCTTCGACGTGCTCCACTATTTCATACATCCTGAATTCCATGTCGCCTTCTGCGACCCCGCGTTCGATCGTCTTGCGATACGAAGCGACCATGGACGCGAGGTCTTCGGTGGTGGAGTAGCCGAGCGCATTACCAAAGGCGCCATCGCCCGCTTTCCTGTAAATCTTGGCCAGCTCCTTGGCCACTTCATCAAGTGCTACCTTTTCGCCTTTGGTAATGTATGGATCCGAGAGTTGCCTCAACGTCGTGCCGTGCTTGCGAGCAACCCTGAGCAAGATTGCACGCGACGTGGGGTGCTTGCTTAGCATCGTCATCCGGCTCTCAAAATATGGCTGGTCCCTCACGACCGTGTCGCCAAGCAACGCCGAGAAGTGGACCCTTTTGCTCGCGGGCGACGTTCCATTGAGCTTGTGCTGGTAATCGCTAATCCCCTTTTGAATCCCAAGCTCCGCTTCGCGGGCTGCGCGCGGGTGGAGCTCGATTTGGTCAACCCCTCCACGTGGGTTTAGACGAGTGGAGATTACGCGCTGGGCATCGACGTTGCCGGCGAACCAAGTCGTAGCGCCAAGCACGACAAGAGATGTGAGTTTGAGAAATTTCATACGGGTTCGCTCCTGCCAGCAGGTATTGCACACAGCATGCCATCCCTTGCGGAGTCGAGAATTCGCCGACTTACATCTTATTTTAATATGTATTACTTAATTGCAATATGGCGCCAGGCAACGCCAGTAGCCAATACCGGGGTCTGCAAACCTCGCAAACGCGGCGGTCTGCTGTCGCAACATCATGTGCAACTGCTCAGGCACCTGGTTTGGCTGGCGCCGGCGCGGACGATGTTTTAATCGGAAGCCTAAGTGGTACCAGCGGCTGGGTATGCGCAGGCTGCCCCGGCATCAACAACCGTTCGACAATGCGACCGCCAATAATATGCTCAGCGATAATCTCTGGCACATCGTCGAGCGTGACGCCGCCATACCAAACCTGCTCGGGATACACCACCACCGCGACGCCCTGGTCGCATTGGTCGAGGCAACCGGCGGCATTGGCTCGGACCTGCGCCCCCACGCCCGCCGCACCCATCTGCTTTTTAAAGGCGTCGCGCACGGCCTCCGAACCGCGATGCTTGCAGCTACCGCGCGGATTGTCCGGTGGTCGCTCGTTGGTGCAGACAAACACGTGGCGCGCATAGTTCGGCGGCATGCGCGCAGCTTAGCGGATCTTCTTAAGTTCCGCGAAGAAGGCGTCGATTTCTTCCCGCTTGGTATAAAAATGCGGCGAGATGCGCGTGCCGACGCCGGGCCGATGGTCGGCAAAAAAGCGCCGGCGCCCAAGCTCGCGACACGCATCGGCAGCCCCTACAAAATCAAACACCACCGAGCCACCGCGCCGTGAGGCCTCCCGCGGCGAGTTGAGCGTAAAGCCAAATTCGTCGACGAGCGCGATGGCGTGCGCCGTGAGCGCCAGGCTTTTTTCGCGGATCGCGGCGACGCCAATTTCGCCGACGATCGTCTGCCCAGCGCGCGCTTGGTACAGCGCCAAGATCGCCGGCGTGCCGCCGAGATACCGCCACACGCTGTCGGCGTACGCCTGACTTGGCATGGTGAACGCAAAAGGCGCCTGATGGCCAAACCACCCGGTGATGCGCGGCGCGAAGGCCCCAATGAGATCGGGGCGAACATAGAGCCACGCCGCGCCGGGCCCGCCGCACAAATATTTCACCGAGCCGCCACACGCAAACGAAACCCCAAGGTCGACGACGTCAATGGGCACGGTGCCGATTGACTGATAGCAATCCAAGATGACATGCGCGCCGACCGCCTTGGCCTTGGCGCAAATTCGCTTGGCGTCTTGTATATAGGCCGAGCCAAACAGCACGTGCGAAATGGGCACGGCCAGGGTGTGTTCATCGATGGCGTCGCACATGGCGTCGACATCCATGGTGGTGCCATCGGCAGAGGGCACGACCACGCATTGAGCGCCGCGCCGCTGCTCCTCCTGCCAAACATACGAAACCGTCGGAAATTGCAGCGCCTCGTAAACAATCTTATTGCGCTTGGGCGTGTATTCAAAACACGAGGCGAGCACCGCCATGATGTGGGACACGTTTTGATGCATGATGACGCTGCCGCGCGGCGCCGAGATAATTTTCTCGATGCGGGCGGCGGCGCGATCGACCTCCGGCAGCCAGTCCTCCCAGGCGGTGATGGATTTTGTCTGCCAGAGCTCAAGAAACTCCGCCACGTCGTCTTTGGCCGCGGCCGGCATGCATCCCAGTGAATGCGACACCAGGTGGACACATGACTCCAGCGCAGGGAATTTGGCGCGGTAAGCAAGCAGCGGATCGCTCGTGAAATCCATCCCGCCAGGCTACACAGGGCGGCGCCAACTGTCGCCAGCGGTCGGCACGAACGTTGCTCAGTTCAGACGTCAATGGAAAAGTTCAGCCTATCGGCGACCGTTGTCTCCACCCTTGCGGTGGTGGGCGTCGTGCTGGCGGGTTGCTTGCCCGCAGGCCACGAGCCCACGGGTGGCATCGATCCGCGCGATTTGGCGCCAACCGTCGACAAGGCCGGCAACCCCAACCAGTTTTGGCCATCGCACCTAGTCGCCGACGAGGTGTTTGGCGATGCCGAGGCCGTGTCGGCCAGCGGCCTGCAAGCGTTTTTTGAATCGACGCCGTACGATGGCGCACGCAGCTTTCTCGCCGATCTTGAGATCGACGACATCCCGTATGCCGAAGTGCTCGCGACCCTGTGCCAGACCTACCAAATCAATCCGCTCGTGGTGCTTGCCACGCTGCAAAAAGAATCGGGTATCGTCTCCAAAACTGCAAAACCCAGCGACGCGCTGCTTAATAAGGCCTTTGGTTGTGGCTGCCCAGACGGCAGCGACTGCGATCCAACCTATAAAGGCCTCAAGGCACAAACCGAGTGTGCCCTAAGCTTTTTGGCGCAGCATCGCGACCGCGTGCTGTCCCACGGCGAGACGGTGACCGGATGGGCGCCCGGGAAGTCAAAAAAAGTTCTCGACGGTTTTCGCGTGCTGCCCGGCAATCGCGCCAGCGCCGTGCTCTATACATACACCCCATGGGTGCTGCGTAACGCCGGCGGCAATTGGCTGTTTTGGAACGTCTTTACCAAGTACGCGCTCGCGACCGACTACGCCCAGGGCGTCGAGATTCCGACCAATGAAGGGTTTATTGGCGGGACGTGCGATAGCGACGACGACTGTTTCTATGACGGCGGTGTTTGCGCCAATGGTCTCTGCAGCAAGGCGTGTACGTCGACCTGCCCGGACCGCAGCGGGCCTGGATTTTTGACCACGCGGTGCATGACACAGGACGACGGCGCGCTCATGTGTGTCGCTCCTGCGGTGCCTGACTAACCGCCCAAAAATCGATGCGGGCAATCCGGGCGCTGATTCCACTTTGGCTGATTGACGCGGACGGTCAGCAAATCGAAGCGATCTGAGGGTGCGGGATCGACCAAATCGAGCCGTAACAGTTTTCCGTAACTAATTGATTTTAATATATAAAATAAATATCCGTTAGCAGTCTCCGTTGGGGGTTGCCAAACACGCTAGGGGTGACTACTAAGTGCCCACCCGGGGCGGGCAATATCTTCGCCCCTTTACCACAGGAGAGAAAAGCTATGAAAATTCGTCCGTTACACGATCGTATCCTTGTTAAGCGCGTTGAAGAAGAAACCAAGACCTCTGGCGGTCTGTTCATTCCAGACTCGGCCAAGGAAAAACCCATCCAAGCCAAGGTCATCGCGGTTGGCGCCGGCAAGCGCGACAAAGATGGCAAGATCATCCCGCTCGACGTGAAGTCTGGCGACCGCGTGCTGTTCTCGAAGTACAGCGGCACCGAAGTCAAAATCGACGGTGAAGAACACCTCATCATGCGCGAAGACGACCTCTTGGCCGTCCTCGACTAACTAACTATTTTTCCACTCACACTGAGGAGTAATTCACATGGCAGCTAAAGAAATTGTATTCGCACAAACCGCTCGCAACGAAATCGCCAAGGGCCTCAACACCCTGGCCAATGCCGTCAAAGTGACGCTTGGGCCCCGGGGCCGCAACGTCGTGATTGAAAAATCATGGGGCGCCCCAACGGTGACCAAGGACGGCGTCACCGTCGCCAAGGAAATCGAGCTTGAGAACAAGCTGCAAAATATGGGCGCGCAAATGGTCAAGGAAGTTGCTTCCAAGACCAGCGACATCGCCGGCGATGGCACCACCACCGCCACCGTGCTCGCGCAAGCCATCTATAACGAAGGCGCCAAGCTGGTCGCCGCGGGCTACAACCCAATGGACCTCAAGCGTGGCATCGAAGCCGCGGTTGGCGCCATGATCGAAAAGATCCACGAAATCTCGGTTCCAACTAAGAACCACGCGGAAATCGCGCAAGTCGGCACCATCTCGGCCAACGGCGACGAAGCCATTGGCAAGATGATCGCCGAGGCGATGGAAAAAGTTGGCAAAGAAGGCGTCATCACGGTTGAAGAAGCCAAGACGTTCAACAGCGAGCTCGACGTCGTCGAAGGCATGCAATTCGACCGCGGCTACCTGTCGCCGTACTTTGTCACCGACAGCGAGCGCATGACGGTGAACTTCAATGACCCGTACATCCTCATCTGCGAAAAGAAAATTTCGCAAATGAAGGACCTCCTGCCCGTCCTTGAGCAAGTTGCCAAGGCTGGCAAGCCGCTCCTCATCATCGCCGAAGACGTCGATGGCGAAGCGCTGGCGACCCTGGTCGTCAACAAGCTGCGCGGCACCCTGCAAGTTGCCGCCGTCAAGGCCCCAGGCTTTGGCGACCGCCGCAAGGCCATGCTCACCGACATCGCGATCCTCACCAAGGGCCAAGCGGTCACCGAAGACCTCGGCCTCAAGCTTGAAGGCGTGACGCTCAATGACCTTGGCCGCGCCAAGCGCATCACGATCGACAAAGACAACACCACCATCATCGATGGCGCCGGCACCAAGGCCGACATCGAAGCGCGCGTGAAGACCATCCGCCGCGAAGTGGAAGACACCACCAGCGACTACGATCGCGAAAAACTGCAAGAGCGCCTCGCCAAGCTGGTTGGCGGCGTTGCGGTCATCCGCGTCGGTGCCGCCACCGAAGTCGAAATGAAGGAAAAGAAGGCACGCGTCGAAGACGCCATGCACGCCACCCGTGCGGCCGTGGAAGAAGGCATTGTCCCTGGCGGCGGCGTCGCGCTCATCCGCGCCTCCGTTGTGCTCGACAAGCTCGTGTTCACCGATGACCGTCGTCACGGCGTTGCGATTGTTCGCCGCGCCATCCAAGAGCCCTTGCGCCAAATCGCCGCCAACTCCGGCGTCGACGGTTCGATCGTGGTCAACAAGGTCCAAGAAGGCAAAGACGCCTTTGGCTTTAACGCCGCCACCCTCGAGTACGGCGACCTCGTCAAGGCCGGCGTCATCGACCCAACCAAGGTCGTGCGCACCGCGCTGCAAAACGCCGCTTCGGTCTCGGGCCTCATGCTCACCACCGAAACGCTGATTGCCGAGAAGCCTAAAAAAGAAGCTCCCTCCGCGGGCGGTGGCCATGGCCATGACCACGGCGGCGGCTACGAAGACTAATCCTTCGCAACATAGCTAGACCAAGGCACCCGCCGGGGTGCCTTTTTTGTGCGCTTGAAGAAGGCGGGGATTCACTAAGGCAGCGCGTCGCGCTGCAGCTCGAGCTCTAGTGAATGTTGCATAGCCTCCAAGCCGCGCTCGAGTTTGTCGTCGACATGCTTGGCGGTCATGGCAAAGATCGCGGCGACGATAAGCGCAGGCAACATCAGATTTCTCCCGCCAAGGCTCGCGCGCTTGTACATGTACAGCGGAAAGAACAGGCCAAAAGCGAACAACGTTGCGAGGCCGGCCATATCTAGGTTTGCCCCCGCGACCGTGGCCCTGGCCAACGTTTGCGAAAACAAACCATCGCTGGGTGCTTGCTCAATGGTGCGGGTAGCTAGCGCAGCCAGATCGAGATGAATCAAAAATGCTGTGAGGGCGACAGCGAGCAAGGGAAATCCAAAGAATTTCCAGGTCGCAAGTTCGTCTACCGCGATAAACGGCGATTTCGCCCATGTCCACATGGCATAGCTTGCCAAGAGTGGCACCGCGAGCGCACACCACGCCCAAACGTCGGAGGCAGGGGTTTGGCTGCGGCCACGGGGCGCAAGTGGCGGCCTGGTTGCCGCGATAGCGCGTACGACGGTGACCGGCTGCCATGGCGCATTAAGGTCGCGTTCAAGGCTGGGATGCAGAACCTCGGCCGAGCCGCTCGCCAGATCGCTGGCGTGCGCAACGAGCCACGCCGATGACACACGGTCCTTCAGCTCATTGCCATTTATGCGCAACAGCCACGTGTCCTCGAGTTGCCGGGCGGAGGCCCAAGCGGCGAGTTCCGCAGGCGTCATGCCGCACGCCCCGTGATGTTCGAATTCCGATGACACACGGCCGAACACATACCGAAACAAGACATGCGGAGCAAGCCTTACATTTGGCAGGCACGGCAGCAATTGGCAAAGGTGGCATCGGACGTGACGGAGTTCTAATGCCTTTGCCTTTCGTCCCCAAATGGCGCAGCAGCGACAAAATCGGACGGCTCTTTCGAGATGGCGGCGACGAGGCCACTACCGCGGCAGGCAATCTGATTGCGGTCATGTATACATCGCTGGTACAGTTGAGATGGCCATGGCGAATTCGCAGCGTGATAGAGGCCATCTGGTCGGCGAGATAATTGAGCTGGCGGAGGCGATGATCGCTCAGGGCGTGCGGCGGCGCAATCCTATGTGCTCCGAGCAAGAAATCGCAGCGTCCATTGGCGCCTGGTACGGGGCGTCGCCTATGCCGCTCGCGGGTGGGCCCGGGTTTCGCGTGCGCAGCTTGTCAGCCAAAAGCGAAAAACCATGACCCAGTTGCAGCAGGGGCTGGAGCATATCGTCAACGATCTGACGGCTCGCAACGTATCGTTTCCGCTGGTTGGTGGCCTGGCGGTTTCTGCGCTCACCGCGTCGCGGTTGCCGATGACCAAGCGGCGGAGGAACTGCTGGATGCTCTTTCCCAAACTGGATACGCGATCAAGGCGACCGTCGAACAGATTGGAACGGGGCGCCTCGCGACCGCACGCCTAACCCACAGAAACTGGCCGAACCTGTTTATCGATCTGCTATTTGCCTCATCTGGGCTCGAGCCAGAGATAACGGCTGAAGCGGTTCACATCGAGGTGCTCGCGGGACTGCACGTGCCAGTCGCACGCGTTGGCCATCTGATCGCGATGAAGTTGCTCGCGCGGGACGACCGCCAGCGCCCCCAAGACTGGGATGATCTCCGCGGGCTATTTGGAGTCGCAGATCAAAATGAGCGGGCTGTCGCGCGCGGCGCCCTCGGGCTTATTTTGACGCGCGGTGCCAGCCGAGGCCGCGAGCTGCTGGAGCTATTTGCGGCCGCCGAGCAGCAGTTTGTCTAATAGAACTTTTACCCGATAGCACCGGCGCTGAGATTACGTGGGCCGATCGCCGAGGCCGCCTAGCGACCTGGCGCGTCTTGAACCTTTTTGATTGAGCCTGATTTGTTGAAGATAACGAGGCGCTCGCGTCCGGTAGGGCGGTGCCGCCTATGCGAGCGGGGCGTACGGATACCCGCTGGTTGCCATTTTTTGTCATGTAGCCGCGCGGAATTCTCGTAATGAGTTGCACCTGCGCGGTGCCATTTTTTGCCTCGTAGGCGAGTACGGCAGCCCTGGCAGCTGGTTGGTGATCGGCCGACGTGCTTGTGATCTTGCCGGTTTCCTTGTTGACGAGCCGCGTCTTGGTATTGCTGGTCAGGATTCGCATCTGATATGGGCGTCCATTGTAGCTAAATTGGCCCACGCCCTCCGAACGAACGTAGACGTGCTTGCCGCTCTTGGTCTCGCCGACGATGGTCGAGCGATCCGAGCCGGTGCGCTTGGTAACGCTGGCGGCCAAGGCGCCCTTGGTCTTGTATTTGTTGGCCTCGGCATGCTGCCCGCTTAAGGACAGGCTTCCAAGAACGAGGGCAGCGACGAGAGCGAGGTTTGCAAAAAATGAATGTTTCATAGGTTCTCCGTGTGGTTGGCGTCTAGAACTCAACAGCAAACGGCATGCCAAGTCTAACGCCCTGTGCGCGGCGCGCCATCGAGCGTTTGCCGCGAACCTGCCGGCAACTGCAGTAGGCCTTAAGGCTGGTATAGCTTCCTTAGCCGCAACGGTTGGCAGTACATAGCGGTCCGCTGGATCCGGTGGCTGCTCAGCCGCTCGCGCCCGGCAGCACAGTTCCGCCAACGCTAATAATTGAAAATTCCAGCGATTGCAGTGGCGTCGTCGCGCGCGCCGCAACGACCCACATGGCGTCGCCATACCAGTACAAATCGAGCAACGCGAGCGCGCCCTCCTGACAGTCCGCATTGGGGTCCGTGGTCTGGACAGCGCATGGTAGCGCCGCCTCGGCATCGGCGGGACACATGCTCCAAAGCATTGCCGGGTCCGCCCCGCCGCCAGGACAAGCGCTTGGGGCTACCGACCAGGCGAGCTCGGACAATTGACAGTGATCGGTGAGGACCGCTTCCCCATCCTGACACCACGCTAACGCTTGTGGCATATGCGCCCCAGGCACAATCCCAGCGCTAGCTAAGGCCGTCGCGCTCTCCGCGAGCACCTCCGTCTCGAGTTCCTGCAGCTCCTCCTCGGTGCCAGCGCCGCCCATCGGGTCGCCGGTGAGGTTCAGATGATAGACAAAATCCGCCGCGTCGGCCTCGTAGATGATGACGTTGACGAAGGATACGGAACTCGAAGGCCCAAAATGCGAATACAGCACGGCAAGTCTATGTCCATCGCTCGACGCACCGACGATGACATAGCGCTGAAACTCTCTAAGATCACCGCGGTCGCCTTGCGAAAAATGAACAGCAGGGTCGCAGCTGGTTGGCGCCTCGCATACCGGATACGTAGCTTCAGGTGGAGAGGGGTCACCGCTATTCGAACAACCAAACGGCGCGAGGCCAAGTGCGGCGACAATCGCCGGTATCAAGTTTGGTGTCATTAGCGCGACATGCTTGCGCGTGCTTCGGGTGTGGTCGATTCGCAACATGGTGGTTCGCGATGCAAAATGACGGCCAACGAAGTTGCCGACGTGAATGAAATCTCTTCGCGATCCGACGGCCTATTTGCACGGTCGATGCGATTAAGGTTCTTTTGCCGATATTTAAGCGATCAGGCACAAACTCAGTTACAGTATCAATGTCGACGGATTGGTCGCGACGCACCTTAAGTCGATAGCGCGGTTAAATCGCTCAGAAACGTCGCCAGGATTGAATGCACGTCCGACATTTTCGGAGCGGGGATGCCGTGCGGTTGGCTTCAGATTTCTGAGGCCTTCGTCAGATATCTGTGGGCCAACGCGTACAACTAGCCGAAATGTAACCATCCCATTTTGGCCCAACCGATGCACATGCCGATTTCATGACGAAACATATTCTTGTTGTGATGGGTATTCTTTCTTTTGGCATGGTCGGCTGCGTGGAGTCGCAAGCACCCAACGAGCAAACGCTCGAACAACCCCAGGGCCCGCACGCGCCGGCACCGACGCCGCCTCCTAGTGAGCTTGGATTTTGCTACGCTCACTCGACCTGCGATCTATTGGCGCCGGAATGTCCACAAGGCACCTTGCCTGGCGTCGCCGAGAGCTGCTGGACGGGGGCGTGCGTTTCCGTTAGCGCGTGCGAGCCGCCGCCAGTGTGTGAGGCCATGCCAAGCGAAGAGGCGTGTCTGAACACTGCGAATTGTCTGCCGCTCTATTGTGATCTAAACGAACTATGCAAATACGAGTATCAGGGCTGCGCTTCGTCCTAGCCAACTTGGGTGGATTTCGCAACACCCCCGAAAGGCGCGTTCGCCACGGGAGGGCGGCGAGCCGGGCTACCACGGTTGCTTGCGAACTGAGGACAAGTAACCCCGGCGAAGCCATCCGCACGCTGTGCCATCTACGTCTATGAGCTGGAGCCCTCGCAGTTGCATGCCCGCCAGGGGTGGCACGGCCCTTGCTGATGCCAGGTGCATGATGAAATCTATACATGCCCTCGCCGCCCTCAGCATCGCCTTCTGGATACCAGCCATTGGAGCTGTCTCCGCGACCAATCGGCCGGTGGTTAAGTCCAAGCTCACGGCAGCCAACAAGCCAAATCGAGTGAGCACTCGGTCGAGCCTCAAAAAACTTAGCACGGCAAAGCCCACCACGGCCACAAAGCTAGTTGCTCCGACCGCTGCACCAGTTGCGAAATCCGCAACCGACGTCTTGCTTGATCAGATGATGATGCTGCAACTCGCAAACATGGGAAACACGATGTCGCACCGGTTTTTGGAAGACGTGGCTAAGCACGGCCTTACCACGACGTCCACCGCGAAGTCAGTGACGTTGTACGCCCGGTGGCAGATGCGTACGTTCAAGTCCAAGAAGGACGATGGTTCGATGGTGGTTATGTTTGAAGACAACAGCGGCGCGTACGTCTTTCCCGACGGCGTTGCAACTCCTATGGGAGATATCAGCGGCGAAGTTAGCCAGCTAGAAGAAATCCAGTAATTCCCACGACGTGTTAGCGTTGGAGAGACCGCCAACAACGCCAGGCGTCGCCGCTTGCCTTCCGCATTGTCGCTACTGAAATTGCAGGTGCGAGATGGTTGGCGCCTGTCGCCCCACCGTGGTTTGTCCGTTTGAGCAGTCAATGTCCCCCATCTCGGCGGCCCCGACCCTGCTTTCTTCGCCATCGATCCCCCGACATGAAACGGCGCAGTGTCCGTCGGTTGCCAAGTCGGCGACGAGGCAACTACCGCCGCAGGGAATCTGATTGCCGGTCATGTTTAAATCGCTGATACAGCTAAGCGACAAGGGGGGACTCTCAGCGTGATCATGGCCATCTCGGTGAGATGATTGAACTGGCGGAAGCCATGACCCACTTGCAGCAGGGGCATCGCCGCTGCGAGGCCTTCTTAGCAAATTCATGCGCTTGCGACTAAACGCTATTTAGTCGGATCAATTTGCGTGGTGCCGCGACTTCCCTTGTGAGGAGTCAAAAACACCATGCAATCAAATCAATATGCTCAAGCCACCCACTCATCCCCTGCCATCGCGGCAAAACCCAAATTCGGCAAGCTCAACCTAGCGCTGCTGGTCCTATTTACCTTTATAGGCATGGCCATCGCAGGGCTCGCCCAGGAGCGCGTCGAAGGCGATCTAACCAAAGGCGAAGCCATGTTGGCGCAGCTCAAGGCCGACGGCGTGAGCGCGGCCGAGATTGACAAGACAACGAACGGCGCCGCCTCCACTATTTCGCGCGTGCGCACGGCCTTCAATGGCACCCTGGGTATCGTTGCGCTGGCGCTGGTAACAATTGTGCTCGCCGCAATGAAAAGGCCAGCGGTCATGCATGTCGGCTTGGCGCTCATCGTTTTGGCCGTTGTCGGGGCCTTCATCTACCCGGCGGGTGGCGGCGGCGAAAACGCCGGCGCAGCGCTTCGCACGCTCGGCTATGTCCTGGCCGTGCCGTTTGCGCTGGCCGGCATCTTTGCCGCGCTCGGCGGCCGCAAGCTCAGGCAGGCCCGCGCGTAGCCTACGTGCCCCAGCATCAATTCTTCCCCTCGACCAATCAAGGAACCAAGTCAATGAACAAGTCTAGCCTCGTCCTCATCATCGCCATGCTCACCCTCACCAGCTCGTGTTTTAAAGTTCTAGGCGGCAAACACACCGCCGCCGTCGTGCAGCCAGATGGGTCGCACTTGGTCACGACCGCACAAAATGCGGAGGTGCGCATCCCGGGCGAGCTGGCCGCGCAATACAAGGCGGTGCGCGGCTACAAATACCTGGGGGAGTATGGGATTGAATTCGTCAACAAGGCCGCGCTCCTAAAAAATTGGAAGCTCATCCTCAAGAAGACGAAAGAATCCCCCAGCGACACCGCCAAGGACATCGCGGCCAGCTTTCTCGCGGCCCAGCGCTCGGCGTATGCAACGGTGCAAGAGGTGGACGATGAGTCCGCGTATCTTGAATACAAGGCCGCCAGCGAGACCTACGATCGCTACTCCGGCGTCGCGCGCTTCTACAAAAAAGATGGTGGGTGGTTTCTCTGCGAGTACCGCGGCTTTGAGGCCCCACCGCTGGAGCTGGCACGCCAGGTTTGCCCGCTGGCGCAGTAACGGTACAGCCCCCTTCCCGGCCCCGGCCCCGGCCCCGTAAGGACTCGCCCCGGGACGCCGGGCGCGGATGGCCAGGCGGCGGCGCCAATCGCCCGGCGCCCCCCATGAATTGTCCTTGAATCAGCGCACCCGCTATGGCATCCAGCGCCGGTGCAGGAGGGGACGCAGCAAGACTTGGTGGCCGCGCTCATCAAGCGCCACACGCTGACGGCCCTGTTTGGCAACGACGTCGCGCCGGTCAAGCTTGGGCGTTTCGACCTACATGGCGTGCTCGGCAAGGGTGGCCAAGGCACCGTGTTTCGCGCCTGGGACGATGAGCTGGGGCGCACTGTCGCCCTCAAGGTCATCAACGCGCCCGCGGTATCGCCAAGGCCTGATGCGCTACGCTCCCAGGAGGCACGCGCGCTGGCGGGGCTCGACCACCCATGCGTGGTCGCCGTCTATGACGAGTTTGATTCCGCCCACGGCAACATCATTGTTCAGCAATTTGTCGACGGGCCGTCGCTAAACAAATGGCTGGCTGCGCCGCGCACGCGCGACGACAAGCTCGCGGTATTCGCCGATGTCTGCGCCGGCCTCGCCGCGGTGCACGCGGCCGGCCTTGTGCATGGCGATATAAAACCCGAAAACATTCTGCTGGCGATCGACAAGACCGGCGGCGCCCCCCGCGCCATGCTGTCTGATTTTGGCTTATCGACCACCGCCAATGCGGTCATGGCTGGTGGCACGCTGGGGTACGCGTCGCCGGAGCGACTTGCAGGCTTGCCAGCCACCGCCGCCTCAGACATGTTCGCCATCGGCAAATTGGCTTGCCGGATGTTCTGGGGCCAGGCGGCGTCGACTGACCCAGAACGCGAGCGCCAGCAGCAAGAGGCGCGACGAATCGCAGAACAATTGTCCGGTCGCTTCACGACAAATGGCGCCGGCCTGTCGTATGGGCTGCGCGCGGCGCTTGCCACCACGCTTGGCGAGCCTGCGCGGCGTTGTCCGGCCACGGCGTTGCAAGCGCTTGCCACCAAGGAGCGCGGGCGGCGGCGCCGGCATGTGTTGGCCGGTGTTTTCGCGGCCGTGATGTTGGCGGCGGTTGGCATGACGTATCGCACCACGGTGCGCGGAAATCCCGTCGCGGTTTGCCAACGCGCGGCGAGCGCGGCGCATGTGCCGCTTTCTAAGGCGGCGCGCGCCAGCATGGAGGCCCATTTGCGGTCGGTCAACGTCGCGCACGTCGACGTCGCGGGGCGCATGATAGCGGCCTTCGAGGCGTTTGACCGCGAGCGCTTAGACCTCGCCCGCGGCGCTTGCGAAGAGGCGCCCAAAATTGCGAGGACTAGGTCGCAATGCTTGCGCGATGCCAGCCTGCGCGGCGCCGCGGCGGCCTTAGACGCGCAGGCAACGCCTACGCCTAAGTCGCTGGGAGACGTGCTCAATCAGCTCTCGCTTGAGGAGTGCCGGCTGGTCATCACGCCCCTCAACGAGGCACCACAAGGGCTCGCGGCAGCTGCGCTCGTCCAGGCGCTCAAGCCGGTCTTGTTTAGAGCCAACCGAACCGGCCAGTCGACCCCCAAGCTCGCCGCAGAATATGGCCACCTCGCCATCTTGTTTGAACAGCTCGGCGACCTCGCCTATGCGACCAAGGCGAGGCTGGCGCAGACGACGCACCTGCTAAATCTCCAGGAATATGAAGTCGTCAGGCCGATCATCCCGCGCATGCAGGCGCTGGCGGAGCGCAGCGGCCGCGCCGACTTGGCCATTATGGCGGGCCTGCGCGAACTCCGCCTTGCCTCCCTGACGCGCCAATTCGAGGGTGTCGATGACAAGCTCAAAATCATCGAAGGGCGCCTTGGTAGTGTCGCGACCAGCTCGTCGCTCCACGGCAACGTGTTGCATCAAAAAGCCAATTTCTTGAG
The DNA here is from genome assembly GCA_016716835.1 of Myxococcales bacterium. Classification (NCBI taxonomy): domain Bacteria; kingdom Pseudomonadati; phylum Myxococcota; class Myxococcia; order Myxococcales; species Myxococcales bacterium. The sequence continues at coordinate 742,104 of JADJUW010000002.1, read as the reverse complement.
GGACCAAGACAAGCTGCCTGAAGCGATTGAGGTCCAGACCACGGCCGTCGCGTTGCTGGAGGCGAGCAACCCGTATGATGCCTTCACGCTGGCCGCGATGTCGCGGCTTACCTCCTACAAGGAAGCGGCGCGCGCGCCTGATGCCCTGGCGACCGCGCAACACGCCTATGAGCACGCCTTGCGCGTGCAAGGCCCGTACGGCGAGGCCACGCTGACCGCCGCGTCGGACTATATTGCGACGCTACGCCACGCAGATCAACTTGCCCGCGCGTTGGAGCTCGCAGATGCGACGGTGGCCGCTCGACGCTTCTGGAACGAACCCGTCGCGCTGGCGAGAAGCCTGCAAGATCGGGGCATGCCGCACATGATGATGGCGCAAACCGCCAAGGGCTTGGCGGATCTAGAAGAGGCGCTGCAACTTGTCGATCAAAAGTTTGGGGCCAATGACTTTCGCACCCAAACCTTCGTCCACAACCTCGGCTACGCCTTGATCCCTCATGATCCAGCGCGGGCGGTGCCGCTGCTGGCGCGCGCCCACCAGCTTTTGCTGACCAAGTACCCCACGGACCATTCAAAGGCCATCAAGGGACGCATCGTGTTGGGCATCGCGCAGCGCGAGAGCCGCGACCTGGCGGCCGCGCGCATGACGCTGCAAGCAAGCATGCGGCTGGCAACCCAGATCAAATCCGAAGCGCTGCTCGGCTACGCCATGTTTCACTACGCCCAAACCCTGACGGCGCCTCGCCAGCGCAAAGAACAAATTGCCCTGCTCAGCGAAAGCCTGGCGCTGCGCACGCGCACCAACGCGGCCAAGGGTGACCTTGAAGAGCATGCCCGCCTTTTGGCCGAGGCCGAAGCTGCAACCGTCGCGAGAAAGCCATAGCCGCATGACCACCAATATCGACACCGACATGGCGCTGCTCACCGCATGGCAGGCGGGCGATGCGAAGGCGGGCGAGCGCCTGGTCAATCGCCACTTCGACGCCGTGTGCCGTTTTTTTCGCAGCAAGCTCGGCGACGACGTGGGCGACGTGGTGCAGCAGACGTTTCTCGATTGCCTGGAGGCCAAGCACACCATTACCAGCACGTTTCAGGGCTTCCTCTTTACCATCGCCCGCGCGCGCCTTTATGACCATTTGCGGCGCAGCTACCGCGGGCTCACCATTGACAAGCTATCGTCGCATAGCTTGCTAGACCTTGGCCTGACGCCGGTGACCGCGCATTTGCAAAATCGGGCCAAAGAGGCCCTGATGCAGGTCTTAAACGAGATGCCAATCGACACCCGCATCTTGCTCGAGCTCACCTATTGGGAGGACATGTCGGCCAATGAGGTAGCCGAGGTCGTTGGCATTCCCGCCAACACCGTGCGCGGCGCGCTCTCCAAGGCGCGTGCCGTGTTGCGCGATCGCCTCGGCCAAAGCGAGGAACAAAGCGTGATCACGTTTTCAGAGTTCCGCTAGCTTGCGGCCGCAAGTGGTCGATGCCGCCTACTTCAGGCTTTCGTCGATCTTGCCGACGAGCTCTTCGAATTCGCGCTGCACATCTTGCGCGTAAATCTTGGCGTTGCTTTTGATCTCATTACGTAGCTGCTCGGCGCTGCTGCGCAAGCGCGCAATCTCGTTCCAGTCCGTTTTGCTCGGTTGGGCCAATTTCATCTCGGCAATTTTCTTGTCGAGCTCGGCAAGCCGCACATCGGCGACAACGAGAAAGTCGCCCCGGGCGCGGCTGACGGCGAGGGTTGCGGCCTGCACCTCTTGCTCGGCCTTGGCGAGGTCGGCTTGTTTTTCGACGGTGTTTTCACGCGCCTGGGTGACGTCTTTGGACGCGCTGTCTTTGCAGGAGGCCGCGGTGGCTAGCAGGAGGGTCGCAATGATGAATGTGTGCTTTAACATGTAGTTCCTTTACGCGATCACGACATAGCAATAGCTAGGCCAAGCCAGGGGCCCTGGTACGCAATGGAACCCACCGTTAACCCCGTGCGGAGGCGCTCACTGTATCGTTTGTGCGGGTGCGACCAAGGCGTCCCAGTCGACGCGCGGCTTGGTAAAGGGCACCACCAACGCGAAGCCTTGCAGGGTTGCGCCCTCGGCGGTTCTGAATTCCACGTGATACTTCAGCGGGGTGTCGTAAACTCCCCCGATGATGAGCGCGCTGGCCATGCAACATATCTAACGCGAGGCGTCGCTGCTGGGCAATATCGGCTTGCCACAGAGCGACAAGGCGACAAGTTCGGTAGCTGCACGAAAGCCATTGCCTCCGCACCTGTCTAAGCGTGTTGCACACGATTTGCGGAGAAGTCGCTTCGGGTAAATGAGGTACCGCGGACACCGTGATAGGTGGGGCCCGGAGTCGCCGATGCGGGTACGTTCTACTGGTAGCGCGCCGCGACTGCCAATAAATTCATAAAGTTGCTGCACCTATCGGCGTCACCAAGCTGGCACACGAGATGCAGATACGATAGGTGATGCGAGCGCCCGTGACCCCTCATAGCCTTGGGACCGGGGCTCACGCGCGCTTGCCTGCGTTCCTAACGCTTGTCTGCTTGGTGATGGCGCCCGCGCCAACTGAGGCTGGTGGCCGTCGGCGTGCAAGTGGCAGCGAAGGCGCGAGCTCGGCCGTGCCAGCGCTCACGGCGCCATGGCAGTCGCGACGCTCAGGCAGTAGCCGCGTCGGCAAATCAAAGCCTCAAACGCATGCTGCGACGAGTAGTACATCGCCAGCGGCCGAACGCCTGACAAGCTCGACTAAAGGGCGTAAATCGTCCATGCCCCAGAGGCTCGGCAACCCGTCGGAGGGCCAGGCCGTTAGCCCGCAACCTCACAAGCCCGGGGGACTGGGCGAGGCGGTCGCCAGGCTACAGACGCGGTCGATCGATTTTGAGGGCAAGGAAGTCGCGCCCTCATCGCTATCGTTGAAAGAACGCTTGTTGCGCCGCGCCCAGACAACGATCGGCAAAGGGCTGTTGTCAATGCGCGGCAAGCCCCGCCGGCTCTCCGCCGCCAAGCTGACCGCCACCCAACAAGTTTATGACAAGGTGGCAGCAGTCGCCACGGCGCACGGCGCGACGAAGCTTGGGGACTTTGAGGTGTTCGGGTCGTCCATGCTGCTGCCTTCAGCGTTTGCGAGCCATTATGACGGCGCCGAGGGCGTGTTTATTGCCGAAAAGATGATCATCGATATCGAGCGGTTTCTTCGCCAAGACATGGGCGTCACCGATGAGCGGCTGGCTGACGAACTTGGCGGGGCCGTTATGGCGACCATCATCGGGCACGAACTTACGCATCAATGGCGACGCGATGCCTTGAGGGTCAAGCCAAGCCGGTTGAACGGCGTTGGCTGGCGTGGCAAAGAGGTCGCGGCCGACCTCGTAGGTGCGCGCCTCGCCGACCGCGCAGGCTTTCGCCCTGAAGGCGTTTACCTAACCTATTTGTATCTCGCGACAAAATCCGCGCAAGTCAGCGGCAGGCGCGGCGAGCGCGGCTCGCACCCCGCCGACATGGCCCGCATGGAGCGCAGCCACAAATTCATGACCGCGGCATTGGCTAGGCGGGGCGAGAAGCCGCTGCTTGCGCTCCCGACACCGGACGCTGCGGCGGCTGACTTTCTAAAGCGACGCTGATAGGTGCAATTCTGAACGATCGAGCGCACACGCTCGACGAGCCGTTGCGCACGTACGCAGGGCGCCATTTTTTTGCGATGAGCCCGAGGTGGGCGCTTGCTGGCAGCACTTCTGGCCGCGAGCCCGCGGCCCCTATCTTGCAGTGCAGCCCAACCACTATGATTAACGCAAACCAGATCAAGCCCAATACCCCCATCGTCTGCTCAGAGAACGGCCAATTTGGCGTCGTCGACCACATGGAAGGCGCCGACACCATCAAGGTTACCAAAGACAAGCAAGGTCAACATCACTACTTTCCGCTCGCCTGGGTGACCAAGGTCGACGACAAGATCCATGTCGATCGCCCCGGCAAAAAGGCCCAGCTCGATTGGTCGACGACGCCACCGAACACCAAGGACCGCGCGACGAACATGCCTGATGTGCTCGAAGCGACTGATGGGATCAACGCGGCCAATCGGACCGACGCGATGGATGGGCGCCAGCCGTCGAGCCCGGCAATTGGCAACGCTCAGGCCAACGGTCGGAACAAGTCAAACGACCGCAGTAACGCGACCGATAAATCGAAGTCGTAAACCGCGACCGCGCGTCGCCCGACTAAGGGGCTATCTGTTCGAGGCTTGGGTCGACCCATTTTCACAAACGCGCATGCAAGCCGTCAATCCACTTCAAATACACTTGGTTCACCTCGTCACCTGCGCCAATCGTTGACTTTATATAGTCAACGATTTCGAGACGTGGGTTTTCATAAAGCCAAATTTCGATCGCATCTGCGACCTCGTGATTGAGGGCTTGGCTCGCTTGGGCGTACAAGTCGACCATTTGGCGCAACGCTAAGATAGGGTTGCTTTCAAAAAGCACTTCCGCTTGGCGGAGCTCGGCTGACGCCGCGGCGTAATTCTTGACCATTGCTGTCGGTGCGGGGCCCGTGGTGCTACTTCTTCGGCGCCAGCGCGGGTGCAAGTAGTTGCTTGTGCAAGGCAATCGCTTTCATGATCTTTGCCGGCGGCTGAGTTTTCGAGCCCCCAAGCACATACATAAAGCACAGCTCAGCTAGATCCGGCCAACAGTCTTCAATGTCGAGCGGCACGTCGTCCAGCGCCTGCTCGAGCAGCTCGCCCTTTAACCGCCGATCAAGCGCGGCGCGGTGCTTGCCATAAGGAGCGAGCAATTGTTTGGTAACCGCGGGCGCGCGCTTGGGATCGATCACCGCGCCCAGCGCGAGCGTTACCTCGATAGGGCTCCACAGATCAAAGTCGCCGTCGAACGTTGCCGCGGCGGCCACGACGTCGACGATGGATATGCTTGCTGCGGTCTGATCTGCCACGAAGAGCAAATACGCCAAGTCGCTGTGTGCCTCAAGCGACGAGGCCGCCCCCGCCCGCAGCTTGCCGCCGGTGGCTCGCAACACGCGCGCGATTAGCGGCCTCCCCACGGCAGCGGCGCTAGCCTCGCCATAGGAACCACCTAGCGCCTTTGGTCTCGCCTTCATACCCATGACAAAAACGTATCACGCCGGCGCCCGCCGTGAGGTGGCGCACGGTGTCGGCTCAATTCTGACATGCGTGTCAGGAATTCCCCGCCAGTTCACACCCTTTCCCCAGGTGTACCCTGGTAAGCCATTGAATTAAAAGGGCTGGGAGCTTGGCAAGCCGCTTGCTTTAGCTCCAGGCATGCACGCTACTTCACGCCTAACAAAAACAATAATTATCACTCTTGCAATCGCTGGCTTGCCACTCGTGGCGGCGGCTCAACCGGCGGCGGATCCATATCCGCCCGCGCCTATCGTGGCACCGGCGCCGCAGCCGCAAGCAGGCCCGTCCACCGCGCCGCAAACCACACCGTGGAACGAGGTTGAACACATCAACGGCCAGCTGGTAAAGGTTGGCGAACGAACTGAATACCTCAAGGCCAACAAGAAATACATGATCGGCGCCAACCCGGCGGGGTGGTTGTTTGGCATGTACGGCGTCTCCGGCTGGCTTACGCTCGGCAACAACGTCGCGCTCAAGGGCGACCTCACGCTGTACGACCTCATCGACAATGGCGGCGACGGCGCCGAGTTTAGCGTCTCGACCCCGCTCTATCTGAAGCGCGTCTACCAAGGATTCTTCATCGAGCCGGGCCTCATGCACCGCAGCATCGACGACTATGGCGAGACCGGGCTGCAAGTGCTGATGGGTTGGCAACGCACCTGGGATAGTGGGTTCTCGGTGGTCGCCGCGGCGGGACCCGTGCGTTTGTTTGGCGTCGAGGAGGACGAGTACGGCTACTCTGAGCCCGTCTCATTTAACGGCTACTTTCGCATCGGCTACGGCTTCTAGGGCGAGGTGGGCGCCGGCCAGTCCGCGCGCCCTTGTGCGAGGCGGCTCGCCCGGCTACGGTCGGAGCATGCTTGGAATGCACTTGCTTGCGCCTACCCGCTGGGCTGTTGTCATCGCGGCCGCGCTCGCCGCGTGCAGCGACAACCGCCCGCCAACTGAGCCGCCGACCGTGCCGCTACCCGGCGAGCCGAATTACACCACGCCGGAAGGCTTTAGCCGCCGTCATTGCGTGGCCGGCAGCATGGCGGGGCAGGCGACGCCTGGCATCTTTCACGGACGCTACGACGCGGACCAATTTTCCAACCAGCTGACCATGCGCATTGATGCCGCCCAAGGAGGCGCGCTAGCCGTGCAGCAAAACGGGCACTCCGTCGTCAGCGTCAGCGCCACCGACGACTACTTCTTCACCTTGCGCGACAATGGCCAGTATCAAACCGCCATGTTCTTCTGCCGCGTCGATGCCCAGGGCACGTGGCACGGGCAGCTCGCCTTTATCTTTAGCAGCGAGGATGGCGAAGGCAATGTGTCGATGAGCGCCCTGCTGGGCGAGGTGTTTGCCACCCGCGTCGAGCCGCTCGATGAGGCGCCCGCGCAGGGGCTCACGCTGCTCGGCGAATTTAGGCCCGAGGCGTGGAGTGACATCAGCGTCAACGTGCGCGTGCGCGATGGCATCGCGTATATGGCCAATTACCACGGCGGCCTCGACATCGTCGATGTCGGCAATCCCGCCGCACCAATTCAGCTCGGCCACCTCGACGTCCGCACCGCCGGCGAAATCTACAACGACGTCAAGGTGACGACGGGCCCCGGCAACCAGGTCTACGCCATCATGGCGGGCAGTGGCAGCGGCGCGGTGGTCATCAACGTCTCCGACCCGGCAAACCCAAGCGAGGTCACCACCATGGGCGAGCCGACGCAGCTTGGCGACAGCGTCGAGGTGCATACGCTGTTCATCGACGCCAGCAAGGCCTATCTCGCCAACACCCGACGCGGCGTTGAGATCTACGATATCGCCGATCCCACGGCGCCGGTGAAGCTGGGCGAATTGCGCATAAACAGCGCCAGCCACTATCTGCACGATCTCTATGTCTCGGGCGACCGTGCCTACCTAAACTATTGGAACTCCGGCATGGTAATTGTCGACGTTAGCGACCCCACGGCGCCCACGCGCGTCGATGCCTTTACCGGCTATGGCGAAAACACCAACCACTCGTGCTGGGTAACCACCATCGGCGATCGCGACGTCGCAATTACCGGCGACGAGCAATATGGCGCCCATGCCTACCTCGTGGACGTCACCGAAAATACGCCGGGATTTCTCTCGATCATCAGCGAATGGCAGACCCGGCCCGAGGTCTCCATTCACAACATCATGGCCTTTGGGCCGCTGGTATTTATCTCGCACTACCAAGATGGCATCCGCGTGCTCGACATCTCAGTGCCCGAAACCCCCGCGCTGGTGGCTTGGTACAATACGTGGCCAGGGTATCCCGCCGCCGAAGGCGCCAGCTTTTTTGAAGGCGCTGTCGGCATAGATTACGATCCTATCGGCCAGCTCGTCTACGTCGCGGACGCGACGCGCGGGCTCATCATCCTATCGTTCGATGTCGCGCCCTAGCGATCAAAACCATCGCGCGCTGGCTAAGGCCTTGGTCGCCTGGTACCGCAAGCATCGGCGCGATTTGCCGTGGCGACAGACCCGCGATCCATACGCGATTTGGGTCTCGGAGGTGATGCTGCAGCAAACCCGCGTCGCGACGGTAATTCCTTACTGGCAGGCGTGGCTCGCGGCCTTCCCATCGGTGGGAGCGCTGGCCGACGCGCCGCTCGACGACGTGCTCGCGCGGTGGGCGGGGCTTGGCTACTACAGCCGCGCGCGCAACCTCCAGCGCGGGGCCCAGCTTATCGAGGCAAAGTTTGGCGGCCGCATGCCCAGCTCGGCGCTGCGCTTGCGGGAGGTGCCCGGGATTGGGCCGTATACCGCTGGCGCCATCGCCTCGATTGCGTTTGGCGAGCGCGTGCCCTTGGTCGACGGCAACGTCGCGCGGGTCTTCGCGCGGCTCTTTGCGATCAAGGCCGACATCAAGGCGGCCTCGACGCAAAAGGTGTTGTGGGCCCATGGCGCGAGCGTGATGCAGGACTTGCCAGCGGCGCTACCCGCCGGTGAACTCAATCAGGCGATCATGGAGCTCGGCGCTACGGTGTGCACACCCACCTCGCCCGCATGCGACACATGTCCGGTTTCCGGACATTGCGTCGCGCTGCGCAATGGCCTGGTCGGTTCGCTGCCCGTTATGCCACGACGCAAGCGGGGCGATGAATTGCCGCGCTTGACCAGCGTGGCGCTTTTTATGCACCACGCGGCGCGGGTGCTGTTTGCCCGCCGCACGCCTGCTGGGCTCTTTGGCGGCATGTGGGAGCTGCCCCAGGGCGCGACGCTGGCCGCCGCGCGCGCCGTGTTGCGGGCGCCGATCGTGGTAGGTCGCGAGGTCGCGTCGCACCAGCAAGACCTCTCGCATCGCCGCCTCATGATTTCGGTGCGGTCGGCGCGCTGGGCGGCTAAGGGTAGCACGCCACTCGTGCTCGGCAAGACCGAGGCCTATGACAAGCTCGCTTGGCTATCGCCGGCGCAGGCGCGCGCCAAGGGCATCGCGACATCCACGGCCACGCTGCTTGCGCATCTCGAAGATCGGGTCATATAAGCAGGCATGGACTACAACGAAAAGGCGCTGCAGCTGTTTACGCAGGGCTTTCGCAGCATCCTCACCGGCCTCGGCGAGCTCGGCTACGACGTCGCCGATGAGAACTTCCGCGAAACGGCGGAACGCGCCGCCAAGGGATTTCACGAGCTCTCGCATGACCACAATCAGGCGCGCGCCGAGGTGCAGGCCTTGCTCGACAAGACCTTTCCCGCCAAATACGGCGAGATGGTGATTTCACGCGGGAATGTAGCGTTTGGCGTGTGTCCGCATCATCTCTTGCCCGTGATTTACCGCATCTCGGTCGCCTATATTCCGACGCGCAAGGTGCTCGGCCTCTCGAAAATGTCGCGCCTGGTGCGCTTGCTCTCGCGCGGGCCCAAGCTGCAAGAAGACCTCACGCACGAGCTTGCCGTGACGCTGCACGATCAGCTCGACAGCCAAGGATCTGCCGCCTACGTCGAGGGCATGCACATGTGCATGGCCGCCCGCGGCGTCGGCGCCCACGAGGCGCGGCTGGTCACCAGCGCGGTGCGCGGCGTGTTTCTCGAACAAGCGACGCGCGAAGAGTTTCTCAAGCTGGTCACGTCGGCCGCTCCAAGCTTGATCTAACCTGCCTAAACAGGCAGAGCAAAAGTCAGCGGCGCGCTGCTTCCACGACGCAAGGGCCTACCGGCAGGTGGCGCACGTTTCTTCCGCGAGCATAGATTGCACGATGGTGTTCGTAGCGCCGAGGGATGTGGATACCACAGCCGTCTCGCTGCGCCCCGGAGGGTCGCTATCTGCGAGCAGGAAGACATGTGCGCTCACCTGCCGTTCACCACGGACACGCCGTGCCTGCGAGCAGGAAGACACGTGCGCTCACCTGCCGGTAGGTCGGCGCGGATACCATTTGAGACTAAGCGCTATAGCCGCTTGTTCCACGCCTGCACCCACGTCGCCAACCGCGCCGCGGCGTTTTCCGGCACGACATGCGCATGCGCCCACAACAACCATGCCGCCTTGGTCACGGGAATCACTGGCCGTGGCTTGCTTAGCGCGACGACGATGGCGGCCGCTACCACGTCAGGCGACGCGCCAGCCTTGGCGAACCATCGTTGCAATTTGCCGCGTTGGGCCTGCGCGGCCGCCTCGTCGCTAAAGGTCGCATCGCCCATAATATTGGTCGCGATCAGGCCAGGACAAATCGCGCAGACGGCGACGCCCTTGGGTGCCAGCTCGCGATGCAGCGACTGCGACAGCCCCATGACGGCGAACTTGCTCGCCACGTACGCCACTGAGGAACCCAGCGGCGTAAAGCCGAGCACGCTGGCGACATTGACGATCACGCCGCGCCCCGCGCTCACCATCGCCGGCGCGAAAAAGTGGCAACCGTGGATCACGCCCCGCAGGTTGACGCCGAGCAGCCAATCCCACTGCGCGAGCGTCGTTTCAAGCAAGCCGCCAACGTGGGCGACGCCAGCATTATTGACCAAGGCGCCTACGCCGCCGGTATCCGCGCACGCGGCGAGCGCATCCTGGGCAAACCGCTCCATTTGCGACGCATCGGCGACGTCGACCACCGCCGCAAACAGCACCGCCTCGCCGAGTTCATCGACGACGCTCGAAAGCGCGCGTTCATTCACGTCGCACAGCAAGACGCGGTCGCCTCGCGCTGCCAGTCGCGCCGCCGTCGCGCGGCCAATGCCGGAGCCCGCGCCGGTGATGACGACGTTCATGACGAGCGCGCCCCTTCGCCAACCCCGGAAAACAATCGACGCTCAAGCGTTGGCAAGTGCCGCATCAGCCGACGTCCCAGCCGTGCCTGGCGCAAGGATTTATGCGGATTGGCGAGGTAGCTGCGCGGCGGCTTAACGCCCAGCCTGGCCATGATCTGCCCGAGTGGTCGCTGCAGCCCAGGCTGCACCGCGATCATTTCGGCGAGCAACGCCGCGCCGGCGCTGATGAGCGGACCTGCGCCATAACGCGGCTGCCCAAGGCCAAAGACATAGAGGTTGCGGTGATGACGCGGCAACATGCCGGCGATGAGGTCGGGCATGCCGCCCTCAAAGGGAATGACCTCAGCGTCCACGCACGGAAAGCTAACATGATACCCCGTCGCGCAAATCACCAAGTCGACCTCGATGGACGTGCCGTCGACAAATTCGACGCGCAGGCCGTCAAAGCGCGCGACGTCGCCATGCGGTGCGATGCGGCCATTTTTAAGCTCGTAGAGCAATTCTGAGTTGATCGTCGGGTGATGTGCGAAGGGCTCATGATCGGGCCGGGGCAAGCCGTACGCTTCATACGATCCAACAAAAACGCGGGCTAGCGCTTTTACGACGAGGCGCTGCGCGCGCTCGGGCAGCCAATGCGGCAAGGCCTCGACCAGCGGCCGTCCGAAAACCGTCTTGGGCAAAAACCAGTAACCGCGGCGCAGGCTCAGGTGGGCGGCGGCGCCGACGCGCGCGGCGGCCACCGCGATATCGCACGCGGAGTTACCGCCGCCGATCACCAGCACGCGCTGGCCGCGCAGCAGTTCAGACGATTTGTAGCCTTTCGCGTGAAGCAACGGGCCGGCAAATGCACCCGGGTACGCCGGCATGCGTTTGTCCCAGTGATGCCCATTGCACACCACGACGCCGCCATAAATCCGCACCTCGTCTTGCCGACCATCGGCGTGCCGCAGCTCGACGCGCCACCGATCGCCAGCCGGGCTCACCTTCACCGCGCGGGTGTTGAACTCAATATGGCGGCGCACATCGAACTGGTCGGCGTAGCCGCGCAGATAGCTCAGCATCTGCGCGCCGCTTGGGAAATCCGGCCACGTCGCGGGCATTGGCCATTCCGCATACTCCGTGGTCTTGCGCGACGAAATGATATGAACCGAATCGTAGACGCCATGGTACCAGTTGCCGCCGACGTCATCGGCCGCCTCAACGACGTCAAAGGCGATGCCCGCACGCCCGAGCGCGGCGGCAACGCCAAGCCCCGCGAAGCCGGCGCCGATCACCAGATGGCGCGCGGCGTAGTCGATGACCTCGTTTGGCGCGCTGGGCATACCAGGGCTACGAAGCATGCCGCGTTGCTCGCTCGCCCGCCGCGGCCTTGTCGTCCGCAAAGAACGCCTGGGCCAAGGGGTACGTGTCGCGCTGATTTGGGTGAAAATCGCGCGCAAAATACTCGCGCAGGCCGCGGAGAAACACGCGCTTGACGATGGGATGGCGCTGGCGCGCTTCGCGCAATTGCCGGCGCAATTCGCCGCGCGGCAGCCGCTCTTGCCTAAGCAACATCGCCGTCGCCGCGACCCACCACGCCATAAACGACGCCGTAGCATACGCCATGCCCGCGGCGCGCAACGGATAAGATGGCGCCACCGCGGCGAGCACGTCAAACGCGACGGCCTTGTGTTCGATCTCTTCCGCCGCATGCCATTTGAGCAGCCGCGCCATCGTCGGATCGACCTCGCGCAAGACGTCAAAGGTAAAGAGATTTTCCGCCATGATCGCGGTGTAGTGCTCCAACGCCGCCGTGACCGCGAGGCGAAATGTTCGCGGCAAACGCTGGGTGAGGCGATGGTACTGCGCATACGCCGCGAGCAGCCCATCGAGGTCGTAGCCCTGCGCGCGCAACATATCGGTGTGATCCTCGTGCGCGGCCGAGTGCGCGCCTTCCTGAGCAAAAAACAGCTTGGCTTGCGCGGCGAGCTCGGGCCGGTCTTTAAGCAATGGCAGGCAGTCGTGCACCGCGCGCACAAACGATCGTTCGCCGAGCGGAAACAAGATGCTGACACCATTTGCGATGTGCGACGCCACCACGCTGTTGTTCAGCCACGCCTTGGGCACGCCGTCAAAGCCAAACACCGGGCGACGAACAGTGATGCGCCGTGGGGCCGTTGCGGTTTCGTCGTGGGTTGCTGCGGTTGTTACCATATTGACCTCCAGTCAATTAACCGTGACAGCCTATTGTCTTTCAGTCAATAGCAAAGTTATCATCATCCAACGATGGCGAAGTTGACCTTGCGCAAGGCCCCGCCGCGAGCCGCGAGGTCGCGCGACCGGCTGCCCACCGCCGCGCGCCGGCAGCAAATTCTCGCCGAGGCGATCAAGGTGTTTGCCAAGACGCCCTACGAAGCGGTCAACATGGACGACTTCGCGGCGCGGCTCGGCATCTCCAAGGGGTTGGTGTTTCACTACTTCCCCTCCAAGCGCTCCCTATATGTCGCGGGCCTGGCCCACGAAACGCAGGCCTTGCTTGCGGCGACCAAACCCGCGGGCAGCGGGCTGCCTGCCGCCGCGGCGAACCTCAACCTCTATCTGGACTACGTGCAGTCGCGCCGCGAGGCGTTTCTCTACCTCATGCGCGGTAGCGAGGCGGCCGACCCCAGCATCGCAGCGATCATGGGCGACATGCGGCGGCAATACATGCAGCGCGTTTGTGATCACTTGCAAGCGCTCGGCATGCGCGCCGACCTCGACGATCCGCGCGTCCGGGTCGCGACGCGCGGTTGGGTTGGCCTATGCGAAATCGCGACCGCGGATTGGTTGCGGCACGGCGACCCTGGCAAGGCCCAGCTCCTCGAATATCTCTTGCGCATGCTCGCGGCCACGGTCGAGACGATTGCTAGCCATGATGAGCCGCCCAAACGGCGGCCCCACCTACGGCATAAACCGCTGCACGATGGCGGCTAGCTCGGGCACCGCCTCGGTGACGTGCTGTAGCGCGCTTGGCCGCAGCTTGCTGTAGGCGCTCTTGGCGACGCCGTGGCTCGTCTTCGCCGCGCGGCGGTCGGTGACGGCCAGCAATGCCGCGGCGACCTCGCTCTTGCGCGCAACGACAAAAGCAGCGAACGCCACCGTCTTATCCGTGGCAACCCATTGGTCATAAAACGGTTGCAGCTCCGCCAGCCATTCGCCGAGCAGCGCGTTGATCACGTCGGCAACAAAGCCTTTCTTGATGGCCTTGACCGTGGCGTAGGCGCCCTTGATCATGAACCCGTGTTTTTTAACTTGGGCGTCGACGAGTTCGACACAAGCCGCGACCACCTGCGCACGTACCGGCGGCTGACCCAGGGTTTGCTGTAACGACATGCCGCCTTCTACCACGCAATAGCCACACGGTGTGCGAGCCGCCGCTATGGCGCCAATTCAATGCCGGCCTGGCGGCAGCGCTGCAACATTTGTTCGCGGTCGCGCGGCCGCTCGATTTGGTCAAAATGAGCCCGGGCCGTCTCCGCATCGCCCGTCATGCAGGCCGATCCAACCACCACGCGCAACATGCGCGGATGCGCCGGCGCGATGCTCAGCACGCGCAAGGCTTGTTCCTTGGCGTCGGCAAATTGGCCGCGCTCAAAATATTGATTTGCCTCGTCCATCTGGAGCGAGATGGCGGGATCGGCGTGGCCCATGCCAGACGTGCGGCCTTCGCCAAAGCGGCCGATGCGCATGGGCTTAAGGGCACCTAGCGCGTCGCGCTGGCCCGCTGGCAGGTCGCGAAATCCTCGTCGCGCCGGCGCTTCGGGCGGCGGGCTGAGCGATGGCGGCGTTTGCTCGCGGAGCGATGGCGGTGGCAGGGAGGGCGGCGTTGATGAGGGCGGCACGACCGTGGCGACGCGCGCACCTGGCGTGGCCGGCTCGATATCGGGTACGTCGATGGGGCGGCGAATGCGCCAAGCCAGCGCCGCGAGGCTCGCGATGGCGAGGCCGATAAGCACCAAGATGAGCGTGCGCTGCACGCCTCAGTGGTAGCACAAAATGGTGCGCGCGGCGTCACCAAACGCGGCGGCCACCCCTGCGGCGCCCGTGGCGGTTGACTTCGCCGCGCCGGTATGAGATCTGTAACGGATGAGCCTGCCAGCCCCGATCGCGCGCCGGCGCACGTTTGCCATCATCGCGCACCCCGATGCCGGCAAGACCACGCTGACCGAAAAGCTGCTGCTCTTCGGCGGCGCCATCGCCATGGCCGGCGCGGTCAAGGCACGTGGCGACCGCCGGCGCGCCACCAGCGACTGGATGAAGGTTGAGCGCGAGCGCGGCATCTCGGTCACCTCGTCGGTGATGACCTACGACTACGGCGATTGCACCTTTAACCTGCTCGACACGCCGGGCCACCAAGATTTTTCCGAGGACACCTATCGCACCCTTACGGCGGTCGACTCCGCGGTCATGGTCATCGATGCCGCCAAGGGCATCGAAACCCAGACCCGCAAGCTTTTTGAAGTCTGCCGCATGCGCAACGTGCCCATCGTCACCTTCATCAACAAGATGGACCGCGAGGGGCGCGACCCCTTTGACCTCATGGACGAGATCGCCGAGGGCCTGCAGCTCGAGGTGACGCCGGCCAGTTGGCCCATTGGCAGCGGCCGCGAATTTCGCGGCTGCTATGACCTCTTGCGCGACCAGCTCATCTTGATGGAACGCACCAAGGGCGAATTTATCGCCGAGGGCATTACGTGCAAGGGCCTCACCGACCCGCAAATCGACAAGCTGCTGCCCGACACCGCCGCGGCCAAGCTGCGTGAAGACGTCGAGATGGTGCGCGGCCTCTGCCCCGCCTTTGACAATGAGAGCTACCTCGCCGGCCACCTAACGCCGGTATTCTTTGGCAGCGCGGTCAATAACTTTGGCGTCCGCGAGCTGCTCGATGGCATCGCGCGCTACGCGCCGCCGCCGCGGCCACAGCCCGCGGTCGAGCGCGAGGTGGCGCCAAGCGAACCCAGCGTGTCTGGCTTTGTCTTTAAGATTCAGGCCAACATGGACCCCAAGCACCGCGACCGCATCGCGTTTGTGCGCCTCGCCTCGGGGCATTTCACCCGCGGCATGAAGCTGACTAACCCGCGAACGGAAAAAACCGTCGCCGTCAACAACGCGATGATCTTCCAGGCCAATGACCGCGAACTCGCGCAGGAGGCGTGGGCCGGCGACATTATCGGCATACCCAACCACGGCGCGCTGCGCATTGGCGATGCGCTCACCGAGGGCGAGACGCTGCATTTCTCTGGCATTCCGTCGTTTGCGCCTGAGTTCTTGCGCCGCGTCCGCGCCGATGACCCGATGAAGGCCAAGCACCTCGGGCGCGCGCTCGAACAAATCGCCGAGGAAGGCGCCGCCCAGACCTTCAAGATGTTCATGGGCAGCGACTGGATCGTCGGCGTCGTCGGCTCTTTGCAATTTGACGTGCTGGCCGACCGCATTCGCTTCGAATACGACCTGCCCTGCCATTTCGAGGCGACCTCGTTTCAAGTCGCGCGCTGGATCGCCGGCGATGCCCGCACCATCAAGAAATTTGCCGAGCTCAATCGCGACAATGTCGCCGACGACCACGCCGGCGCGCCGGTGTTCTTGGCACGCAACGATTGGCAGCTTGGCCGCGCGACGCAGGATTTTCCAGAGCTCAAATTTCTCTCGACCAAGGAACAAGTCCAGGGCGCACGCTAAGCGTGTGCCCCCGCAGCTAGGACCAGCTGACGGTCAGGTTAATACACGCGGGTTGCAGGGGCACTGGCGGTGGGAGATTCGAACCGGGTGGATGTGGTGGCGGAGGCTCTGGCACGGGTGCGGGCTCATACGATAGCGTAAACGTTTCACGCGCACCGAGCGTCTCGATGCGGTTGGCATATTGCCCTGGCTGATTAGTACCGATCAGCCAAATGTACGGACTGTCTTTAACTTCGGCGACGACCAACTCCTCGCCGTCTTCGTTGGTCAAGGTGAGGTGGCCGAGGATGCGGCCGGTTGGCGCGCCCGTTGCGCAACGCTGGGCGCGAATATCGACGTCACAGTAAAAAATTTCGCTGCAGTCAAACGATTTTTCCGTAGCCTCCGTGCGCAGGTCCATGGTGCGCTTGCCGTTTTTGTCGGTCTCCTCTGCGGGATCGGGCTCGCTGCTGTCGCTCGGTTCGACGCAGGCGCCAGTTAAGCAAGTCGCCGCAAGCAACACGGAAAATGAAAGTTGAGTAAGTTTTCTGGTCATGCCGGACTATTTTGCAACTCGCGCGCCAAGTGGGGTGTTCATGCAAGTGCATAACATTATTGGCATCAGCAGAATGGTCGCGTCTAAGCGAGCAACTATGTGGGTTTGTGGTCCCAGGTACGTGGGGGCTGCGCCTCCCAGGGCGGTCTAGAACCCACGCCGCGCTCCTTCGCAGCCGAATGGCGTTTTTTTTGGGCTCCCGACCCCGCCCATGGCCCCTTCCGCGCCTTAGGTCCATTCAGTGATGGACAAGCGCGTCCGCGCGGCGTCTAGTGCGAGTTGATGGGCCGCGCGTTGCGACCCAATCAAATCCGACAGAAGGTAAATATTATGCAAACCGGTACAGTTAAGTTTTTCAACACGGCAAAAGGTTTTGGATTCATCACGCCAGCAGGCGGCGGCAAGGACGTTTTCGTTCACGCCAATGACACCAATGGCGCGATCCTCAACGAAGGCACCAACGTTGAATTCGAAGTGGTTCAGGGCAACAAAGGCCCACAAGCCAGCGGCGTTAAAATCGTCTAACTAACATAGTCACTAAACCATACGTCGCGCCCTCAGCGCAGCGACGTACCAACCCTCTTAACGAGGTAAGCCAAGGGCTTTGCCGGCTATCGAAAATAGCCGATGCCCGCTTCAATTGGCGCGAGCCAGCGGTAGCGTGTACACGGGCGCCGCGCATGCTTCGTTTACGGCCCCACGGCTGCTCGCAGGGCTCGCGACGCCTCTCACTCGGTCATGTCATTTACGATACATCGGGCACGGCATAGAACCTCGCGACGGGTCCGAAACGAACATGCGCGCACCCGTGCACCGTGCCCAGCCGTGGGGCCATAAACGAAGCATGCGACGCAACGCGATGCGAAGGCCGGGGTCTCAACTAAGCTGCAGCCGCCGCGACGGTGAACTTGCCTTTGGCGTCGAGGGCCACCTTGCCCATGGCGAGGTGAGGGTCGTGGGTGAAGAACAGCGAACCGCCGCGCGCATGCAGGTCGCGCAGCAGGCGCTCCTTTTCACCGATGAGCAGCTCGGGATAGCGGTCGTAGCCCATCGTAATGGGTACGTGCACCCAGGCTGCGCCGGGGATTAGGTCGGCGGCGAAGAGCACCGGCCCCTGCGCCGTAGCGATCTCGGTAAGCAGCAGGCCCGGCGTATGGCCGTCGCTATGCCAAAACCGATAACCCTCGCCGAGCACGCTGCAGCCGGCCGCGTCGCGCGCCACCACCACCAGCCGGCCGCTGCCCTCAAGCAGCGCCGGCAGCTCGGCTATAAACGACGCGCGATCGCGGGCATGCGGCGCCTTGGCGCGCGCCAGCGCCTCCTCAGACACGACGTAGGTCGCCCGCGAGAATACCAAGCGGGGCGGCGTTCCTTCTTCCCATGCCGTCAACAGCCCGCCGGCATGATCAAAATGCAGGTGTGACAGCACCACGACGTCGATGTCCGCGGGCGCAACGCCATGCGCGGCCAAGCTCTCTACGAGCACGTGCTGCGGCTCGACGACGCCAAAGCGGGCCTTAAGTTCAGACGAAAAAAACGCGCCAATCCCGGTCTCGAACAAGATGGTGCGCCCGCCGTCGCGCACCAGCAGGCATCGACACGCCAAGGGAATGCGATTCTGCTCGTCAGGCGCGATCCACTTCGACCACAGTGCCTTGGGCGCATTGCCAAACATGGCGCCCCCGTCGAGGCGCTGCGAATTTCCGAGCACGGCGGTGAGGGTACGCATGCGGAGATCTTACCCTGCGGTGGGTGTCGATGCTACGGTGCCTCGGTGTATCGATTTCTCTATTGGGCGGTGCTGCGGCACCTCCCGGCCGAGGCAACGCACAACGTCGCCTTTGCGCTGCTGCGCGCGTGGATGGCAATACCCGGCATGAAGGCCCTAAGCCGCAAGCTGCTGCTGCCTCGCGGCCAGGCCGTGCACGCCATGGGCCTGACGTTTGCCAGCCCGCTGATCATGGCGGCGGGGTTTGACAAAAATGCCACGGGGTATCGCGCCTTGCTGGCCCTTGGCTTTGGTGGCGTCGAAGTCGGCACGGTTACGGCGCGGGCGCAGCCCGGCAATCCAAAGCCTCGTTTGTTTCGCCTTCACCGCGATCACGCGCTGCTCAATCGCATGGGCTTTAACAACCATGGCGCCGCCGCCGCGGCCCTCCGCCTGCGCGGCCCGCGCACCGGCGTGGTGGGCGTCAACATCGGCAAGACCAAGGCGGTCGACGAGGCCGAGGCTCCTGCCGACTACGCCGCCAGCGCGCGCGCCGTCGCCGCGGTGGCGGACTACCTAGTCATCAATGTCAGCTCGCCTAACACGCCAGGCCTCCGCGCGCTGCAAGGCACGGCCCCGCTGCGCGCAATCATTGTCGCGGTGAGGGCCGCCGTGGCTGACGTGCGCGCCACGCCGCTACCCTTGTTGGTCAAGATTGCGCCAGATCTCGCCGACGAGGACGTCGATGCCATCGCCGACCTTGCGCTTGAAACCGCACTCGACGGCCTGATCGCCACCAACACGACTATTTCGCGCGAGGGCTTGCGGACCGACGCGGCTACGGTGGCCGCAATGGGCGCAGGGGGCATTTCCGGCGCCCCAGTTGCCGACCGTAGTCTCGCGGTATTGCGCCGCCTGCGTGCCCGCGTCAGCGACCGCGTCACGTTGATCGCCGCCGGCGGCATTACCGCCGAAAATGCAAATGAGCGCCTGGCAGCCGGCGCTCACTTACTTCAGATTTATACTGAGTTTATTTACCGAGGGCCGCTGACCGCGCGACGCCTGGTCCGGGCCTTGCGAACTTAGCTGCAGACGCCAAGCTGGCTGAGGTCAGCTGTCTCGCTGGACGTGAACGCGCCGATCAGGCACGTGAAGCCGCCGTCGCAGACGCCAAAGTCGGTGGTTTCGCCGGTGGCGATGGTGGTCGCCGTGCCGCAGATCGCGGCGCAGAAAACTTGACCAGCGCCGTCGCCAGCAACGCACGCCGCCGTTGCGCCAAGATTGCCCGTTTGGTTATCAGCGCAAAGACCCCAGCTCGCATCGATTTCAGCCTCGCTGGTTTGCGATTCTTGGCGGCATGGGCCGCTGCACATTGCGGTCGTGCCGGTGCCGAAGGTCAAACAAGCGCCGTCGGGGCCGCAATCGGCATTGGCCGCGCATGCATTGCCAAACGTAAACGCGGTTGGATTTGGCGCTGGTGGCGGAGGTGGCGGAGGTGGCTGCGTCACCACAGGATCCTTATCCCCATCGTTGCCGCAGGCGGCAAACGCACATGAAACCATGAGACCGACAAACGCAACGCGAAGTGATGCTTTCAACATATGCTCTCCCTTTGAATGTGACGGCTGAGTAACACGTAACAAATTTCGAATTCAACTGCAAAACGTGGGGCGTTTGGCTACACCCCATCGCTCGGCCGGCGCTACGGCCGGCGTTGCGAACCACGTTCGCTAGCTCTGGGACCGCGGTCGATACGCGCTGTTAGCCGCGGTTGTGGGCGGATTCGCGGGTAAAATTCCCCGAGCGGCGGCCAAACCCGCGCGCGCCAGCTAGACTTGAGCCCATGGCGATTCGCAAAATTGCACAACTTGGCCACCCCGTGCTCAGGGAGATCGCCCGCCCGATTTCTTTAGATGAGCTGCGTTCGGCGGCGATGCAGACCCTCATCGACGACCTCATCGAAACCATGCGCGATGCCGACGGCGCCGGGTTGGCCGCAACGCAAATCTACGAGCCCGTGCAGCTGTGCGCGATCGAGGTGAGGCAGAATGTCCGATATCCGTACAAGCCACCGATCCCGCTAACCATCCTTGTCAACCCCGAGCTGACGCCGGTTGGTGACGAGCTCTTTGACAACTATGAGGGATGCCTCTCGGTACCAAACATGCGGGGCAAGGTGCAGCGCTTCCTGCATCTCCATGTCAAGGCGCTCGATCGCCATGGGGCGCCCATCGACGAGGTCGTCCATGGCTTTAAGGCAGGGACGTATCAACATGAGGTCGATCATCTGCGAGGCAAGGTGTTTCTCGACCGCGTCACCGACACCTCGACGCTATCCACCTGGACCGAATTCGATCGCCACCACAAGGCGGCATTTTTTGCATACGCCGAGGCCTTGGTTAAGCGCGTCGGTTCATAGCGTCGGCAAGCGCGAGGCGATCAGCTCGGCCACCGCGCGTGGTTGATCGATGTGGAGCCAATGGCCCGCATCGGGCAGCTCGTGGATCCCGAGGTGCGGCAAGGCCGCCGCCGCCTCACGCAGTCGCGCGCGGTCGGCTTCAGACACCACCGGCGAACGCTGCGCCACGACCATATGCAACTCGCCGCGGCCCGGCGCCAAGATGGCGTCCCACAGGTCCCTTCGGTAGTAGTCGGCGAGCAGCTCGCGCATCTGCGACAAGTCCAGGCGCAGCCGATAGCCACCGCTGGCCTCGGGCACCACATTCATGGCGAGCCAACTCGCTAAGGCGGGCGTCTGCCCTGCCGCCACCAACGCCGCGATAAAATCGTCGCGCCGCGGCAACGTAGGCGGCAGCGCGCCAAGCGCCGCTAAAACGGCCTGCACCGTGTTGCTGGGATCATCGACGGCGCCGGGTCGCGTGCTCGGGGACGAATCTAAAATCCAACACGCCGCCAGGTCATCGCGCCGGGCGCGCAACGCCATGAGCACCTTGCCGCCAAAGGAGTGACCGCAGGCGACGGTGACCGCCACCCCTCGATGGACGAGGGTCGCGAGCGTTTCGTCGAGGTCACCCGCGCAGGCGTCCAAGGTGTGCGGTGGCTCGCCTTGCGGCGAGCGGCCGTGGCCGCGCAAATCGACTAAGACCGCGCCGTATCGCGGCTGCGCCGCCACCACCGCCCGCGCGATCGACCGCCAATTGCCACCCGCGCCGTAAATGCCATGCGTAAATAGCACATGGGCTGGCGCCTCCGGCGCCCCCAACGTCTCGACGTACAGCTGCGCCATGGCCGCAGTATACCCATTATTCCATGCTACACCGCGCGCGTGACGATGACGTCTGCGATCGCGTCGCTTGGCACCGCGCTGGCGGCGCACGGCCTTGATTTGGTGCAGCCGCTATCGGTGCAGGCCTATAATGCGCTCGCCCCCGCGTATGCCGCGCCAACGATGGAGCGGCCAAGCACGCTGGCACTGCTCATTGGCAACACGCGCGCGCTATGGTCGCCCTTTACGGCCGCGTATCGCGACCAGCCTCACCTGCAGCGCCTCGCCAATCCTCTCGACGATTATTGCGCGACGACTATCGCGACGCAGCTTGAGCGCCTTTTCGGCGCCGCCGACGGTGGCGTCAGGTACGAAGCGTTTTGGGCGCCCGAGCCGCCGCCTCGCCGGCTCCTCCTCCAGCGCGCCGCCGTCGCGGCCGGCCTCGCCTATCTAGCGCCGAGCCAACTCTGCATTCATCCCATCTATGGCCCATGGTTTTCGCTGCGCGCGCTCGTCGTACTCGACGCGCCTGCCCCGGGCGATGGCGGCACCGGCGCGGCCCCCGTGCGCTGCCCCGCGCCCTGCGACTGCGCCCTTGCCTGCCAACCGATCATCGATCGACTTGCCTTGGCAAACCACACCCAGGCGCGCGTGCATGCTGCTTGGGAAGATTACCTCGCGCTGCGCGACGCCTGCCCGGTTGGCCGCGCCCACCGCTTTGGCGCCGCTCAGATCCGGTATCACTACACACACCAGCGCGACGCCTTGACGTCGTAACTTATCGTCACCCGACGCGAATTTAGCCTCGCCGCCGGGCTAGAATAACGGCGTGGACCAGTTTCGACGTCGCTTGCTCGCGGGTTCCGCCGCGATCGCGTGCGTGATCGCGATGGGCACGGTGGGCTATTGGTTGCTTGGTGGCGGCAAATGGACGCTTTTTGAGTGTTTTTACATGACCGTCATCACGGTAAGCACCGTTGGTTATGGCGAGCTGCTGGCGGGCATGGAGCACATGCCGCTGGCGCGCGGCTTCACCGCCGTCTTGTTGCTCTTTGGCACCGGCACCCTCGTCTATGCAGTGTCCGTGCTCACCGCCTTCGTCGTCGAGGGTGATTTACGCGAGGCGCTTCAGCGCAGCAAGCGGCACAAAAGGATCAAGGCCATGAAACAGCACGTTATCGTTTGCGGCGCCGGCACCACCGGTCGCCACATCATCACTGAGCTTTGCGACGCCGGCCACACCGTGGTCGCGATCGACAAGCGCGAGGCCCTGCTGCGCGACTTGGCAACGCAGCATCCCGGCCCCAACTTCAGCTTCGTCGTCGGCGACGCCTCCGAAGACGACACGCTACATAAGGCCGGCGTCGCGCAGGCCGCGGGCTTGATCGCGGCCTTGTCGTCGGACAAGGATAATGTCTACGTAATCGTGAGTGCGCGCCAGCTTGGCCCCAGCCTGCGCATCATCGCGCGCTGTGCCGAGCTAAACCATGTCGAAAAAATGCGCCGCGCCGGCGCCGACAGCGTGGTCTCGCCCAATCATATTGGCGGCATGCGCATGGCCTCTGAGCTGCTGCGCCCGGTGGCGGTGCGGTTTCTCGACGACATGCTGCGCGACCATTCCCAGCGCGTGCGCATCGAAGACATCATCGTCGGCGATACGCGAACGACACTCGAGGCGCTGCAAGTACACGCGCGCTTCGGGCTGTGTGTCTTGGCGCTGCGTGAGCCAGCGAGCCCGACATGGCAGTACAACCCACCGCCGACGACCGTCATCAGCAAGGGTGCCGCGGTGGTCGTCTTAGGCGACGTCGCGCAGGTCTCCAAGTTGCGCCACGTGCTCGCGGCCACCACCGCGCCGGCCTAATCCAGCGCGCGACGGCCTTAGCGCAGGCTGTTGGCCGCGCGTTCCATTGCGTCTTGTGCCGGCCCACATGGCTCGCCGCTGATAAGCGCGCCATGCCCGGGCACCACACGCACCAACATCTCGTTAGCGGCAAGCTCAAGAAAAAAGTCGCGCAAGGAAGATTTGTCGTGCACAAGCAAGAACTGGTCTCCAGGCGTCACCTTGGGCCCGCCTAGTGCCCCAACCAGGCGCGCCACCAGCCCAAGCACGCCCGGTAGCGAGCGTGGCAGGTTGAAGAAGATGTCGTTGAACACCGCGGTTTGGTGCCCATCGCGATCGCTGTGCAGCAGCATCACCTCCTTGCGCACGCCCGGCAGTGCGACGGCTCTTACTACACCATCATCGACAAGCTCCATGACGTCGCCGTCGACGCGCATCCGCCGCCGCACCTTGGCCGCACTAGCAGCCGGCGTGAGCACGCGCGCGGCGGGATAGCGCTGCGCAAAGCGGCCGCCGTCGATGCGATGAAACGAACTCGGCACCACGATCACGGTAACCGGCCCCAGCGCGTCGATCGCCGCCATCGTCTCGTCGTCGCAGGCGATCGCATTGTGGATGAGTAGCGAGCCATCGGCGCGGCGCATCACCACCATGTGGCGCCCCAGCGGCAAGCGCGGCACCTCGCCCTCGAGATGCCACAGCGAGTCGGTTAGTTGATCGAGCGGTCCATGCGGCAAGACGTTCCACGCTAGCGACATGGCGGCGTTATACCACGCACCCGTCGCGCGGCGTGTCCACGCTAACCGGCAGGTGGGCGCACATGTCTTCCTGCTCGCCTCGTGCGGACCGGCAGGTGAGCGCACATGTCTTCCTGCTCGCAGATAGCGACCCTCCGGGGCATGGTGAGACCACTGTGGTATCCACATCCCTCGGTGCCAACCACCCCGCCCTGCAATCTATGCTCGCGGAAGAAACGTGCGCCACCTGCCGGTAGGCCAGCGCGCTCCGGACTACCCAGAAACGCACAATCCAAGCTCCAGATTTGCGGAGGACAGAACGCGGACACGCTAGTGTCCGAATGCTGGAATCGTACGCTTGTGTTTCCCCGTAGAAAGGCCGCGCTAACCGATGCACGATGTAACGAGGCTCGCGAAGCCGTACACCGCGTCTATTCTTGTCTCCGGCCCCACTCAATGCGTTCTGTTTACGAGAGGCCGTGCGCGGCGCGGTAGCGCAGGCAAAGCTCGTCGCCCGCGTTGACGCGGCGGCACGGCGAGGGCCGCGCGTGATAGATGCGGCAGGTTACGCGCGCGCCGATGCGCCCCGAGAGCGCGAGGCAGCGGCCATCAGGCGCCATGCGCAAGTGCGGCACGCCGGCCGCGTCATACGTGACGTGCTTGGCGAGATCTTTACGCGACAGCAGGCCATCGTCGGGTTCGATTTCCACCCACAGATGTGCGCCCTCGTGGCGGTTGCTTGGCAGATTGACGCAACACGCGCCGCACTGTTGGCAATCAACGGCCATCGCCGCCGCCGCCGCCACCGCCACCGGGGCCACCACCGCCGCCGGGTGACAACACCGAGCGCGGCAGCGCAACGTCGCCCGACGGCGAATAGCCCAGCCCCGTGACATGCGTCGTGCGCGGGCCGCGCCCCGGTAGCATGCCCGAAATCACCAGCATGACGGTGTTGCGTTCATAATCGCCCAGTGAACTTAGCGCGTCCGCGGCGCCGTCGTTCTGATGGACGCGTTGATGAATATAGGCGTACCGCAAGCTGACGCCGACGCCCACCACCGGCGCAAAGGTGGCGCCGACGTCGGCAAAGCGCACGACGAACCGTGTCTCGGCGACGTCGCTGGCGGCGCGCGATTGCTCCCAGCCCGCCGCGCCATCAAGCATCAACCGCGGCCGCTGCTCCTGCTGATTCCACAGCAAGGGCACGCCGCCGGCCAGCATCACGCGATCCGACACCGTCGACGCGCCTGCCTCAAAACTCGGCACCACCGATCGGCGCAAGGTCAGCATGGCGTATCCGGAATTGGGTGGCGAATAGGTAAGCTGCGCCATCGCCGTGGGTTGAATGACATTGCGATCGTCTCGCTGCAGTGGGCGCACCATGGTCGCGCCTACCTCCAGCGCCCCGGCCCACGGGCGCCCCCACCGCACCAAATCGCGCACGGCGCGGACGCTGGCATCGAGCAGCAAGTCGCGCGTGCGATCGGGTGCGCCCAGTTGCTTAAAGCTGATGTAGCGCGGCCCGGCGGTGAGAAAGCCCGTCGTGTTGCGCCATTCCCGCTCGAGGCCGCCCTGGCCGCCGAGCTCAAAGCCGCTGGCGGTATTTTCCTGCGTGTCCTCGCTGGCAAATTTCTGCGCCCACGTGCGCTCAAAGACGCTTATCGTGTCGCTGACTTCGTAGTCGATGCGCTGCGAGCCGCGCAGCAGCGAAAATGCGCGCTCGCCGACGCGCACGCCCAGCGTCTGATCGCGCCGCGCCCCCGCGCCGGCAAACACGTGCGAACGCCCGCGCTCATAGCCCGCCGCCGCATCAAGCGTGCTGCGACGCGACACGGTGCGGCTGAGCACGCCCGACGCGCGATGGATCCATAAGATCTCGTCGGTCTGCGTCTGGTAGCGCTCACCCTCGGCCATATACTCAAGCAGCGTGTATTGCCGCTGGCCAACAAAGTGCGCCGCGACGCCCGCGCGCAGGCGATAGAACCAATCGCTTACGTGCGGCGGATCGGTCGCGTCATCGGCGACGGAAAATACATTATCCGTATAGCCAACCGTCACGGCGCCTTGGCCGACGAAGGCGGGCCGCCATGCCTGCGCGGCGGCGGTCTCGACGTGGCTTGCCACGCCAACGAGCACGCTAAGCGCCAACGCCCATCGCACGGCCGCGCGCTCGCGCGAACCTGCCAACAAGCTACGGCTCAAGCTCACGCACGTCTCCGCACAGCAATCCGGCGAGATGCAACGGCCGCGTCGTGGCGCGCTTTTGGTCGATGTCCGCGTACACATGCGCGACCTGCTCGACAGATAGCCCGAGCGCCCCCGCGATGTCGCCTGGCTTATAGCCGTGGTTTTTTGCCCACAGGCACTGGTCCATTTGCTGATACGGCAGCGCAAAGTAAAACTCGTCTTGGCCTTGCTCGAGCGAATACGTGTCCGTGGTTGGCGCGCGCGCGCAAATGTCCGCGGGCACGCCGGTGGCCGCAGCCATCGCATAGACCTGCGTCTTATAGAGGTGGGCGATGGGCTTAATATCAGCCAGGCCGTCGCCACCCTTGACGAAAAATCCCTGGTCGTATTCGAGGCGGTTGGGCGTACCCGCGACCGCGAAGTGCAGCTTATCCGCCCAAAAATATTCCGTCATCTTGCGTATGCGTTGCTTGTAGTTGGTCGCCGCAACAATCGTTAGGTAGGCGTCGCGCGTCAGCCGCTTGCGGATTTGCTCGCCACTTGGTGGTTGCGCGACTACGTAATAAACGTTCATGCCCGGCGACGCGGCGCCTCCCTGCGCGCCGACATGGCCCAGCACGATCTTAGATTTCCAGCCGTCGCCATAGCCCGGCACGACGCTAGCGATGGCCGCGTCGCGCGCGGCATATGCACCCGAGGCCGCCAGTTGCGCCGAAATATCGACGTGGTGATATTTGATCCCAAGCGTCTCCGCCAAGTTGCGCGAGATGCCAAGCGTCGAGGCCGACGACTCACGCTCGGGCATGAGCAGCCCGACCACGCGCTCAGGTCCCAGCGCGCGCACGCACAGCGCCGCCACGCAGCTTGAGTCGATGCCGCCCGACAGCCCTAGCACGATGCCGCGGCGTTTGACCTGGGTGGTGAGCAGCGCAACAATTTGCTCGCCGATCCGCGCCGCCTCAGCGGGCAGATCGAGCGCCATCGCGGCTGCCAGATCGCCTTGCGATAGCGAACTCACGCTTGCCCCCGCTTGCGCTCCACAAAGGCCGCCAGATTGCGCACCGAATCGAAATGCGCGGGCACCAATTCGTCGTCCGCGACGGCGATCCCATACGTTTCCTCGACAAAGGCAACGAGCTCGAGCACGCCGGTCGAGTCGATGACGCCCGCCTGGAGGAACGACTGTTCGGGCGCGGGTGCTTGCTCGCGTTTGCCAAACAAGAAGTTTTTGACGATGAAGTCTACGATCTGTTGTTCTGTCGTTGCCGCCACCAAAAAAGCATACCATCGCCACGTCGTGTGACGTCTGCGTGTATAGTACATAAATGTGCGGGATTGCCGGGTTAGTTGCGTTTGCGGACGCATGCGCCGCGGCGCCACTGCAAGGCGATGCGCCCGCGCGCGTCGGCCAAATGGTCGCGCAGCTCGCGCATCGCGGCCCCGATGGCCATGGCATCGTGGCCGACGAATTCGCGGCGCTTGGCCACGCGCGCCTGGCCATCATCGACCCCGCGCTTGGCGCCCAACCCATGGCCACCGCAGGCGGCGATTGCGTCATTTGCTTTAATGGTGAGATTTTTAACTACATTGAGCTCCGCGCCGAGTTGGTCGCGTTGGGCTACGCGTTTGCGACCGCCTCCGACACCGAGGTGCTGCTGCAAGCTTGGCACGCGTGGGGGGCTGAGGTGCTGCCGCGCCTCAATGGCCAATACGCCTTCGCGCTGTGGGATCGACGCTGCGGCGAATTGATCTTGGCGCGCGACGCCATGGGTATCGCGCCGTTATATGTCGCCCAGCATGCGGGCGTGCTTGCCTTTGCCAGCGAGGTCAAGGCGATCTTCGCCGGCCTGCCTCAGCTGCCACGCACTTTTGACCCGCAAGGCCTCGCCCAAGTGTTTTCGCTGTGGGCGCCCCTTGCCCCTACCACCGTGTTTGCCGGCGTGACCGAGTTGCCGCCCGGCGCGGTGTGGCGTTATCAATTGCGCGGCGAGACGGCGGGCACGCGCACAGCGAGCGAGGTCGCCTTGCCGCGCATCGCAACGACGGCGCTAACCCGCGGTTGGACGCCAGCCCACGCCGCCGCCGAACTCGGCGCGGCGTTGCACAACGCCACCCAAATGCGTCTCGTGCGCGCCGACGTCGAGGTAGGGTGTTACCTCTCGGGCGGCGTCGATAGCACGTTGCTGGCGCTAATGGCCGCCGGCATGGCGCCCTCACTGACCACGCTGAGCCTGCGTTTTGCCGACGCTGAGTTCGATGAAGGCAATCATCAACACGCCGCGGTCGCGGCAATCGCGGCCACGACGCGACATCGCCACATCAGCGTCACGGTCAGCGACGCCGATATCGCCGCCGCGCTGCCCGACGCGGTCTGGCACGCCGAGCGCCCGTGGCTGCGCACCGCACCGGTGCCGATGTTTCTTCTCGCGCGCGCCACGCGCCAGGCCGGCATCAAAGTCGTCTTAACTGGCGAGGGCGCCGACGAATGGTTTGGCGGCTACGACATCTTTCGCGAGGGCATCGTGCGACGGTTCTGGGCGCGGCAGCCCGATTCGCTGGCGCGGCAATCGCTTATCTTGCGGCTGTATCCGTATCTCGCCCGCTCGCCCGTGGCGATGCGCGAGATGTCGGTGCGCTTTTTCGCGCAAGGCCTCGAGCACGCGCGCGAGCCCGGGTTTGCCCACCAGACTCGTTGGCGCGTCGGTGCCGCGATCGCACGCCTGTGGTCACCCGAGTTTACGGCCGTGGCTGGCCACGCCGAGGCGCCACAGCTCGCCGCGCTTGCCGCCGTAACGTCGCATCTTGCCGCCGCCGCGTCGGAAACGGTGTCGCCGCTGGCCTTTGATCAATATCTCGAGCTGCGCACCTTGATGGCGGGCTACTTGCTCTCAAGCCAAGGCGACCGCATGTTGCTCGGCAATGGCGTCGAGGGGCGATTTCCATTTCTGGATGCCGAGGTCACGGCGCTGGCCGCCAGCCTGCCTGATCATTTTAAGATTTTTGGCACTCGCGAAAAATGGTTGCTAAAGCGCATCGCGATGGGGCTCGTGCCTGACTCCATCGTGCATCGCCCCAAGCAACCCTACCGCGCGCCGGACCTGCGGGCGCTCCTAGCGGCACCGTGGCTGCACGACATCACCAGCCCCGCGGCGTGCGTCAAGTTTGGGGTTTTTGCCGCCCCCGCCGTCACCAGCCTCCGCGACAAATTGCTGCGCCAACACCAACGCGGTGCCAGCGCGTCCCACACCGACGTCGCGGCGCTTGTGGGCGTTGTCACGACGCACTGGTTGGGCGAGCGTTTTGGCCTAACCGCCTAGTTTTTAACGACGCCCCACGGAAGCAGACCAAGTCTGATGGCTCAAAACTATCCAGTCACAACACAAGGTATCGCGGCGCCGCACCCCGCCGGCCAGGTAAAGGCCCCAGCCGCAATCGCACCGGTAGCGGCAGTTGTACCTCCGCTCGCTTGAACGTGCTAGCAACGCCGTGGTTAGAATTCGCAACAGCGATTTTTCAGGAGCCAACTCGATGACCCAACCTGCCTTGTCCCCAACCGCCGCAATCACCCCAAAAGCCGTGACGCCCGATGCGCCGCTTGACGCTTCGATCACGACCACCTTGGCCGCGGACGCCGCCGCTAGCGAGACCGACAGCACGTGGACAGCCTCCGCGGCCGATGCGCAGGCCCAAGAAGAAGAGGATGATTGGGGTGCCGGCGCGGCCCCTGAAGATGACGATGACGATGACGACGACGATACGGATGACGAAGATGAAGACGAGGAAGAAGAAACCGTCGCGCCGGTGATCGCCGAAGACGCCGAGTGGGGCGGCGACTGGGGTGCCGACGATGATGACGACGAAGAAGATGAGAAAGACATGCTCATCGACGGCGAAGAAACTGACGATGATGACGATGCCCCCGCCGTGGGCGTGCGCGTCGCCTTGGACGATGATGATGACGATTACAGCAGCGTCGCGATTAAGCCAGCCTTCGTGGCGCCCAAGCCCGCGGTACGCCCGCCCGTCGCGATTAAGCCCGCTGCGCCGCCTGTGGCCAAAACACCGCTAGCGCCGGTTATTGCCGCCAAGCCCGCTATTGCTGGCAAACCCATTGTTGCAGCCAAACCGGTGGCAAAGAAAGCGACGACGAAGGCAGCCAAGCCAGCCAAGCCAGCTAAGCCAGCCAAGCCAGCCAAGCCAGCCAAAAAAATCGCCAAACCCGCCTCAAAGGCTGCCAAGCCCAAAGCGAAAAAAGTCACGAAACCCGTAGGTAAGAAGCGTGCTACACCGGCGAAGAAGCCGAGCAAGCCCGCCAAAAAAGCGGCCGCGAGCAAGGCCGTGAAAAAACCGACCAAGGGAAAAAAAAGCAAAAAATGAAATCTCTCGCCGCTAGCCGTTTTTCTCTCGCCACGACCTTGGTCGCGGCGGCCTTCGGCCTTGCGGCAGCATGCGACTCTGGCGGCGACACGCCCAATCCGCCAAATCCGCCGTTCCCTCCCTTCCCGCAACCGGGCTTTTGCGAGCCGAGCAGCAGCGGCGCGCTCACCTTGCAGCCCATCGTTACCGATCTGAATGCGCCGGTTTATGTCACGGCGCCGCTGGCAGACGAGCGCCTCTATGTCGTTGAACGCGGTGGCAAGATTCGCGTGTGGGATGACGGGCAAGTCGCGACCACGCCCTTTATCGACGTCAGCGGCGACATCGCGACCAGCGATGAAGAGCAAGGGCTGCTAAGCCTCGCGTTTCATCCCGATTTTGCCGCTAACGGCCGCGCCTTTATTTTCTATACCCGCACCGATCGCGCGCTCGTGGTCGAAGAGTATTTAGCTAACAGCGATGGCACCTCGGCAACCGCGCAAGGCATCCTGATCGAGGCCGAGCACAGCGGCGCCACCAACCACAACGGCGGTACCGTTGCGTTTGGCCCCGATGGGCTGCTCTATATCTCCATGGGCGAGGGGCCGGACAACGCTCAAGACGAGCAGACCCAACTCGGCAAGATTTTGCGCATTGACGTCGATGGCGCGGCGCCTTATGCCATTCCCGAAGGCAACCCCTGGGCCGGCACCAACACCGGCGCCGAAGAGATGTACGCGTGGGGGTTGCGCAATCCGTGGCGCTTTGGTTTTGACCCGGCGAACGGGAACTTGCTTATTGGCGACGTCGGCCAAGGCGATTTCGAAGAAATTAATCTCGTGACTCCTGCGGCGCCAGGGCTGAACTTCGGCTGGCCCCTAGTCGAAGGCGACCTGTGCCGTTCCCCCGGCAATTGCGACGGCGACTTCACGGCACCGTTGCACATGTACAACCGCACGCAGACCTCGCAATGCTCGGTGATCGGCGGCAGTGTGTACCGCGGCAATTGCCTCACCGACCTGCAAGGGCGCTACTTCTTTGGCGACTACTGCACCGGGGAAATAAATAGCTTCACGATTTCGGGCAATGCCACCTCTGGCCTTACCTCGCACACGAGCGCGCTCGACCCAGATGGCGATTTGCTCGGCACGCTCGTGAGCTTTGGCAGCGATGGTTTTGGCGAGCTCTATGTCGTCTCGATTGCCGGCACCATCTATCGCGTTGCCCGCCCGTAGCCTTGGCGCTGGCCCGCAGGGGCTTAGCGAACAACCTGTGGCAGATCGACGGTGACGATCACCCGATCGTCGTCGCTGATATGCGTGTCTTCGGTGCGTGACTCAGGGATGCAAAGGCTGCCACCACCAATTTCCACCGCGGACAGACAGTCGGCACGCGTGCGACAATCACTCGCGTCGAGCTGGCTGCACGATCGCACATCGCCAGGCGTCCCAAAGGACACCGGCAGGCATGCGGTGAGTTCGATCTGGGCGCAGGTGCCGCCGAGACATGTTCCCTCCTGTCGACATCCCGCCTCGGTTCGGCAGGCATCGGGTTCCAGCAAGGGGCATAGCTCCTCCTGGGAGCCTGGCCCATAAATGGGCACCTCGGCTACCTCTCCTTGTCCACCCTCATCGATGCTGTCGCTGTATAAACACGACGTCAGCCCGACCACACATCCAAACGCAAGAAGAATTCGTTTCATGTCTCTCTCCATGAGGCGAAATTTGCCCATCCTCTCTTAGTAACGAGGTTGACATGTCGGTTTCTACGCGCATGCGCAGGTTCCGCAATATTTCTAATTGTAGGTAAAACCGCTCTGTGTGCCCCACCGCCGCAGATACGCTTTGAGCGACAGCTTGCGCGCGGTGTTCTCGGACGACATATAGCGCACCGATCCAAAGATCTGGCGCTCGGGCCCCCAGGCGCGATCAAAGCGACCGAGCGTCCAAAAAATGCCGGAGTACGAATTGGGGTTGCGCCCATCGAGCGCGTAGCGGTTATTTAAGTCCACCATGGTCGCCAGCGCCGCCTGGGGGGTGGGAGACCATTCCAAGATTTTTTTCCCCCACAACATGCGGAGGTAATTCTGAATGATGCCTTCACCGCGAAGCTGGCGCTGCGCCGCATTCCATAGCGCATCATGCGTCTGGGCCGCGTCGAGCTGCGCGGGACTGTAGAGATGGGGCCGGGGGTCTGCCGCGTGTTTTTTAAGCGTCGCTAAGGCCCACGCGGGCAGCGACGCGTAGCTCGCATAGTCCGGCGTGTGGAAGCAATAGCCATACCCAAGCTCTCGCCACGTGATGAGTTCATCAAGGAAGGCCTGCGGCGCGTCAGGCAGATTCCACCATCCCTCGCGGCGACCATTTGCCTTGGTACCCACCAAGGCCGGCGTCCAATCGACGGCGCGCATCAGCGCGGCAACCACCTCATGCGTCGAGATATGACCAAAATGCAGGTATGGCGAAAGCCCGCTAGCGGCCTCCGCATCGGGCTGACTGCGGTCGGTTGCGTAGCGGGCCAGGCGCGCTTCGATGAAGCGCGTGCACGCGGCAGCCGCCGCGACGGGGCCGCCGCCGATGGGCGATATGGCGACGCCTTGATCGATGGGTAGTTGCGCCGCCAGCGCATTTGCAGCGCCAGGCGCGGCGAGCGCGGCCGCCGGCCAGCGCGCTAGCACATCGTCTGGGATGCAGCCTCCGCGCGCGACGTTCGCCTGCGTCGATAGCAGCGGCGCGGCCGCGGGAAAATGGATCAAATACGGCGCGATCACCTTTTGCCACGCCCAGCGAAATGAGGCGGCGGTGGTGTAGGCGCGCGGAAATGCGCGCAGCGGCATGATGCCATTGCTGTCGACGGTTTCGAGCGCCACCGGCGCCTGCGCCGCGGCCGCGCGCACCGCCGACGGCAAAAAGAAGCAGGGAAATTCGTCGGTCACCACGACGCAGGCGTCGTGTGCCAGCCGCCTCAACAACCCTTTGCCGGACCCTGGTGTGGGCTCGACGTAAGGTAGATATGCAATTTCGGCCGCCGCGAAGGCCGCCGCGTTGTCGCGCATGCCTGCCATGACGAACGCATGTAGGCGTGCGCTCGCCCATGGGTAGTCCAGCCGAAGCGCCTCCAGCACGAGCAGCGGCCGGCCAAGCCGCGCACACCACGACAGCGCGTGCTCCAGGCCGGGATGATAGGTGGTGCGCCGCGCCGCAATCATCCAATACAAGACGTAGCGCCCCGCCGAATTCACCGGCTGCGCGTTTGCGTGCGCGACGCGCGTGGCCAGGCCAGTTGGTATCGAAGCTTGATCGCGACGCATTGCCCCCAACGTAGCTCGAAACCCGCGGTGTCGCACGCGGTTTGGTCGGTGTTGGACCTACACTTGGGGTCGATCAAAAATCGCGGGTGCGGGCTGCCGCTGCTGCGCGCACGGGGTTACAATTTTTCGGCGGCATCAGCGGTGATCAGGCATAACGCCGCGTCATCGCATACGCTGCCGCACGATCGCAGGGGAATTCATGGCTAACGCAACCGATCTCGAACTCGCGCTCAAAGCCGTCCGCAGCGCGCCGCATCTGCATCCGAGTTGGGACGAAGCCGAGCAGGCCGCGACGGGGCAAGATCCCGGCAACGGGCCGACGACGATCGTCGCGCTTTATCGCGAGATCTTAGCCTCACGGCCTGGCCCCGAGGTCGCGGAGATCGTTGGCCAGCGCGCCGTTGCCTTTTGCGACGAGTGGTTTGGCGACGACCCGCGCGTGCTCGAGGGCGTCTTGCTCGCCGTGCTCGAGGCCGCGCCCGACGCCGAGGCGCCCGTCGAGCGCTTGTCGATGACGTACACCGTCGCCGAGCGATGGGACGATATTCTTGGGCTCTATGAATCGCTCTGCGATCGCAGCGTCGATTCGCTGCGCCAGATCCGCCTCTTGCAAGAGGCGGCGCAACTGGCCAAGGACGTCGCCAATCGGCCCGAGCAGGCCATTGGCTACATGCAGCGCCTGCTGCGCCTGACGCCCGATGACGGCCAATTGCGCGCGGGTCTCGAACGCTTGCTCGAGCGCCATGAACGCTGGCACGATCTCATCGCGCTGTGGCAGCGTCAACTCGATACGCAAACGCGTCGTGAACGCGAAAAAACCCTAACCCGCATCGCGACCTGTTGGCTTGAGCAAGTCGGCGACGAGACGCAGGCGCTCGCCGTGGCGCGTCGGCTCCTAAGCGAAGCCGAGTCCGATCATGATGCGTGCGCGTTTCTCGAGCGCATCGTGCAAAGCAAGCAAGCCAAGCGCCCCATTCGCGACGGCGCGATCGAGCTGCTCCGTTCGCACTACGAGGGCTCGGGGCGGCCGCGCGACGTCGTGCGCGTGCTCGAACTAGCGATCAACGCCGATCCTGCCGGCAGCCACCTGCTACGCGAAGAAGCTGCATCGCGCTTGGCCGAGCTAGGCAACGACGATGCCGCGCTTGAGCATTATGCGCAGCTGCTGCTGGCCCTGCCCGACTCCAGCGTGACGCTTGAACGCCTCCGCCTCGTCTCGCAACGCAGTGGGCAATGGGAGCGCTATGCGCAGGCCGTGCTCGCCGCCGCGCTCACCGCCAAGGCCGGGCGCCGCGTCGAATTGTTCACCGAGGCCGCGCGGACGCGCCTCGATTTACTCGGCGATGCCGAGGGCGCGACGGCGTTGTATCTGCAAACGCTGCAGACCCCCGACCTAAGCGAGCACGACGAGCTGACGGTGCAACGTCGCTTGGGCGAGCTCTACAGCCGCGCCAACAAGACGGAAGCGCAACTCGACACCTTGGAACGCCTAGCGCAGCTCGAGCCCGGCGAAGCGACCAAGCGCGGCTTGCTCGGCGAGGCGGCACGTCTGGCCGAATCGCTCGGCGATGCAGATCGCGCGTTGGCGTTGTGGCAGCGGCGCTTTGAGCTCGATCCAAGCGACACGTCGCCGCTCGATTCAAGGATCTATTTGCTGCAGGCCGCGGGCCGTTTTGACGAGCTGATCGAGTCGCTAGGCGCGCGGGCCGCCGCCACCAAGAACGACATCCAACGGCGCGCCGATCTCATGACGATTGCCAAGCTGTGGCAACACCAACTCGGCGACCGCGAGCAGGCCACCGCGGCGTGGCAACGCGTGATCACCGAGACCGGCGACGACCCCGAGGCGACCTCGGCGCTGGGCGAGTTGTTAGCCAAGGCCGAACGATGGGGCGAGATGGCGGAGCTCTTCGCCCGCGCGGCGAGCCGAGAAACCTCGCGTCAGCTGAGCGAGATCTTGGCGCTCGGCGACGCATATGCGCACCATCTCGCGCAACCTGCCCAGGCGCTGGCGGCGTATCGCCACGTGCTCGCGCTGGCACCCGGCAACCCGCGCGCGCGCGCCGGCCTCTTGGCGTTGGTCGAGACGCCCGCAACGCGGGCGCAAGCGACGCAGACGCTTGTTGATAGCTTTCAGCAAAGCGGCGAATGGGCGCAACTATTGGGCCTCTTGCCGCATCGCCTCAGCGACGCGCGCGACGAGCGTGAACAGCTGCGCCTGCGCCGCGAGGCCGCGGCCATGCAAGTCGAGTATTTGCGCGATGCCGCCGGCGCCCTCGCCAACTTGGCGGCGTGCCTCCCCTTGGCGCCAAGCGACGCCACCCTGCTCGCGCAAGTGATCTCTCTGGCGCATCAAACCGATGCGTGGGAAGTCGCGGCTACGAGCATCGAGAACGCCATCAACACCTTCACTGGCGCGGTCGAGTCCGAAACGGATGCGGCCGATATTGCGCGCCTCGCGATGCGGCTGGGCGACATCTATGAAAATGAGCTAGAACAGGCGGGGCCCGCGATTGCGGCGTATCGCCAAGTGCTCTCCTATGAGAAGTCGCATCTTGGCGCCGCCACGGCGATCATTAGGCTAGCCCCCAAGCAGCACGGGTGGGACCACGCCGCGGCGGCGTTGGTTGGCAACGCCGTGGCCAAGGACGTGCTGCATCCCGAGCTCGTCGCCGGCTATGGCAAGGCTGCCGATGACAGCAATAATTTTGCCGCGGCGACGGCGGCCCTGGAGACGGCGCTAAGCAACGGCTCGCTCGCCGCCGACCTCGAGGCCAAGGTGCGACAGCAACTGGCGCAATGGCATCTCGAAGGCAACAACGACACGGCCAGCGCCTTGCGCTGTTTGCGCCAGGCGATCGCGCGCACCCCCGATCGCGTGGAGCTGCTGGGGGCCATCCGGCGCATCGAGCAGGCGCAGCCTGCCTCGGCCGCGCGGCTCACCACCTTGCGTCGCCTCGCGGAGCTCTTGCCTGCCGACCTCACCGTGCTCGGCGACGCCATCGCCGTCGCCGACGACATTGGCGATCAAGCCGCGTTGATCGATTTGCTGGCGCAGCAGTTCGCGCGCGTCGCCGCGCAATGGCGTATTCATGGCACCGGCGCCAGCGTCCCGGCCATCCTTGCCCAAGGCAAGGCTACGCCGCCGCCGGCGAGCAACAAGAGTGCCGCGCGCATCGGGCGGCGCTCATCGTCGCCGGTGTCGCGCTTTGAGGGCGCGACGCAACCTCCCAGCCCCATCGAGCAGCTCGCCAACGCAACGGCCAGCCGCTTGGTCGACGCGTTGCTGGCGCAGGGCTCATTTGCCCAGGCATTTGAGCAGCTCACCGAAGCCGCGCGCTTGCCGTTTGCGCCCGGCGTTCGGCGATCCTTGCGGGTGCAAGCCGCCAACATCGCGCTGGGCAAGCTCGGCGACGCCGCGCTCGCCGCGGACATGTACGTCTCGATCTTGCGCGAAGACCCGCATCAACCCGAGGCGCTCGCCGCCCTCGGCGAGATTTATGCGCGCGAAGACAAGCATGCCGAGCTGATCGCCATCCGCCGCCACCAAGTCGCGGAGAGCGCCGACGTGGGCGAACGCGTGGGCCTGCGGCTCGAAATGGCCAAGAGCATGGGCATCGTCGAAGGCCGCTCGGGCCGCGTCGAGGTGCTCCTGGCAAATCTCGAAGACGCGCCCGGTCACGCCGCCTCAATGGACGCGCTCGCAGAGCTCTTGCGCCAACGTGGCGAGCTAAGCCGCCTGGCCCTCTTGTTCGAACGCGAGGCCCGCAAGCTCGAGGTGCTGGGCGACATGAAGCCCGCCGCGGGCCTATGGCGGCACTACGCGCAAATCGCCGAGATCGACCTCGGCGAGCCAGACCGCGCGATCGCGGGCCATCGCCGCGTCGTCGCGTTGGCGCCAACCGCCGACTCGCTGCGATCGCTAGCGCGGCTGCAGATGGAGCGCAAGCAACCCGCCCAAGCGCTGCCGTGGTTTGAAAGCCTGCTTGGCACGACGACCGGGCCTGAACGCATCGAGGTCGTCATCCAGCTCGCGCGGGTCCACGCCGATGTCGGCCAACCCGAACGCGCCGCCAGCGTAATCGAAAAAGCCCTCCCCGAATTTAACGATTCGATCGAGCTGCGCAGCCTGCTGGCGACGATTTATCGCCAGCTCGCGCGATGGCGCGACCTCGCCGAGCTCTTGACGGGCAGCCTTGACTTAGTCGCCGATGACCAGGCCACGGCGTTTGCGCGTGAGGCCGCAGAGATCTATAGCCAGCGCCTCGGCGAGCCCGGCAATGCGGTGCCCGCGCTGCTCCGCGCGCTGGTCCAAGATCCAAACGATCGCGTGCTACGAACCGGGCTCGCCGCCGCCTATCGCGCGGCCAAACAGTTCAAGGAGGCGCGCGACGTGATCGGCGCGCTCATCGCCGAATACGGACGTCGCCGCACGCCGGATCGCGCCGAGCTACACGTGGAGTTAGGCCGCATCGCGTGGGCCGAGGGCAATCAAGAGGAGGCCCTTACGGAACTCGAACAAGCGGCGCGCATGGACGTCAACAGCGCGGCGATCCAGCTTGAGCTCGCGCAATTGGCCAAGCGCGCCGGCCAGATCGATCGCGCCGAACGCAATTATCGCGCGCTTCTGCTCGTCGTACGCCGTCAAGCCAGCCCCGACGAACTTGAAGCCGTCGGCCAAAGCGAGGTGCTCTACGAACTCCACAAGCTGGCCGAGGCGCGCGGCGAGGCGGCGCAAAGCAAGGAGCTGCTGCAGAGCGCGACCGAGGCGGCCGTGGCCTCAAATATCGAGGTCAGGCGCCTGCGGCGATCCATGCTCGCGCATGGCGATCGCGAGCGCTTGCTACAGATTATCGACCGTCGCCTGAGCATGTCGGGCGCCACCGGCAACGGCCCCTTGCTCACCGACAAGGCCGATCTCCTCATCGACATGGGACGCGGCAGTGAGGCGCTCGAGGCGCTCATCGCCGCCTTGCAAGGCAGCCCCGCCGACATCGACATACGCGATCGCGCGCGCAAGCTTGCCAAGGAGCAAGGCGCGCAAAAACTCTACGTCGACAGCGTCGTCGCGATCAGCGAGCGGCTGCGTCGCCAAGACGATCCGCCCATCGTGTCGGCGCTGCTGCTGTCTGCGGCCGAGGCGCTCGAACACGATGCCGGCGACCTCCGCGCGGCCTCCAAGCTCTACCACCGCGTCGAGCTGCTGGGCATTCATCTCGCCGAGGCGTACGGAGGCTTGGCACGCATTGCCGGCGAACTCGGTGACGACGAAGAGCAGGCGCGCGTGCTCGATGCGATGATGCAAGTCGCCGGCCCTGGCGCCGCCGATCCGAGCGCGGCGCAGCTGGACGCCATGTACCGCTTGGCCGAGGTGTTTGCCTCGCACCCACAGCGGCGCAAGCAAAGCGTCGATTTACTCGAGCGCGCCTTTACGGTCGAGCCTCGATGGGCTCAGGTGGGGCGCACCCTGCGCGTCATCACGGATGCCGGTGGCGACGAGCGCGCGTTGGCGTTTTACGGCAAGGTGGCGCAGCAGGCCGGTGATCTCGATGTCCTGCTCGACTACCTCGAAAAGAAATCGCAGACGGCCGACGTTGCCGGCGCCGAGCTCGAGCGCGCGGTTGAGATTGCGCAGGAGCTAGGTCGCCACGAAAAAGTCGATGCGCTGCTGGCGCGGGCCACCGCCCAGGCCAAGGACGGCAAGCTCGACGCTTCGCAAACTGCGTGGGCCTACGTCACCTCCTCGCGCCACGCGCTGCGCAAAGGCGACGCGACCGGATCGTTCGCGTTGCTGCTCGCCGCGGCCCCCTTGGCCGAAGGCGCGATCATCGAAAAGCTGGCAAACGATATTATCACGTCCATCACCGTCAACGCAGGCGGCCACAGCAAGGGCGCGGGTGCCGACGTCCATGTCCGCGTGCTTGAGTTCTTGCAAGAACGGCGGCCACACGATCCAGACATCTGGAGGCCACTCGTCACCCTCTACCACGAACGCGGCAACGACGAAGCGCTGACTCAATTGCTTGGCCGCGTCATGCCGCAGCTCACCGATGTTGACGAGCGCAACGACTTGCGCCTCGAACAAGCGCGCTACCTGCTCGCGCGCCCGGGCGGCTACGAGCAAGCCATTACGTTGCTCAAAGAGGTGCTGCAAGACAACCCAGATCACGCCGAGGCGGCCACCCTCTTTGAGGCAACCCTCGAAAAATCCGGCGACCGCGATGGGCTGGCCGCCTATTTGTCACAACAGTTTGATGACGCGATCGCGCGCGGCGCCAAGGAATCGACCAGCCGCCTCGCGGTGCGCTTGGCGTCCATCTCGAGGCCACATGCGCGCGAGTCCCTGTTCAGGCGGGCCTTGGCGATTGCGCCCGCCGACCGCGCGATCCTGCACGGCCTGTTAGAGGCGCTGCCGGCGGATGCGGATCCTCGTGAAAAGGCGCAGCTCAGCGAGCGTTTGTTGGCCGTGGAAGAGCCAGCCGAAGTCGCCGTGCTTGCGAGCAAGGTCGCCGAGCTATGGCGCCTGGCCGGCGACAGCGCGGCCACCAAGCGGGTGCTCGAGACCGCGCTGCAAGCCGCACCTGAAGATCGCCTGATTCGCACCCAGCTCGAGAACTGGTACGCCGAGTCAGGTGATCTTGGCGGGCTGGCGCGACTCCACCTGGCGGACGGTAAGCGCAACGCCAAGGTCGAGGCGGCGGTCGAAAGCCTGCGCGATGCGGCGCGGATCTATCGCGATTCCTTGTCGCAACTGCCCGAGGCGATCGAGGCCCTCACGCTGGCTAATCAACGCGCACCCCACGACGCGACGGTGATCGCCGAACTTGCCGATGCCCTCGTGGCGGCGCGGCGCAGCCCGGAGGCAGACGCGTTGCTTGAGACGGCGCTGGCCCGTCCAGACTTTTCCCCACCGGTCGTCGCCGCCTTGACGACGACGCGCGCGACCGTGTTGATGGAGCTTGGGCGCCTAGAGGACGCGCTGGCCTTGTATGAAAGTGCGTATCAAGTGGCGCCAGCGGCGAGCTACGAGGCCTTGGCCGCGGGCTACGCGCGTGCGCGGCTGGCCGCGGCAAGCAAAAAAGATGCGCCCCGTGAGCGCGAGTTGCTGTTTAAGGAAGGTCACCTTCACGTCACCCACCACGACCATGAAGGTGCCCGCGAACTTTTAACTGCGTGGACGGGGGCCCACGGCGATGACATTGAAGCCTTGCAGCTCCTGCGCGACATCGATGTAAAGTCTGGCAATTGGGATGGCGTGTTGGCCGCGAGCGCCAAGCTTGCCCTGGTATGTACGGGGAGCGACCAAGTCGAGGCCGCGTTGCGAACGGCCGAGGCCGCGCAAAAGCTAGGTCGCGAACAGGACGCCATCGAAACGCTCCAACGCGTTCACGAGGCGCAACCTGGCGCGGCGCAGCTGCGCGCCCGCTTACGCGACTACTATACCAGCAAGGAGCTATTTGAACCGCTGGCGGCCCTTCACATCGTTGATGCCGCGCACGCCACAAGCCCCGCGGAACGCTTCACAAATCTCAGGCGCGCCGCGGAAATCTACCTTTACAATGTAGGCAGTCCCGAGGCCGCCACCGGCCCGGCGCAGCAAGCGCTTGCCGTCTTTCCCGAAGACCACGCGCTGGCGATGTTGCTCGTCGACGTGCTAATTGCCTCGGGCAAGACCGACGAGGCGGCCACGACGCTGGAGGCCTCGATCAATGCCCACAAGAAGCGCACGCCCGAGCTCGCGGCGTTGCAGCAGCGCATGGGGCGCGTGTGTGGCGCGCTGGGCGATAAGGAGGCCCAACTCGGCTGGCTCAAAAAGGCATTCGATGTCGACCGCAAAAGCTCCGAGATTGCCGCCGAGCTGGCGCAGCTCGCGACCGAGGCCGGCGACTATGAGCTCGCGCTCAAGCCGCTGCGCGCGATCGCGCTGATGGAAAACCCCCAGCCCGTCACACGGCCGATGGCACTTTTATGGGAGGCGAAAATTGAAAATGCCCGCGGCAACCGCGCCAAGGCCGAGCTGTGGGCCAAGAAGGCCTTGCGCGAAGATCCGTCGTTTGCCGACGCGCAGACCTTTCTCGCCGAGCTAGGAGCGTAGGCCATGACCGCGACGCCAACCGCAGCCGTAACATATGAGCGCCCCGCCTCGCCTGACGCACATGCGGGCGTCGGAATCATCCGCCTGCAGCGCGCCGCTAATCGCAACAGCATGACGCCCGAATTGCTCGATGGCTTCGCGGTGGCCACCGCGCTGGCGCGCGCCGATGCCGAGTTGCGCGCGCTGGTGGTAACCGGCGAGGGCGGATTTTTTTCCGCGGGCGCGGACTTTCGCTCGAACATTCAGCGCGACGACGCCTCGCGAATTTCCGCCGAGCGCTCCGCCTTGATGTACGAACCGTTTTTGTCGTTGCTCGATCTCGAGGTGCCAACCATCGCGGCTTGCAACGGCCACGCGGTGGGCGGTGGCTTTGGCCTCGCGCTGGCATGCGACCTCCGCATCGGCGCGCAGGACGCAAAGTTTGGCGCCAATTTCGTCAAGCTCGGCATTCATCCTGGGATGGCCATCACGTATCTATTGCCGCAGCTCATCGGCGGCGCGCGTGCGGCCGAGTTGTTATTTACCGGTCGCCTGCTCGATGGCCGCGCGGCCGAGGCGATGGGCGTGCTGGGTCAGGCCGTGCCCGCGTCCGAGGTGCTTCCAACCGCGCTCGCGTTGGCGACGCAGATCGCGGAAAACGCGCCGATTGCGGTACGCCTGACCAAGCGCAGCTTGCGAGGCGCGCATGCCGCCGCCGCGCGCGCCGCCGCGTATGCCGAAAGCTTTGCCCAAGCCGCGACGCTGGAAACCAGCGACGCCAAAGAAGGCGTTGCGGCGCTACTCGCCAAGCGCCCGCCCACGTTTTCCGGCCGCTAAAGCGGTGCGTTGCCAGCTACTCGCCCGGCGGCGCCTGGTGCGTAATGGGTTGCGCATGGAGCCTCGAGGTCTCGATCATCGCCCCCGGCAACAGAAGCTAAGTTCAACCAGGGAAAGCCCACTAATTCGTAACTACTTGAATGTATTGCGAGCACAAAGATTTCCACCACCGACGCCCATCGGCATCTGTATTGCATTTCCTCCAAGTTCCCCGCTGGGGACCCTATGGACATCGACATCGGCATCATCACCAATCCCAACGCGCGCAAAAACAAGCTTCATCCAGAGCGCGCCGGCGAGCTGGCGCGGCTGGTTGGCGACGCTGGCGTGGTCGTACAAACCAAGCAGCTCGCAGACATCAAACCAGCCATTCGATCGTTTCTTGCAGCGGGCTGCAAGTACATCGTTGCGGACGGCGGCGACGGCGCCTTGCATTGGGTGATGCGCAGCGCCCTCGAGGTGCTGCAAGAACCGGAGTTTCGTCATTATAACTTGCCCCCCATCATGCCGACGCGGGGGGGCACCATCGACTTCGTTGCCAATAATGTCGGCCTCGTCGGCAACGCCGAAAGCTTGATCGCGGCGCTGCGCGGCGCCATCGCGCGCGAGCAGCACATTGCCACGGCGGAGGTCGAGACCATGTGCATCGATGCAACCGTGGCCGCGGCGGATGGCACGACCTCGCCGCTGCGCACCTATGGCTTCGCCGTCGCGGCGGGCGGCATTGGGCAACGCTTCTTTGATAAATACTATCAAGACCCCGATCCAAATCCGCGCACCATCATGCGCGTCGTCGGCCAG
Source organism: Myxococcales bacterium (assembly GCA_016716835.1). Lineage (NCBI taxonomy): Bacteria > Pseudomonadati > Myxococcota > Myxococcia > Myxococcales > Myxococcales bacterium. The sequence goes on along the minus strand of JADJUW010000002.1, from coordinate 698,436 downwards.
GCGCTTGCCTCGATGCCGGTGGCGTTCACCTCGTTGCGCCACGTGCCGGGCTTGGCGCCGTATGCCAGCTATGCCAATGAGCTGTTCTCGCCCACCCGTGCTCAAATCTCCATTGACGGCGTCACGCTGCCCGGCAATGAGTTTACCGGCATCCACATCGCCTCAATGTCGATCAACATCGGCGGCGTCTTTCGTTTTTTCGGCAAGGCCGACGCGCCGGGCGTGATGAACGCACTGGTCGGCGCACCGACGGCGCTCGGTATCGCGCGCAATCTGCCGCGCATGGCGATGGGCAAGGACATGACCGGTCGCGACATCATCGACCGCCCGTGCCGCGAGCTGATCGTCACGGCCACCGATGGCGAGCGGCTCTCACCCGTGATCGACGGCGAATGCTATCGCGACATCACGCGCCTTGAGTTTCGCCTCGGGCCCACCATCTCCGTGCCGCGCGTGCTCACCATGCAGCATCACGCGCAAGCAGCCGCGTAGCGCGATGGCCCTGCGCCGCACGTGCTAAGCGCGCTGCGCGAGATACAGCGCCATCGCCATGCGCAGCAAGGTCACCACCACCAACGCGGCTCCGAGCCACCCAATCAAGCGTCGCGTCGCTACCGGCAGGCGCAAGCCCCATGCGCCCCCCATGTCGCGCCCCAGCGCCGCGCAATACCCGCCTACGATCAGCGGAATGCCAAAGTCGGCGAGATTCGCCAACCACATTATTTTTTTCGGCACTCCACACGCACCGGCGCCTCGCCGCGCGTCGCGCACACCTCGCCGGCTTCGCAAGCGGCACGCTCGCAAGCCGCTGCCAGCGAGGTTTCACATCGGCGGTCCACCAGATAAAAACACGTGCCGCGATCGCCGCGATAGCGCCAGCCGTCCCAGTCTTTGCCCTTAGGGGTTGGCACCGCGCCGCCGTCGGCCTCGCTACCGCGGGCATAGCTGGTGTCGTCGCCCGCTTCTTCCATGGCGCGTGCCGCCGCCGACCGAGCCTTGGGGCGTGACGCAGGATCCGTCGCCGCCGCCTCGCTCGCGCCAGCGCGTTGATCGGTGCGACAGGCTGTCGACCCGCTAGCGAGCGCACCCGCCAGCACAAGGGCAACAAGTGAGCGGTGCAGGCGCGTCTGGCGTTTCATTTGGTTGCCTCCATGGTCGCGGCAATAGCCCCGCGACGACGATCCAGTATACTTTGCGGCGTGTCGATAAACAATGTCGAGCCGGCGCGCGTCTCAGGACGTCTCGGCCTGGCGTGGGCCAACCTGCTTGAAATTATGCGCGAGGGTCGCATCAGCGAGCCTTATGGCACGCCCTTTGACCGCGATGATCTAGGCGCCTCGTTTGCCTTGCGACGCTACCGCGCGCCTGGGCCGACGCGTGTGCCACCCCTTACCGGCGCCATCTTGCTGGTGCCGCCGCTTATGGTCACCGCCGAGGTCTACGACATATCTCACGAGACCAGCGCGGTCCGTGCCCTGCTCGACCGTGGCGCCGATGTCTGGGTCGTGGATTTTGGCGCGCCCGAGCTCGCACCCGGCGGCAATGCCCGCACGCTCGACGACCACGTCCGCGCTATCTCGCGCGCGCTTGATCATGTTTATGCCGCCACGGGGCAGCCCGTGCATTTGGCGGGCTATTCACAGGGCGGGATGTTTTGCTATCAGGCCGCGGCCTGGCGCAAAGGCGCTGGCATCGCCTCGGTCGTCGCTTTCGGCAGCCCGGTCGACTGGCATAGGACGCTGCCCAAGGTGGCGCCGGAGATCACCGATAAGTTGCTAGTTGGGATCCGCACCATCTTGGATGCACCACTCTCGCGCATGACCCGCGTGCCGGGCGCCGTCGCGGCGGCTGGCTTCAAATTGGTTTCGGCGCGCAAGGAGCTAGGCCAGCTGGTCGAGTTCATCGGCAACCTGCACGACCGCGAGGCCCTCGCCCGACGCGAGGCGCGGCGGCTCTTTCTTGGCGGCGGTGGCTTTATCTCGTGGCCGGGCCCCGCCATGCGCGCCTTCATCGATGAATTGGTCGTCGGCAATCGCCTGACTGCCGGCGGCTTGGTGCTTGATGGCGATGTCGTATCGCTGCGCGACCTCACCTGCCCCGTCTTGTATTTCATCGGCCAGCACGACGAAATCGCCCGTCCCCCCACCGTGCGCGCCATCGTCGACGCCGCACCGGCCGATGCGCAGATCTTTGAAAGCGCGGTGCCAGCGGGCCATTTTGGCATTGTCGTGGGTCGCGTTGCGCAAGCGCAAACATGGCCACAAGTGGCGGCCTGGATGAGCTGGATCGGCAACGCCACGCCCCCACCGCCATGGCTGCATCGCGTCGCGCGAGGCCTGCCGACCCCCAGCACAACAGGGCAAGCCGCCAGCTCGCCGCCGCCAAGCACGCCGCGATGGCGCGACGTGCTTGCGCAATCGCTCGACGCGCTTACCGGCAAAGCCGCCGACGCCGGGGCCGAGCTGGGACGGCACTTGGAAAATGCACGCTGGCAGGTGCCGCGGCTATCGGCCCTGGCCACGCTCCGCGATGACACCGCGATCTCGCTTGGCCGCGCGCTTGCCGACGGTGCCGCCGCGCACGGCGATCAAACCTTATTCATCTGGGCGGGACGCGCCGTCTCGTATGCCCAGGCAAATGCGCGCGTCGATGCGGTGGCGGCCGCGCTCGCGTTGCGGGGGGTGAGCGCCGGCGATGCCATCGCCGTATGGATGGACTCCCGCCCAAGCTTGCTAATGGCGATCGTTGCCTTAAATCGGCTTGGCGCCGTTGCCGCGATCATGCCTCCGGAGCTAACGGCGACGGCGGCCTTCGATGCCGCGTCGCTAACCCGCACCGAGATCGCGCTGGTCGACCCAGAACACACGGCGACGGCCGCCCAAGTCTTTACGACGGTCATCCCGATCAAGACGCTTGGGGTCGCAACAATCGAGGGGCCGGTATCGCAGCCAACTCCCCCGACCGATGGCCCCGCCGCAAACCCCGGCCTGGCGCGCGAGCTCGCCCTTATTTTTGTGCGGCAGGATCAAGACGGTAGCCTGCGCACCACGCATATCACCAATCGTCGTTGGGCGTTTTCGGCGCTTGGGGCCGCGGCCGCATGCATGCTAACCGGACGTGACACCGTCTATTGTTGCCTGCCCTTGCATCATCCCAGCGGCTTGCTCGTCGCCGCGAGCAGCGCCCTGGTTGGCGGCGCACGCCTCGCGCTCGCACAGGGCTACGCGCCGTTGCAATTGCTGCACGATGCGCGCACCTATGGCGTCACGGTCGTGTTCTATGCCGGCGAGGTTTGCCGGCGGCTCGTGCAAGTGCCACGCAGCGGCGATGAGCATGCGTTGCCGATTCGTTTGTTTGCGGGCAGCGGGCTAGACGCCGACACCTGGCGGCAGATGAAGGCGAGATTTCGCGCCGGCATCGTCGAATTCTATGGCGCGTCTGAGGCAAGCGTTGTGCTGGTGAATGCCTCGGGCGAAAAAATTGGCAGCGTCGGCAGGCCGTTGCCTGGCAGCGCGCAAGTGGCCATCGCCAGCTACGATGTGGAGCAGCGCGCGGTGCGGCGAGGCGCTGACGGCCACGTGCTTGCGATGGCAGCGGGAGCGCCTGGCCTGCTGATCGCCAAGCTGGAGGGCGCCTGGGATCAGCTCGGGGCGCGCGCGCCGCAAGCCATCTTGGCCGACGTCTTTGCCTTTGGCGACCATTGGTATGCCACACGAGAACTTGCTACGATGGATGCCGATGGCGACGTCTTTCTGCGCGGCCGAGTCGACCGCCCCGCGCAACCAGCCACCAAATTGAGCACGAACGATGCAGCCTAACGATGAGCCAGCAGGGCCAACCCAGACCGGGCCGTGGTGGCGAGGACTCATCGCGCCCTTTGGCATCTTCGCGGCGTGGTGGGTGCTGTACCTGACCGCGCTTTGGTGGCGCGGAGGCGATGAGCTAGCGCCGTATCGCAACTATACGTGGTGGCCAAGCGCGCACTATCTAACCGTGGCGCAGCCTGGCATCGTGCTGCAAATTTTTGCCCACTTCATGGTTACGTTTATCGGCGGCACCTTTGTCGGGATGCTCGTCTACGTACCGTTTCGCCTCCTGGGCCGCGGCGATAGCAAATGGCAGCCGCGCGCCACGCTCGCCACCTACGCCTTGGTCGCCCTCTATGGGTTTGCGCTCGTGCGCGGCGTGCCGCGACAGGTGACGACCATCGACACCAAGGCGCGGACCCTTACGCTGCGGCGCCTTGCGCCGATAACGTTTGTCCCCGAAGCGCCAGTGATCCTGGCGGTCGGCAACGTTCGCGCCATAGGCACCAAGGTTGGACGTTATGCCTCGTGGCGCCGCGACAGCGATACGGTGGCGCGACTGTTTGCGCACATGAATGATGGCTCGACTCACCAACTTGGATCGCGTGACTGCGGCATGCAGCCACCTGCTGCATGCCTCGAAGCTACCGATCGCGAAGCGCAGGCCCTGCTGCGCTTGCTTGGCCTACCAGCGGCGACGGCTATCACTACCGACGCCGCTTCAAATAGCCGCGTCTTCATAGTCAAGCGGCCGTAGTCCCCTGGCAACGACCGTAGCCGGTAAACCGCCGCGCTGCCGGGGACGAATAGCCTCAGCTTGAGGTCCGCGACGCCTGCAGCCGCGCCGCGCGGGCTAGGACCGCCCCAGCGTGCGATGGCACGAATCATGAAGTACTTCGCCTAATGCGCACAAAACGGTCGTGGAATATGGTGGGGGCCTGCGTGGCGTGGCTGATGATTGCCGGCTTACCGGCAGGCTCCGTGATCGCGGTCGACTCAGCGCACGCCCAAGCAAATCGCCGCGTCAAGCCAACCAACCCGCACCTCAAGCCTCGTACCGGCCATGGCCCGGTGCGCAGCATACGATCGCCGGGCAATACAGCTCAGCGCACAAGACTAGGGTTTAAACCGGATACCATCGGTGGCAACCATCCGCCACGGAACTGGTTCGGCGCTCGCATCGGCATCGGCTTTAGGCCAGAGGTAATCGCGCCGGCAAATGATCAGCGCACGCCTCGCCGCATCGGCTTTTTCACACGTGGGCAAGCGTCGCGTGCTCCCGTGATTATCAGCGGCCCGGATTCAATCCTGCCGCTCTTTGGCAGCCGCCGCACGATTGGCTTCAAGCAGGCGATCGTGCCTGACGATCCGACGCCAAATGACGTGCCAGGCATGTTTGGCATGCGCCGTCTAATTGGCTACGCGGGAGGCTACGTCGCGAACAAGCCCAAGCTGATATTGCCCGAGGCACCCTCCTTGATGTTGCCACCGGGCGCAAACATCCCCGCACCCGAGCGCGTCATCGTTAAGGGCTTTCAACCGAGCGCACACCGCTAGGCAGGCAACGCAACACGCGGCTAACCGATCGTTGGATACGCCTGCGCCAAGGACTCGAGCATGGCGGCGGGCCCGCGCAACTCGAGCTGCGCGCCGGCGTCGCCATCTTGCTGCGAGAGCACCTGACATTGCGCGCGAATCTGCGCAATCTTGCCAAAGTCAGCCCACGGCAAGAGGATGGTCGCGGTGGCAAAGGCCCCGGCAAAGTGCTCGATGATGCGCTCGCGCAGCCGCGCCACGTCTTGCGGGCTGCGCGCCGACATCAACACGGCGTCAGGATAGGCCGCGCGGTGCGCCGCGAGTTGCTCGGGCGACAGCTGGTCGGCCTTGTTGAGCACCAGCAGCGACGGGCGCGTGTCGGCGCCGATTTCGGCAAGCACCTCGCGCGTGACGGCGAACTGCTGCAACATCGCGGGGTCGGCGGCATCGACGACGTGCAAGAGCAAGTCGGCCTCGTTGGCTTCATCCAGCGTCGAGCGAAACGACGCCACCAGATCGTGCGGCAATTTCTTGATGAAGCCCACCGTGTCGGTCACCAAGATCGGCGGCTCGCTGCGCGGATGCAGCGCGCGCACGGTGGTATCCAGCGTCGCAAACAGCTTGTCGGCGACATAGATCTCGCTGCTGGTGAGCGCACGCATCAGCGACGACTTGCCGGCATTGGTGTAGCCGACCAGCGCGATGGTGAGGGCATCGTGGCGGCGATGGCGCCGCACGTTGGCGCCGCCCTCGATGCGCGCGAGTTCCTGTTTGACCTCGGCGATGCGATCGCGAATGCGGCGGCGATCGAGCTCGAGCGAGGTCTCGCCGGCGCCCTTGCCGCCCACTCCACCGCGCACGCGATCTTCGCCGCCACCGCCCTCGCGCAGCCGCGGCGCCAAGTACTTGAGCTTGGCGACTTCGACTTGCAGCCGCGCCTCGCGCGACTTGGCGTGGCGCGAAAAAATCTCTAAAATCACCGACGTGCGATCGAGCACCTCGGCCTTGGTCGCGCGCTCGAGATTGCGCTGCTGGGTCGGCGTTAATTCGTGATCGACCACGACCACGGTGGCCAACGGCGAGTCTTTAGGCTTGCGGCTGCTCGGCGCCGCCGCGTCGTGTTCGTCGACCTCATCAGAGGCTGCGACCTCGATGGCTTGATCGCTTTCGTCTTCGTCGCCGGCCTCATCCTCGGCCTCGCGCGCGTCTTTCTCGCGGCGTTTTTTCAGCGCGACAAAGCCTTCGACACGGCCACTGCCCCCGGTCCAGGTGGCCAGATCTTCGAGCTTGCCATCGCCGACCACCTTGCCCGCCGCGAGCTGGCGCCGCTTCTGCGTCACCCGCCCTATGGTTTGCAGGCCGAGCGTCGTGACCAGCCGCTGCAGTTCGTCGAGCGACGACGCCAGCTCGGCCTCGTCCACCCCCGGCAACTGCACGGCCAGCAAGACGGCAAGTGGTGCATCAGCGTCGGTGGCCATCCACCCTACTAACCACACCTCCAACTACATACTGAAGCGTCGCCGTCACAAAAATGTGAACAAGCGCGGGTGTGCCACGTCATGAAGCTCAATATCATTGCGGCCTACGGCGCAGGGCCGCCACGCGGGCGCTGGCCACTACAATTCAGGGGGATTTTCGACCATATGACCACGCCATCCTTGCTCCACCACATCTGCCTTTTGGCCTCACTTGTTTTTGTCACGCCGAGCTGGGCCGACCCACGCAGCGCCCCATCAAAAGACCGTTCGCCGCACGCCGCGGCCGCGCGGGGCGTTACGGTTGCCGCGCCCGCAGATGCGCCCAGCCCGCCAGCAGATGCCGACAAGCTCAAAAAGACGCAGCCCGGCGAGATGAGCAAGCTGCCCGAAAAAAAAGAAATCAAGGCGGTCGAAGATCCTATCTACAGCATGGAAAAGCCCACCGCGACGATCTGGGCGTGGAAGGAAGACCCAGCGGGCAATAGCGGGCGCGACGTCGCCTACGTCGAACGCGAGATGGCCAAGCTGGTCGCTGCCTTCACCGCGCTCAAAGAAAAGTCGCCGGCCTGGCCGCGCCTGGGCGAATATGAAAAGCGCATCGCACATCTGCAAAAGGCCCAGGCCGCGCAGCAACGCCACTACGGCGCCGTTACGCAAGCCAAGACCGATGCGGTGGATGCCGCCGCGGCCGCCGCCGAGGCCGCCTTTATGGCCAAGCGCGTAACCGACGACGGCCAGCCGCACGACTTTCACAAGAAAATGGCTGGCAAGCTCGCCTTTGCCGCCGCGTCCATCGGCTCCGGCGAGGCGGCGGGCAGCAGCGCGGTGACCAGCGTCGAGGCGGCGGCGCCGCTGCATGCGCGCGTGTATCTCAAGGAGTCGCCATGGAACGCCGTCCACACCGATTTGCGCATGGACTGCAGCGAGCATGCCGATTCAAGCATCGCGGAGTTTTGGATTCGCCACTGGGCGTCGGTCAATGGCGGCGCCGAATTCGAGCTCGAGACGACCAAGCTGACCAAGGAACAATTTCAGAAGCGCACGTCGTTTGAATTGTCCGCCAAGGGCTCGCTCACCGCGGGCGGCACCTACGCCAATGCCGACGAAAAAACCGCGCCCTTTGCGTGGCTGGCGCGCGTGGTGCCGCAGCTTAGGCCCGGCGCCAACAGCGTCAAATTTGCCTCGCGCGTGTTTTGCTACGGCATGTCGCACGTCGGCCATACCGTGGCGGCCGGCGAGCTAACCGTGAACGCCACCGCCAAGAGCCTCGACGAGCTGACCGCGCGTGGGCACTCCAAGCTGACCGAGAGCGTGCACAGCAAGGCGGACCTCGCCAAGATTCGCGAAAAAATCACCAAGCACTATGCCGCCGAATGGGACCTCCTGGAGTTTCGCACCGCAGGCGAATGGCAGCCGCACCGCAATGACCTCGGCATCGTGCTGGCGCGCCGCGCGCCCTCGGTTGCGCTGATGAAGAAAAAAGAAGGGCGCGAATGCGTGCTCGTCAGCATCATGCTCGAAGAGCCGTTCGACGGCCGCACCTATGGCCCGGCGCTCAACTTCGCCTTCGCCAGTCCGCGCCCGTTTGTCTGCGGCTGGAAGTAGCACCTCGCGCGCGGCGCGCTTACCACGCGACGCGGCGTACCTGCCCAGCGAGGTGCCCCGGCGCGTCAAAGTCGCGATCGACGAGGACGTTGCCGTTTTCACGCACGTGGGCGACGGCCGCCAAGTCGACGCGATGGACCAGCAAGCCGGGTTCGTTCATCGCGCCGAGCGCCAGTACGCCATCGCTTGCGAAGCCGACGTCGGGCGGGCCAAAGAAGCCAGCCGCGCCGACGTTTTCATCGACCGATTGCAGCCACGGTGCGGCGCCAACTGTGGTCGCCTGCACCACGACGCCTTGGTTTTCAAGCGCGCGCGCCTGACAGCCAATGCGCACGCGGTGATATCCTGCCAGCGCATCGGTGCAGCTCGGCACCAAGATGAGCGAGGCGCCGGCCTGGCGCAGCCGTCGCGCGATGAGCGGAAACTCGATGTCGTAACAAATGGCGATGCCGAAAGTGCCCCAGGCGCAGGCAAACACCGCCTGCGCGTCGCCGCCGCCAACGTCCCATTGCTCGCGCTCAAAGCGCGTCATCTGCTGCTTTTCGATAAAGTCCAGCTCGCCGCGCGCGCCGCAGACATAGGCCCGATTGCGCACCATGCCCTCGGCGCCGCGCTGCGGCACGGTCCCGGCGACGATGATTAGCTGGTGCGCCTGCGCGAGCGCGCGCACGTGCGCGATGATCGCATCCGCTATGCCGACGACCGCGACGAGTTCGTCGGCAAGCGACGTTGGCGAGGCCAAGGTCGCGAGCTCCATGAAGGCGTACTCGGGAAATAGCAAGAGGTCGGCCCCTTGCGCCTTGGCCTGCGCGACGTAGCGTTCGACCTTGGCCTGCCACGCCGCAAACGAGGCGAAGCGCTCGATCGGATACTGACAGGCGGCGACGGTGACGTGCATAGGCTCGCGCGTTACAACGCTTTGGTCCAAAACACCATAGGCTTGGCGCTTGGCGCCGCCTCGTCGATATCCTGCCAGGTAAAGCTCGTGCGCACGTCGGGGTGGCGCACGTAGCCGCGTCGCTGCCAAAAGGCGTCGAGCGGCGCATATGCGGGCGGTCGCAAGGGGTGGTCGTTCGGCCGCTCGACGGCGCAAAAGGCGGCGCGCAAAAACCCGCGCGCGCGGCCAAAGCGCTCGCGCTCGTCGAAAAAGGCATGCCCCACGCCGCGCCCGCGATATGCCGGTGCCAACACCGACTCGCCAAAATAGAAAATCGTCGCCGGGTCGTAGCCTGCGGCAGCGAGCGGCGCCGCGACGTCATCGCCATGCGCGAGCAGCGGCATCGCGGTGCTGGCACCAACCACGTTGTCGCCGTCAAGCGCGAGCACGACGAGGTGATCGGCCGCCGCGGCATACCCTTTAAGGTAGCCTTCCTCGTATGCCATGGTGCCCTCGTAGAGATAGGGAAAATCGCGGAACACCTCGATGCGCAGCCGCGCGAGGTCCGCGAGATAGGGCGCGATCGCCGCGCCGGTGCAGGGCTTGATGGTTAGCTCCATACCGCGGCCCTGCGCCCTATGCCACTTGCCGCAACCATTGCGCGAGATTGTAGTACATCGTCACGCGCGCAATCTTGCCGTCGCGCAGCTCGAGAAACGCGCCGGCGGGCAACACATACGCCTGGCCGCGCGCCGGCGGCATGCCCTCATCGGCTCGCAGGTAGGTGCCGTGCACGACAAATTCGGCCGCCGCGCGCGCGCCATCCGCCGCGACCATGATGACCACATCGCGCAGCGTCTCGCGATACGCCACCTGCATGCGCGCCATAAATGCCGCAAACGCGGCCTTGCCCGTTTCGCGGCCGCCTTGGTTAATGTCGTGCACCACGTCGTCGGTTAGCAGCGCCAACATCCCGTCGAAATCGCCGGCGTTGAAGCGGTCGTAGTAGTTCGCAACGATCGTTCGCGTCTCAGGCACGCCGAGACGCTACTGCGATTTTGCGCCTGGCGCACCTGCCTCGACACGCTTTGCGCCTAGGCCAGCCACGGCTTCATGGCCTCGCGAAATGTGGCCGGCCACGGCGATGCCGCGAGCGTCGCGGGGTCGACATGCACGATCACCCGCTTGCCGCGCGCGTGATCGACATCCGCATCCATCGGCAGCATGCGAAAACCAAAGGTCAGCGACGAAGTGCCCAGCGTGTCGACCCACACCCGCACCCGCACCCGGCACACGCCGCGCACCGGCTGCACGTAATCGATCTCGTTGCGGGCCACCAGATGAAAGCGCTCGGGATGTGAGGTGTCCTGAAAGGAGCCCCAGCCCTGCTCCATCCAGTACGCCCCCAGCGCGCGCTCAAACAACAACAAATAGCGCGCATTGTGCAAGACATGAAAGGGATCGAGGTCATCGAAATAGACGCCAAAGACCTGCTCAAAAAACCTAGTCACGCCGGCAGCATAGTCGGCCCGCAACGTCGGCACAATGGCCGGGGCCAGCGTGGGTGAGGCGGATCAATTTGTCGCATGGCACCTCCCACCGCTCGTTGCCTGTCGTACAAAGGCCCCTATGAGTGGCCGAGCCCCTGCGATCCATGCCGCCTTGCAACGCTTGGTCGAGACAATGCAGCAAAAGCCGGCCTGCGGCGAGGTCCTGCTCGCGGTGCGCGCGCCCCGCGAGGGCGTTGAGTTTTTCTCGCACCACGAGCCGCGGCAATTTTTTATCGCCAGCGCCACCAAGCTCTACGTGACGGCGCTCATGGCCAAGCTCCGCGAGCGCGGCGTTGTTGACTGGGCTGTCCCCATGGCGCGCTACCTACCCGACCTAGATCTGCGCCGTCTCGCCGTCTACAAGCAGACCGATGTCACCGAGCGCATCACCGTGGCCGATTTGCTCGCGCACACCTCGGGTCTGCCGGACTACTTTGAAGGCAGGCGGGCCGATGGCGCTACCACGTTTGGCCGTGCGCTCGCGCACGACATGAGCTGGAACCTAGCTGACGTCATCACCTGGACGCGCGAGCTGCAGCGGCCGCATTTTATGCCGGGCACACCAGGCCGCGCGCTTTATTCTGACACCAACTACCAACTACTTGGCGCCATCATCGAGCGCCAGTATGGCGCCAGCTTTGCCGACGTCGTCGAAGCGGAAATCTGCCGGCCGCTCGGCCTGCGCGACACCTATTGCTTTGCGCCGCCCACGATCGCCCGCTACCAAGACGTATGCGCCATGAAGCTCGGCGACCGCGCGCTCAACATTCCTCTGGCGATGGCCTCGGTCGGCGCCGACGGCGGCATCGTATCGACGCTCGCTGACAGCATGGCGTTTCTTAAAGCCTTCGGCAGCGGCGCGCTGTTTTCACAACACATCTACCGCGACATCCAGGCGCCCTGGCGACGAATCTTCTTTCCGCTGCGCTATGGCACCGGCGTCATGCTGTTTCGCACGCCGTGGATCTTCTCGCCGTTTCGACGCTTCCCTGATCTGATCGGCCACTCGGGCGCGTCGGGCACCGTGATGTTCTACGCGGAGGCGTGGGACACCTACGTGGTCGCGACGGTAAACCAGGTCGCGCAACGCTCGCTGCCGTATCAGCTCATGATGCGAGCACTTGCCATCGCCGCACCCGCAGCGCGCGACTAGTCGTTAAATTCGGGTTCGCAGGCCACGGCAGTGACGCACAACCCCGAGGAATTACACACGCCATCGGCACATTGGTACGAATCCGTACAAAATGAGCCTTCCGCTTGCGGGGCTATGCACGTCGGCTGTGGCGCGCCAACGACCTCGTCGGAGCAGAATAAGCCGATCGTGCATTCGCCGCCACCGCCCGTCACCGCGAAATCAAAGCCACCACATGGCGCACCAACGGTGCCTATGTTGCGACACGTACCAGGGTCGCCCTTGGTCTGTCCTTCACATTGCAAAAACAAGCCGCAGGCCCCCCAATAGCCTATATTCGCGTTCTCGAGGCAGTCGTCGCCCACGCCGGGAATCTCAGAGGTACATTCGCCAAGCTGGCCGATGCCGCTGGTAAGCTGGAGGTTGACAAACGTCGTCACGCACGAAAGCCCGTTGTTGCACGTCACGATACATGGATCGCCCGCTTCGTCGCTGTTGACGCAAATGTCCGCCCCCCCATCGCCAGCGGGCAGACAAAGCCCACCGTCGTCGCAAATCGTGGTGTCGCTACACGGGTCGCCGTCGGCGACCAGCTCCTTGGCCGTGCATGTGCCCAGCACTGGGTTCCCAGTCAATGGCGCCGGGAATACGCAGTACAGGCCAGAATCGCAGGAATCATTGCTTTCGCAGTCGGCACCGGCATCGCCGGATTCGCAGGTGTAGTTGTCGTTGTTGTCGAAGTCTTCGCAGTGGCTGCCATCGGTGCAGTAATTGTCGTTGCATGACTCGCCAATGGCGGACGCCCCGACGCATTCCCCTGTCGGCTCGCAAACCGTGCCGATGTCCCACCAATCTTTTAGTCCTAAGCAGTCACCGTCGTCGCACTCAAAGTCGGCGCCGCAGGTATCGCCTGATGCTACTTGCGGCACAAGCACGTTGTCGCATTCCGACAACACATCTTGATTTCCGCCAACGAACAGATAGACGCAATCAAGCTCCGCCATTTGCGCGTAGCATGCCTGCGCCGCCGCACCGTCGATCGCCACGCGTCCCGCCGCAATCGACGCGAGAATATCCGCCACGGATTGGTCGTCGTAGCCCGAACCAAGCCAAGCCCCCGTTAAATTGTCTTCATCTACCGCGCCTGGGTCGCCGAGGCCGCAATTGAAGATCTTGTCAATGTACGCGCCATTGAAGCAATCTGCGAACTGCTCGAGCGTTAGCTCGCCGTCGCAAGGACCTGGTTCAGGTGGTGGCGGTGGCGGGTCGGTCTCAATAATCGGCGGGGCGTTGTCGCCGCACCCCGAGGCCACCACGGACACGGCCATGCCGATAAAGCACCAGGCCAACATAACTTTCGAAACTCGTTTCATTCGTTTATTCCCCCTCGTAAAGACGCGGTCATTTTACGCGGCGCTCATCGTCGAGCGCAAGCAAGCCACGACCATTGCGGCGCGGCTCGCGCACTTGCATATGTACGTCGAGGTAAGGAGCGGCTTTGCGATTTCAGCGTTTCAGTTTTGTGAGGGCAGTAGGAATCGAACCTACAACCAGCGGATTAAGAGTCCGATGCTCTACCAATTGAGCTATGCCCCCGAGAAGGTTCCCACAGTGAGCCCAGAGCGATTCGAACGCCCGACCTACGGATTCGAAGTCCGGTGCTCTATCCAACTGAGCTATGGGCCCGCTCTAAACGGCTATCCAACTACCTGCGTTTGCTTTCGGTGTCAAGCCGACGGGCCACCCCTGGTGTTTGTGGACCCCATCACGGGCCCCGGACTCAACCAGTTGAGATAGCTCAGCAAGTGAATTTATTCGCCCCTTAGTGGGGCCTCCTGTCGCCACGCGTCATGACGCAATGCACCATGCAACCATTTGAATTTACGCTACTTTTCGGCATCTCGCCGGCGTTTTTTGGTTTGCATCTCGGCCGCGGCATGACAAATTCGCTGCACCCTTTTGATTGGACGATCCGCCATGACTAACACCATCTCTACCCGCCAAGCTTCCGCGCGCCGCTCCGCTTCGCTCTGGTCTGCGCGTCGCGCCGCTCCCATTTGGCTTGTCGCCTGCTTGTTCGCGGCCTGCGATTCGACCGGCAGTGGCTGTACCACCATGGCGCCGTTGCCAGCGGGCGGCATCCCCAAGGATCAGACCATTGAAGGCGGCGCGCAAGTGCGCGTCACCAACGGCGGCCTCGGCAAGATCGGCCAATTTGGCAAGCAGATGATCAACGACCAGTTTGGTGGCGGCATGTGCATCCCCAAGATGGACACCAACTTCGGCGACTTCTGTACACAAAACTCTGGTGGCGCTTGTAACCCGGGATGCATGGCGGTGGTCAACGCGAAATCGCTCACCATCACGCCGCTGTCGGCAACTCGCATGCGCGCGCAATTATTCTTCGACCTCGGCAATCCGACCATGAAGGTTTCTTTTGATTCGTGGTTGCTCGATTGCGACTTCTATGTCAAAGGCGACAACCTCAAGGCCGACATCGATATCAGCCTCATGATCAAAGCGAACGGCGAACTTGGTATCAACGATCAAGATCTGACGGTTCAAGTCTACCAAGACAACAACGCGAACACGCTTGAAGGGCCGCTCACGCTTTCCGGTTGCGGCCTCGCCAGCGACATCGTGAGCTGGTTCAAGGGCTCGCTCGTCAATACGCTTGAGAACAACGTTGAGGACGCTGTGCGCGAGGCGCTGCCAACCATTCTCCCTGATCCCCTCGGCCTCGCCGGTAGCATGGACATGGGCGGGGTGCTTCCGAACCTCGGCATTGCCGGCGCGCTGGAAACCAAGCTCGTCCCCGGCGGCTATGCCACGTTTCAAAATAACGGGTTGTCACTCGGCATGATCACCGCGTTTAACGCCGATCGCAACCCCGCGACGCGCAGCGCTGGCGACGACAATGAGGCCAGCCTCTGCGTGCCCGCGCTGGCGGCGCCGAACTTGGCGCTGGCCAACAGCTCGCGCGGCAATAAGCAGCTAGCCCAGGCCACCCCGTTCTCAACCAACGCGGCGGGCGCGGACGTGCAAATTGGCATCTCCGAAACCGCGCTCGATCTAGCCGGTCATCACCTGGTGACGTCGGGCGGCGCCTGTATGCAACTCGGCCCCGATTTATCTGACCAACTTCGCATGGGCACGCTCGCGCTGCTGGCGCCGTCAGTCTCCGAGATTGCCGATACCCAAACCGAGCCCCTCGCGCTGGTGCTACGCCCACAACGAGCCATTGATTTTTCGATTGGCGAGGGCACGGCCAATTCGCCGCACCTTACCTTGTCGTTGCAAGACCTCGAAGCGGACATGTATGCGTTTCTCTATGAGCGCTATCTCCGAGTGTTTACGCTCCAACTTACGATGTCCGCTGGCGTCAACCTTGAGTACGTATTGCAAGACGGCGTGCCGACCCTGGTGCCGACGCTCGTCGGCCTGACCTCAAACAATATTGAAGCTAGCGTGATCAACAGCGAATTCGTTCGCGAGACGGCGGCCGACCTCGAGTCGCGATTTACGGTTATCCTCAACGCGCTGCTCGGCCAACTTACCGGCGCAATTCCCGACATCGTGGTGCCCGAGATTGCAGGGCTCGCGCTTGGCAACATCGGCATCAGCCGCGTGCAGACCACGCAGGACGACTTCCTGGCGATCCAGGCCAGCATGACCGTGCCGGGTGCGGGCGTGATGGGGCTGTCGGTCGAATTTGACCAAGCCCCGAGCCTTGGCCGCGCGCATGAGCCAAACATCGACACGCTGCGCGCGGGCCTGGACGCGCAAGACAGCGCGCGCCTGCCATCAGTCGTAGTTAACGTCCCCACCACGGACAGCCACGGCGCCGCGGTGACGTGGAGCTGGCGCGTCGCAGGCCCAACCACGCGAGGCATGTGGCGTCCCTTTGCCAGCGGCCCACAACTTGTCGTCAACGAACCGCTGCTAGCGCTGCAAGGCGAGTTTGAGGTGCAGCTCATCGCGCGTCGTACCAATGACTCGGTGGGCTCACGCGTGATGCGCTTACCCGTCGTCATCGACGGCCTCGCACCGACCTTGCTTGACCGCAAGATCGAGGTCGTCGGCACCACGACGCGGTTTCCCGCGGTCGATACCGTCAGCCCCGCGAGCGCGCTGCAATGGGCCTTTGGCTCGCCAGGCGACACGCAACCGCGCACCGCTTGGAGCAACGATAACTCGTTTGACACCCAAGCGTTGAAGGTGCTTGCCAAGCGCGGCGATGTCCGCGTCTTTGTGCGCGACGAAAAAGGCAATATGAGCGCCACCGACGCGACGCTTGGCAACGCCAACATGGGCTGTTCGGCAAGCGGCGCCGGCGCGGCCTCGCTTGGCATGGCGGCGATGGCGCTTGCGTGGCTCTTGCTGCGCCGTCGCCTGGTGCGTCGTCAGCGAGGGAGCCAACGCAACCTCGTGGCAACCACCTTCTGCCTCGCCGCCGGCGCCGCCATGCCTGCGTGCGACTGCAACAAAGACAGCCTCACCTGCGAGCTCACCAGCGATTGCGGCGACCTCAGCTGCGCCTCCGGCGAAATCGGCATCTGCTTTGAAAATGGATGTATTTGCTCAGACGGCGTCCCCGCTGGCCGCAACGGCGTGTTCATGGACCTCAAGGTCGATGATGGCGGCATGGTATGGATCGCCGCCTACAATCAGTCTTACGGCGACCTCGTCGTCGCTCAGACCACCGACGCCGGCCGCGTCGCCGGCACCACGTGGGAATTTGTCGATGGCGTTCCCGATGGCCCGGTCTTAGTACCAGACGCCGAGCATCGCGGCGGCATCGTCGACCCCGGCGAAAATGTCGGTCGTTACGCCAGCCTCGATTTGGCCAGCGATGGCCTGCCGATGATCGCCTACTACGATCGCACCAACAACTCGCTTAAGTTTGCGCGCAAGACGGCCGAGGGCTGGCAAAGCCACGCCGTCGACGTTGGCACCGGCACGCCGCGCGCTGATACGGCCGCTAGCGATGTCGGCCTGTACACGTCGATTTCCATCGACCCTGCCAATGGTCGACCTGCGATTTCCTATCTCGCGCAAATCTCCGATGGCGACGGCAACGTCACCGCCGAGCTGCGCTTTGCCACCGCCGCCACCGCTAGCCCGGCGAGCGCCTCGGACTGGACCACCAGCGTCGTCGACTCGGTTTCACTACCCTTCCCCGAAGCCGACCCCTATCCGCTGGCTGATGGCCTGGGCCTGTGGTCGACGTTGGTGCGCGATAGCACGGGCGCACCGCACATCCTCTACTACGACCGCGAGCGCGGCGACCTCAAGCTAGTCAGCGATACCGGCAGCGGCTTTGGGGCGCCGACCAGCGTTGATACCGCCGGCGATGTCGGCCGCTATTCCTCGGCCGCCTTTGACGCTGATGACCAACTCCACGTCGCCTATCAGAGCTACTCCGGCAACGACCTCCTCTACAAAAACGTAACCACCGGGCTGCGCGAAGTCGTCGATACCGGCTACCGCGTCGTCGGCACCACCGAGGACGGCTTGCCCAAGCCCGAGCTGCACTTCGTCGGCAATGACACCCAGCTCATCATAACCCCCGATGGCCCCGCGGTCGTACACCAGGACAGCACCTCGCAGGAGCTGGTGCTGGCACGACGGATCGGCAACGGCTGGGACAGCGAAATCCTTGCTGGCAATGCGGAGCCTTATGCGGGCGCCTACGGCTTCTTTGCCTCTGCCGCCTCCTTTGGCGATGAAATCATCGTCGGCAGCTACGTCATCTTTCAGGCCGATAACGACCAATGGGTCGAGGTGCATCGCACAAGCAGCGGCGGCGGGGTTGACTAGTCCGCGCGCAGGGTCACTTTTGTGAGCCTAGAGTAGATTGTGGCCGCAATCGCGGTATGCTTGAGGTGTGATCGCCGGCAAGCAGCATACCGACCGCGAATATGAAGCGGAGCTCCGCGAGGTCCGTGAAAAGCTGTTGCGCATGGCCGGGCTGGTCGAGGAAATGATCGCCCACGCGACCACGGCGATGGCAACCGGTGACCTCGACCTCGCGCGCACCACGCAGCAAGCGGATCTACGCGTCAATTCGCTCGAACTCGAAACCGATGAGCTCTGTCTGCTCATCCTGGCCAAGCGTCAGCCCTTGGCCTCCGACCTGCGCACCATCACGCTGGCGATGAAGATGGTGACCGACCTCGAGCGCATCGGCGATCTGGCCGTCAACATCTGCGAACGCGTGGTGGCCATTGGCGCCGCGCCCGCGCCCGCGATCGCGGGCGAGCTGCAGAAAATGTCCGCCGCCGGGCAAGCGATGATCCGCGACGCGATCGACGCCTTTGTCGCCCGCGATGGCGACAAGGCGCGCTCGGTGTTTGCGCGCGATCAGGCGGTCGACGACACGTACCGTTCAATCACGATCGAAATCCAAACCGCCATGATGCAAGAGCGTGACTTCATCGATCGCGGCATCCACTTGCAGGCCATCGCCAAGTTCCTCGAGCGCATCGCCGATCACGGCACCAACCTCGCCGAGATGGTCGTTTTCCAGGTCGAGGGTACCGACGTCCGGCACCGCTCGGGTCGCTTTAGTGGCTTGCCGCCGATTTCGTAGGGTGCGAGCCTACGGGCTGGCGGCCACGGCCACATAGGCAAATTGATAGGGGACGCCAAAGCAGGTCAGCGTGCCTTGGTAGTACAGCGCCTGCGACCGGCGCAGCGAAACGACCTCGCAGCGGTTGCCGATAAACCGCTCGCGATCGGCAAAATACACGTCGCCTTCGCCAATCCCGGCAATCTTGACCTCCAACCCGAGTGGCAAGCGACGCTGCGTCGCGAGCTTAGTAACCTCGCGCAACTTGACCGCGGTAAAGAGCACTTGCTCGGCCCCGCATGCCAGCAGCGCGCGCACAAACCCCTGCGCCTCCTGGTTAGCCTCGATGCTCACCACCACGCATGCCTGGCCGAGATAGGGCCCTGCGTCGGCAGCGTCGCCAGGCCCGACGCCTACAACAACCACCGGCGCGCCAGGCTCGGGCACGTGGTCCTCTGCGGACGCGGCGACGAAGCCTGCAGCTGGCGGTGGCACGCGGATACAGGCCGTCGCGAAGGCAGCGAGCATACACGCGACGCCAGCTACGCCGCGCGCCACGAAATGCGCGTACCCCATGGCGCTACGGTACGGGTAGCCGGGGGCGGCGTCAACCAAGGGCGCCGCACCGCGCCCGCAGCCGCCACGCGAAAACTCGCCTGCAAGGATGGGCTTTGTTACGGTGGCGCCACATGCAGTCTTCACTAAATGTCAGCGCGCTTGCGATCGCCGTCATCGCCCTCGGCGCGACGTCGCCGGTCGCTGCCGACTCCGGATCCGGGCAATGGCTTGGTGCCAGCGTCGGCGTGGCCGCAGGCGCCTCGCTTGCCCCCGGCGGCGCCGCGATCGAGGGTCGCTATCTTTATGAACTCACCGACACCCATGCCTTTGAGGGTCAAGCGCGCTTCATTTTTGGCGGAGCTGGCGACGACTGCGCCTCGACCCGCTGCGTGCAAGGCGCCTTTACCGGACGCGCGACGCAACTAACGTTTGGGGTGCGCATCGAGCTCTCGCCACCCGCGACGATCGTGCCCTGGGTGCGGCCAAGCGTCGGGCTGCGAGTGCAGCGTCACGTCGAGAGCGACCTTGACGGTTATGCCTTGCCCCTTGGCGTTGCGCTGGGAGGTGCGATGCACCTCATGCCTTCGGTTCGCCTCAGCGCCGAGCTCGGCATCGAGGCCGCGTATACGTGGCTAACTGCCCCGGCTGAGAACCGCGTCGGCTTTTCGACAACGGCGCTGATCGGCGTGGAAGTGGCGCTCTAGCCATGGCGCCGAGCGTCAACGCCCTTAATGTATGTCCTCTCCTACACGCTGCGTTCAATTCCGAGGCGACGCGTGTTGTTGACGCGATGCGTGCTGGCGTACGATGTCGCGCATGCGCTGGCTCTCGCCGTCACGGCTATTAGTTTTTGCCGCGCTCGCTGCCTCGGCACCCGCTTGCATCATCCAACGCGTCGCGCCCACCAAGCCCAATGGCGCAAGCGCGCTCGGCGACACCGTCGACGCGGGCACACCGGTAACGGTGGTTGGCATTCACCCCGAAGACGCCTACAAACCGCTCGAAAAGCAGCTTCGTGGCCGCGCCTGCATCGCGACGGATTTGCTGACCAAACACCGTACGGCCGCTGGCGCTTACTATTCGGGCAGCGTCAATTGCGATGCCGATGGATATTACTTCTATAAGGTGCAGCTAACTCGTCGTGATAGCGCCTCGACATCGGTAGGTGCGGCGGTGTTGATAGAATCGGGCGGTGATACGCCATGGCCGACACAGGCGCCCAAGGTCGACCCCAACTGGATCGAAACCGTCACTGAGGTGCCCGGCGATACCTTCGTGCAAATCATCGCGATCCACGCCGATGACGCCTACAAGTCGGATGAAGCAGCCCATGTCGGTCGCGTTTGCCGCGCCACAAATGAGCTGACCAATCATGGCAACGGCTATTTTGGTGGCCCCGTGGACTGTCAAGACGGCGAAGACTTCTACTATTATAAAGCGCGCATTAGAATTTTGGTGCCTAGATAAATTAAGAGAGACAGAGGGGAAATAAATGAAAAAGATAGCAGCAGCAACCTTACTCATCGGCTCAACCATGGTGGCTTCGGCTTGCGTAATTCGCGAGCCGGCTCCAGCCTCCGGCGGCGGCGGCACCGTTGCCGCCTCGGGGGGTTCTTTCAGCCCAACCGTGGTGAAGAACCAAGCCGTTAAACTCGTTGGCCTTGGGCCAGAAGATGCGTTCTTGCCTGACCAGGCGCGCATCGTCGGCCTTGAGTGCTATGCCGATGACACCACCACGCAAAAGCGCGATGGTTATTGGGCTGGCCCATTTACCTGTGGCGACCAAGACTTCTTTTTCTATCAAGTCTCGCTGGCACCCGGCAGCCTTCCCGCACGCGGCGGTGGCAGCAGCGGCGGCAGCTCCGCCTCAGGTTGGCCAAGCTCAGTCCCAGCGGTCGATCCAGGCTGGACCGAGACGGTTAGCTACATCGGCAGCGGCACCATTGTTCAGGTCGTCGGGCTCTCGGGCGAAGACGCGTACAAGGGTAACGAAGGCGAACACATCGGCAAGGTTTGTCGCGCTGATGGCAAGTTGAACAACAACGGCGGCGGGTACTTTGGCGGCCAAGTGCAGTGCCAAGACGGCGCCAGCCCGTACTACTTCAAAGCCAAGCTGCGCATCCTGGCGCGCTGATCGCTAGCTAACCTTATGGATCGCACGCTAACCGTGCGCAAGGCGGGCATTGTTGCCTGCCTATTTTTTTACAGTTAGCGGGCCTAGTGGTTGGCCGAGTCTTGGTTGCTTAAAGGCAGCGGCCAAGTCTGCGGTCGGGGCGACGGCCGCGGCGTAGTTCCACGATTTAACCATAATATCGGACACCTCAATCAAGTTGGTTTCCGACGCCTCGTCCGTCCAGTGAACCTCATACCACTTGCCATAGACGAGGATGCCCATGTGCCCCCCGATGCCGCCGTCGCTAATTTCGGCCAACAGCGCAAACGGTAGATTTCGCAAATTGGCAATTGCTGGTGTATCCTCGGCCAACCCGGTTTCCCCATTCGGTTCGCCAAAATTTACGACTTCTAAACTCGGCACCAGCTTAACGCGGTGCCAACTGCCATCGTGGGCGTCTTTGTATCGCTTAGCATCGTCTTTCTCGTATTCGTCGGTCTTCGGCATCGAATCGGATGCCTGGCCCCACACAAAAAATCCTTGCCATCCCAAGGCGGTTTGCATGCCTTTTAGGACGTCGGCGCCAGAAATTTCGGGGACCGCACTTTTCGATGAGCCGGTCTTGTCGCGCCATGCCTGGTAGACGGCCGACATCGCAGCGTTAAAGAGCTCGGGCTTGCCGGCCGCCACTAGGGCATCGTTTAAGACGCGCAAGAGAAAAGTCGTGCAATCGAGCCCGTTGCCGTCGCGACGACGCATCGTCCACGGTTTCTCGAGAGGCGCTTCGGTATAAGCGCCCTCGTAGGGCCCCCTACCGCGCGTTAAGATACCGAGGTGATGCTCTAGGTCCATCTTCTCGGTAATTGCCGCGGCCATGACGCCCAGCCCCGACTTGCTCGTCTTCGTTCGTGGATCGGCTTGCGCCGGAAACATACCACCCAAGGTCGACCAGTCTTGAGGCGCCTCGCCCGCGGCAGCTTCAATGCCGGCGTCGCCAAGCGCGATGACCGCTTTGAGCGCCGCGATCCGCTTGGTCAATTGGAAGACGGCCGTGGCTTTGCTACCCGAGGCAACTTGGGCCGGATCCATTTCGTAGTCGTGCGTGGCGATCGCGGCAGGGCCAAACCTCACCCGCGCAATCGCCAAGATCTGCCAAGCATCTTGCGGATACTTCTTAACCAGCCTGTCGACTTCGGCTGCAACATTTTGACGGCGCGAAATGCTCAGCATCTCCACCCCGCCGGCCCCAAGGCCCGCGGGCGTGGCAGCGGGCTCTGGCGTGTCCTCAACCTGGTCGGTGAGTTCCAGAAACTGCAGCTCGGCGGCGGCATTGAATTCTGAGCCCGCCTCTGCGCTGATGTCGGTGGCGCTCGCCTCCGAAGAGGCAGCCGCCGTTGCGAAGGTTTGCGCCGCCACGAGGGCTACCAGTATCGGTCAAGTGAGCCCCTCCCGCAACAGCTACATTTGGCTAGTTACCCGCGGGATACGCGGTCCAGCCGGCCAGCCAGTTGGTCGTGCCAACGGCGCCGATGTAGGTCGCGCTGCGGTCCATACCAACCGGTGGCGTAGCGCCGCCTTCGAGCACGGGCGCGCTGGCGCTGGTGCCAAAGCCAGGGGTAGCGGCGTCGGTTGGGTCGGTCAGGCCCGGGTCTTCGCCAAGCACGTTGTTAAATTCGACGGCGCTAAAGAAGCTTGACTCGTCAAAGCAACTGGTATTTGGCGATACGCAATCGTCCGAGGTGAGCACCGGGTTGCCATTCACGTCGACCTCGATTTGGTCAAAGTTGGTTGGCC
Source organism: Myxococcales bacterium (assembly GCA_016716835.1). Lineage (NCBI taxonomy): Bacteria > Pseudomonadati > Myxococcota > Myxococcia > Myxococcales > Myxococcales bacterium. Next base: position 675,416 of record JADJUW010000002.1, on the reverse strand, counting down.
ACACCTCGCCACCGCCAACCGGCACGAAGTACGAGTTTTCAATGGTCACGTCGCCGGCGTTCGCTAAGGCCGCGGTCGAGCTGCCGTCGACGTTGATGGCGAAGTTTTCAAAGTTCATGAAGATCGCGTTGTACAGCTTCAGCGCCGAACCGCGGCGAAGATGAATGCCGCCCTGGCCGCCGCCAGCGCCGCCGCCGATCATCGTGACGTTCCACAGGGTTGGCGCGCTGCGCGGCAGAGCCTCGCTATTGTTCTTGTTGCTGTCGGCTTCAATCCCCTTGTCGCCAATGGCGGCCGATTGTTGAATGACGAGAAACTGCATCGTGCCATTCCACCCGAGGTCCCAGTCGATCGCGTCGTCGTCGGCCTGCGTGATGACGATGTGGCTGAGGTTCACCGTGCCGCCAAACAGCTCGATGCCGTCGTCGAGGCCGCGGTGGGTCTGCACGTATTGGATGGTCGTCCCGGTGCCGCACGCGCCGAGCGTGATCGCGTTGAGCTCGTTGTCCGGCGCCAGCTCAAAGCCGGCGAATTCGACGCGAACGTATTTGAGCGTGCCGCAGTCATGCGCGGCGTTGCTGCCGCCGTAGGTAATCTTGCTGCCCACGCTGTCGGGGAAGCCCTCGACCTTGTTGGTGCCGCCAGTAACGTTGATCGGCGCGCGGCCGAGCAGCACCACGCCACCCCAATCGCCAGCCGCCGGCATGTCGGGCTCGCTGCTGGTAAATACGATCGGCGCGGTCGCCGTGCCTTCGGCCTCGATGCGCGCATCGGCGGTGATGACGAGCACGCTGCCGAGGTCGCCGACAATCTTGGTGCCTGGCTCAATGGTGAGCACGGCGCCATCCGTCACAAAGACTTGGCCGGCGAGGCGATAGGTGTTGATGGCTTCCCACGTAGTGTCGGCCGTGATGTCACCGGCCTCCACGACAACTTCCTCGCCAGTTGGCGGAGGGGTTGGCGGTGTGGTGTCGTCGGTGTCGGAACACGCGGCGACGAGGGCAAGGGCACATGCAAAATGTAGCTTCTTCATACGTTTCTCCTTCGTGCTAGGCACAAATTACGGAAGCGGAATCCATTCCAATGACGCACTTATCGTCGTTCCCAGGCGCTGCTGATTGACGGCCAGGTCACCTTGTTGCAACAAGACGGTGTCGCCGAGCAAGTTGGTGGCCGAGATCTTCAGTTTCCATTGCGCCGCCACCTTGCGCGCATAAGTGGCATCTACGCGGTGAAGCGGCATTTCATAGGTGTCGGGCAGCCCGTCAACGCCGACGTCAACGATGCGGCGGCCGGCGACATTGTAGGCCAGCGTGATGTCGCCCACGCGGGCGCCGCGATATTGCACGCTGGCGTTTACGGCGTAGGGAGACTGGCCGTAGAGCGGGCGCGACTGGCTGGTGTTAATGGCCGCGGTTTCGTCGAGTTCGATTTGCGACCACCCAAACGTCGCGTTGGCGCCGACGTAGAAATCAGCCAGCGCCGGGGCTATGCGCGCCAGCGACATGCGGCCTTCAACTTCCAGGCCGAGCAGGTCGGCGCCGGTGGCGTTGCGAAACGTCGCATCCGCCTCTGAATTGACAAGCACCTGTTCGATGGGGTCGACGAAACGCTTGTAAAAACCCGAGGCCGCAATTACCTCGCTGTCGGCGGGAAACCACTCCCAGCGCACGTCGGCGTTATGGATATGAGTATTTTGCAGCTCGGTGTTGCCCGAGATCGAGCGCCGCCGCGTATAGTCAAAATAGAGGAACGGTGCCAGCTCGCGAAAGCGCGGCCGCACCAGGGTGTAGCTGTAGCCGCTGCGCACGCTGCTGTGCTCGCCCAGCACATAGGTGGCGTTAAACGCCGGCATCACGTCGGCGTCGCGGCGCGAGGTATCAGTCGCGATGCCCGCGACCGCATAATCAGAGCCGCTGCCGAGCGCCTGCGAGGCGAGCTCGACGCGCGCGCCGCCTTGCAGCCGCAGCTTGCGGGTGACCGCCAGCTCACCGGTGGCATAGGCCGCGGTCGTCAGCAGCGAGGCATCGTAGGCATCTTCTTGCAGCGTGTCCTCTTGCAGGCGCAGCTCGTCGCCGACGCGCTGACTAATCAGCAGCGTATCGGGGCTATCGGTGAGCACCGTGGGGTCTTCGCCGACGAAGCGATAGCGAAAGCGGCGGCCGTCATAGGTGCGGCCGTAGCGCGACACCGCGGCACCGACCTTGAGCTGAAAGGCTTGCCATTGTTTATTGAGGTCTAGGCCGCCGCCGACGTTGAGATCAGCGAGGTCGGAAAAATAGCGCTGGCCGCTGCCAGGCTGGCTTTGAAAGCGCGACTCGCCGGTGATGGCATCGTACACATAGAGCGTATCGCGGCTGTCGTGTTCATTGCGCGCCGCGGTGGCCACGCTGGCCTGCCATGCCAAATGCCACGGCCGCGCCGCCGCGTCGTCGCCAGCGCTGCCGCCGCCGAGGCGATGATCGCCGGCGAGCTGCCACAGTGACATCGAACGCTCGATCATGCCGAGGCGCGCGAGCTCGACGTTGCTCGACTCGCTTTCGCTGTACCCCTGGCCGCTAAACGCCGTGGTCTCGCCCGCATGCGAGTAAAGCGCCAAGAGGCGCAAATCATCGCGCGGCGACAGGCGAATGCCCGTGCTAAGCAAGGCACCCAGCGTTTTTTCGTTGGCGGCAAGCGTGGTATCGATGGTATCGGTGCGGCGCAGGCCGTCGCTGCCGAGCGCGACCTTGGCGGTCTCGCTGGCCTTGAGCGAGTTATTGTCGCGAAAGCTCGCGCTTGCCAGCATGCCAATTGGGTGCTTGCCGCCACCAACGCCGCGCCAGGTAGTGCCGCCCGTGAGCCCGAGCGAGAAATTTGGCGCCAGCGTCGAAGGCTGTGCCTCCCATGAATCGTCAAACGCGCCGGCTACCTGCGCGCCTTGCGCCGGGCGCAACGGTGAATTGGTCGCGAGCTCTTTCGGCACGCCGCGCTTGCCAAAGAAGCCGAGGTCGACGGCAATGCCATCGCGCGGATGGGAGGCCGCGGATTCCCACGTGGCGATGGAATTGTAGCTGGTGCCGATAGACGCCTTAAACTCGGGAGTTAACGGATAGGCGTTGGTTTGCAAGGTCAGCATGCCCCCGCCAAAGTTGCCGTTCATCGCAGGGTCGTAGGTCTTGGCGACGGTGAGGCTGGCGAGCAGCGAGCTTGGGAAGAGGTCGAGTGGCACCGCGTTGCGCTCGGGCTCGGGGCTGGGCACCGACACGCCATTGATCAACGTCGAGACGTAGCGCCCTTCCAGGCCCCGCAGCACCACGTACTTGCCATCGAGGATAGTCGCCGAGACCACGCGCTTGACGGCGTCGCCGGCGTTGGCATCCGGCGTGCGCGCGATTTCTTGCGCGCTGACAATATCCACCATATTGGTCGCCTCGCGCCGCACCGCCAACTGCGAGGCCTCGCTGCGCCTATCAATCTCGCCGATAATCTCGACGGTATCGACTTCCGCAACCGGCGTTAGCTTGGCCCAGAGAGTTGGCGCATTCTTGCCGGCGACGAATGAGAGCGTGACCGCGTCGTGAAACGGACTGCTGACCGCGATCTCATGTAGGCCCGCCGGCAGCACCAGCTCAAATTCGCCGCGCTCATCGCTGAGCACAAAGATGCCGGAGTCGTCGAGCACCGAAATGATTGCCTCGGGCACCGGCAGGTCGGTCGCGACATCGACGACGCGTCCTTTGACCGTAAAGCCCCCGGCGGCCGCTGGTTGTGCTTCGGCGTGGCTAGCCGCCCCCAGCATCGCCAACACCAGCGACAATATAAGTGTCACTCGCGCGTTTCCTTGCTTCATGCCAGCACCATGCGTCGGCCATAGGGCGCTGCCGTTGCAATTGCGCAACACTTTCGTCACCTAGGTGACGCGATGGTGACGGCGGTTGGTATAGCGTAGCGGGCATGAAATCATCGGGATATCGCATCGCGCTGTTGCCGGGCGACGGCGTCGGCGAAGAGGTCGCCCACGACGCCTCGCTGCTGCTCGCAGCCGTTGGCGACAAGCTTGGGGTGGCGTTTGCGATCGACGAGATCCCGTGTGGCGGGCGTTACTATTTGGCGCACGGCCGCGACTGGCCGGCGGATGCGCATCAGCGCTGCGCCGACGCCGATGCGATCTTGCTCGGCGCGGTCGGGTGGCCAGCACCGGGCGGTGGGCCCGTAACCATGACCGATGCCGCGGGGCCCGACCTCGCCGGCAAAATGGCCGGCTGGTCGCCGGTGATCGGCAACCGTCTCCACTTCGATCTCTACGCCAACATCCGCCCCGTAAAATGTTACCCGGGCACCAAACACGGCATCTCCGGGAGGTTCGCCAGCGTGTGGCAGCCCGAGCATGTCGACATGGTGATGATTCGCGAAAACACCGAGGGGCTTTACAGCGGCCGAGGCCACTATGAACCCGCGAGCACGGCGCCTTCGGCGATAACAACTACCGCCATCGACGAGCGCGTCATTACGCGCGCCGCCAGCGAAAAGGTCATCCGCAAGGCCTTCGAGGTGTCGCGCGCGCGCGGCAAGGGCGCTCCGGGAGATGGCAAAAAGCGCGTCACCTGCATCGTCAAAAATAACGTGCTGTGGGGCTGCAAGCTTTTTCACGAGGTCTTCCTCGAAGTTGGCGAGGCGTATCCCGACATCGAAAAAGACGTCGCCATCGTCGATGCCTTTGCCATGTTTGTGCTGACGCAACCCGAGCGCTTTGACGTCTGCGTCACCACCAATATGTTTGGCGACATTCTCACCGACCTCGCCTCGGTGTTGCAGGGCGGCATGGGCATGGCCGTCGGCTGCAACATTGGCGATAGGCACGCCATGTTCGAACCCATCCACGGCAGCGCACCGCCACTTGCTGGCAAAGATGCCGCCAACCCCATGGCGATGATGCTGGCGACCGCCGAAATGCTGCGCTGGCTTGGCGCACGCCACGCCGACGTGCGCGTCACCCGCGGCGGCGACGCCATCGAGGCCGCCGTGGCTGCGCTCATCGCCGAGGGCACCTGCCTGACCGCCGACCTCGCCGGCAAGGCAGCTGGAAAAAAACGCTCCGAGGTCGCAACACAAGTCGTTGCGCAGGCGCTTGCGCGACTCGGCTAATGATTGGGCGCCTCGGCGATCTTGCGATACGTGCCAAAAAACTGCGCAACATCGTCCTTGCAATCCCACGCGGTGCCGCCCTTGTTGGGCGGTGACACGAGCTCGTAGCGAAGGTCATCATTTGCCAGTTTGGTAATTGTCGCGAATCCCTTGATTTCAGGGTTACCGGTCGCATCACCTACACATTTGTAAAATAGCTTGAGCTGTTCCTTGCTCATGGACAAAACTGTTAGTTCCTTCGCCGTTGCCTTCCCAGCCTCAATCGCGGGTGCGGTGTCCTCACTTTTCCACTCCAGCACCCAATACGGGCCATTCTGCTCAACGATCTCCAACACGAAGGCGTGCTTACTTGACGCCGCCAACAGTTTGTAACGTCCGACAGGGAAAAGGCGCATGGACATCGGTGGCGTCACGTCGACGGCTGCAGCGTCGACGGCCGCTGCGGGCGCGTCAGCGACCTTGTGCTCGCTCGACTTTTTACAGCTCAGGCTTAGCGAGACGGTAGCCAGCAGACAAATGGAAAATGGTTTCATGGTGTTCTCACTGTTTTAATTTTGGGATCGCGCGCCGATCGCCGCGCACCGCGAGCATCACGCCCGCCGACCACTCGGTGATGCGCTCGACGCGCTCGCTCGCAAACGAAAAACCGGCCCAGTAGGGCCCTAACTGCACCCGATCGCTCAATTGAAACATCGCGCCTAAGGTCACCGAGGCCGCGGTGCCGACAAATTTGGTCGCGTCGCCATTCACGTTGCGCGTAATGCGCGCAGGCATCACCTGCGCCGAGAGCAAGGGGCGAAATGGCCCATAGGCGCCCTGCACGGCCACCGATGCCGCCGCATAGGTCGCGCTGTATTTTTGCTCGTTGCCATCGCTGCTAAATGACGTCGCAACGCCGCCAAGGCGCCCCGCGATCGCGACGTCAAATTGCTCGGAGGCCACCACCTGGTGGCGCACACCAACCGCGCCACCCGTAGGCATGGGCAGAATGAAGAGATACATCGCGCCCTCTAGGCTCACCTCGAGGTCCGTGCGATCGCCAACGCCATAAGCCACCGTCGCGGTGCCGCCTGCCGCCGGGGCCACGCCGATCGATCCATCCTCGCCCGAGAGATCGAGCGTTGGCGCCTCGAGCGCCAGGCTGGTGCCATAGCTGCCTTTGCCCACCGTCGACGCCATTTGCGGCGCGCCCGCCGATAGCGGCAAAAAGCAGCCGCCCAAGGCCACGACCAATCCCACCGCGATAGCCAAGATAATTCGCGCCATACGCCCCCCGTCCTACCCAAAAATCATAACGCAATCGCTGGCCGCGCGCAGCGGGCGCTACTCGGTAATGTCATACAGGTCGGCCGCAGCGGCCTGTGCGGCAATCTGCTCCACATCTCCCGCGGCTTGCGCAAGCCGCGGCCACACCAACGGATGCGGCCAGTGCCCGACGATCGCCGCCATCTCGCGCGACACGGCCGCCAGATCGCACGCGGCGGGCAGCGCGACCACGAGATAGATACCCGGCAGCGCTTCGCCATCGGGAGCGGTGAGTTCATAGTCGCCGCCGCCGATCCGATCGGTGACGTCTTGCGCACGCGCGCCATACTTCTTGAGACAGGCCGCGAGCTCACCCAGCCCTGCTTCGCCAGGATGCACGCCATCGATTGCGAATCGAAAACACCCACCGGCCACGAGCACGCGGATGGCCGTGAACGCAAAGACCGGGACCAGCTCGCCATTTTCCAGCGGTTCGCCGTCCTCGCCCAGCGAGGGCACCTCGCCGACTTGCTTGGCCGTCAGGCGATCAAACACGATCAAGTCGTCAAAGTGCGGCGTCGAGCTGTGGGGCCCGATTTCGCTGATGCGCGCGGTGACCGGCCCGACGCGCACCGCGTCCCACACATATTCTTCGCCCTCAAACGCGATCTGGCAAAACTCGCCTGCGCCGTGGTCGGCGGTGTCGCCGAGTTCTACGCCAAGTTCGAGACGCGCCGCGCTCTCTCGCACGACGTCCCATCGCTGGGTCATGGTCGCTAGCGCCATGCGCTCCCAATCCCACGGCCCGGCCTCCGCCCCGCTATCGATCACGGTCTGCAACATTGCCAGCGCCACGTCGAAGTGGCCAAGGCGACGCTCGCATTCCGCGGCCAGGGTGCGCACGCCGTGACCTGGTTGAATGAGAGGCATCGCCGTCAAGAATTCATCGCGCGCCTCGTCGTATCGATTGGCCGCCATCGCCAGCCGTCCGGCAAACCAATGATGGCCGGCGCGCGCCCAGGTTTCTGGTCGGAGGCGCAGCTGATCGGCAAACTCGGTGAGCGCCGCGGTTTGGCCATCGCCAAGCCAAACGTTGCCGAGCTGATACATCAAGTCTTCGCTGGGCGTTGCGGCAAACGCCCCGCGCAGCACGCGCACGGCCTCGTGGGAGAGCCCCAAGCGGCGATAATAGGCCGCCAGCGGTACGAGAATCGCGGTGGCGTCGTCGGTGCGAGATTCGATCGCCAACGCGCTTTCTAGTTCCTCGAGCAACTCCGCCGCGTCTTCGCGCAAGGCCACGCGCTCAAGCCGGGTGCCCAAAGTCGTTAGCTCCGCAGGCTGCCACGTCAGGTTGCCAACCAAGTGACCAACGGCATGTAACTTGGCAGGCGCATCGAGCGGCTGGGCGAGCTGTGGCAGGCAGCGCTCCATGACCGCCAGGGCGCGCTCCGCTGGGCCGCGCCGCTTGGCGGCAACGGCGAGAAACGCCAGTTTTTCGGCATTTTCTAGCGCCAGGCGAAAGATGTGGCGTTGCTCGAGCACGGCGATGGCGCGCGCGACATCGAGCCGCAACATCGCGGTATTTTCTAACATGCCAAGCTCGGCAAGCAACGTCGCCAAGCGCAGCCAACGCGGCAGCTGGCCGGGGCGATCGGCCAATTCCGCGAGCGGCGGCAGCGCGGCGCGCGCGGCGTCGGCGTTGCCAAGGTTGGCGTATAAGAGGCCGTTCATGAGTCTGCGCTTCATCCGCTCAGATTCGCTGTCGTCGCGATCGTCGGTGCTTTGCGTCGTCCACGCCAAGGCCTCGTCAAACTTGCCTTGGCGGAGCAAGATTTCCTCAAGGTTGAGCAAGCATTCGCGCTCTGGGTCGCCGGCCGCCAGCAATTGCTTGCGCTGCGCGTCGGCAAACGCCGCCGCACCGCTGACGTCGCCCGCGTCGATCATCGCGTCGATGCGTTCATTCGAAATGCAGACAAAGCAGGTCCACGCCGGTGTTAGCTTGGCAAGGGCCTCATCACAGACCGCCAGCCGCTCGCGCGCATAGCCCGCGCCATCGACGAGGCCGTAGCAGGAGGCGACGTCCTGGACGGTGCAGGTGGTCTGCGGGCAGCCGCGACACTCGTCGCGGTGTGAAAACTCCAGCGCCTCGATGGCATCGCCCAGGCGGCGCGCGTCGTTGCGATGCAGCACGCGGCTTTGCAGCGCCCAATGGCGAAAATAGACCTCTAGCCACGCATCGCCCAGCTCCTGCGCGCGCGCCAGCCCTTCTTCGATCATGGCATCGGCTGCCTGATGCGCCTCGTCCACCACCGCGCTCGGCAGCGCATTTACGATATATGCCAACCGCTCGTCCCCCGCCTCGCGCAGCTCGTCGGTGCGGCGCTCTACCCAACTCCAAATGTCCATGGTTTTCCTTGTGACCTAGTTGCTCGTGTCTACCATCATTAGCGAATCGACGGCCACGGCCACGGCGCGATACGCCGCCAAAAATGACTCGCCGGCACCGGTGCCCGTGCCACCCGCCTCGCCGCTGCCGCTGGTAAGCGTGGCAAGGCCCCGCAACAACGCCGCCGCGGGATGCGCGCGCAACGCACTTGGCGCCGCGCCGGCCGCGCACGCCGCCATCAGGCGCGCGATCGCCGGCGACGCAACATTTACGTACAGGCTCGCGTTGGCCGTCTTGATGCCCGCGGTGAACTTGCGTGCCAGCGCCAAGACGCCCGCGCCGAGGCGCTTGTCGGCGTCGTCGTGCTCAAGCGCGGCCTTGAGCTCGGCGTCGCGATCGACGACAACAACGAGCGGGATGTCCACGGGTTCAAACTTCGCGAGCACCAGCTCGGTGTGCTCGCTGCCGAGCATCGCCTGCAGCGCCTCGCGCCACCCCGGCTCCCCTTCGACCCGGCGAAACACGGTGGCGTTGCCCTCCTTGGTGCCGAGCCGCACCACGGTGCCACCCGCGCCCTGCGCATGGCGCTCGCAAAAACTCGCCGCCGCATAGCGCCGCCCTGCCACCACCGGGATTTTTTGCGCGCGAAACAAGGTCTCTTCAAACCCGCCGCGCACCGCCAGCGAGACAAAGGCGCGATTGCCGCCGCGCGCGAAGATGGTTTTAACCGGCAGATCGCCCTCGGTCGTCGGCACCGTGAGCTGGTCGCGCAGCAGCTCGAACAACTCATCGTCGGCGAGCGCTGCGCCGAGCAGCGCCTCATTGTGATAGAGGCACACCCGGCGCCAGGTCTCGGGCTCGCGCGTCGCCAGCCCCCGCAGCGCGCTCACCAGCGTAAGGCGCAGCGCGGCCGCGGCCCCGTCCCACGCCGCATCCCGCTGCAAATCCTCGCGACTCGCGGTTGGCACCAGGCGGCTCGATTCAATCACGCCCCCGACAAATCCGGCCCAGCGCGGCAGCAAGTCGCGCGCATCGTCGTCGAGCATCATGCCGCGCACGTAGACGTGCAAGTTGCGATTGTCGGCGTTGCCATAGGTTGAGCCGTCTTGGATCCACAAGAGGCCGGCGACGTCGGCGTCGTTCTTGCCGATGGGCAGGGTGCAGATTGGCTCAAACGTCGGTTCGAATGGCGCGACAAAAGCCAGCCTTGCCTTGCGCAGCGCCAATTCGCTCGCCGGCGCCGCATCGGCCTGCGCCTGGGTTCGCCATGGCGGCGCGACCGCATTGATCGCGACCGACTCGCCTCCGAGATACACCGGTATCGGCAGCAAGGCACAGTATTTGCGCAACACCGCGCGCAGCACGTCGGCATCTGCCAGCGCGTGATGCGCAGGCTTGAGCACGAGCTCAACCTGGGTGCCCACCGCCATCGACGTGCCTGCCGGCGCCGCGGCTATTGTATAGGTCTCGCCGGTGCGGCTGCTATAAACCCACACCGCGCCTGGGGTCTGATAGGAACACGTCGTCACGGTCGTCTTGTCGGCGACGACAAAGGCCGACAAAAATCCCAGCCCAAACATGCCGATCAGCTCGTCGCTGGCCGCGCCGCCCGCCTCGCGCAGCTGTCGCGTATAGCCCGTGCCAACCGTTGCCAAGTAGCGGCGAATCTCTTCATCCGTAAGGCCGGCGCCGTTGTCGCTGATGCAGATAGTCTTGCTCGTCGCATGGACGGTCACGTCGATGCGGGGCTGGTAGTCGCCGGCGGCGTCTTCGCTGCGGCGCCGAGCCAAGGCATCATGCGCATTTTGGATCAGCTCGCGCACCGCGACCAGCGGCGTCGAATACAGATGCTCGCCGAGCACCTTCATCAGGCCCGCGAGGTCGACCTCGGCCTTGTGAAATTCAGGGAGCGACGTTGGCGAACCTGAGGCCATAAGGGCGCCAGCTTACTCGCTGCGGGGGCCGCGTGCACGCAGTCGCTGGCTATTGATCAGCACCGAAATGCTCGAAAGCGCCATGAGTGCGCTTGCCACCATCGGCGACACCGCAATGCCCCAGCGGGGATAGAACACGCCTGCCGCGAGCGGCAGCGCAACCACGTTGTAGCCAAACGCCCACCACAGGTTTTCCTTGATCACGCGCAGCGTGCGCTTGGCGAGCCCGAGCACCACCGCGATATCGAGCAGCCGATTTTGCGTCAGCACGATATCGGCCGCCGCGACGCTGACGTCGCTAGCATGCCACATCGCGATCGATACGTCGGCGGATGCTAGCGCCACCGCGTCGTTCATGCCGTCGCCAACCATCGCCACGCCGTGGCCGCTTTGCGCGGCGCGCTGCCGTACCAAGTCCGCCTTGCTCTGGGGCGTGGCCTCCGCAATTACGTCGTTAATGCCAAGGGCGCCGCCGACCGCGCCGGCGATGCTCGCGTTGTCGCCCGTCAGCAACACAGGGGAAAACCCGGCGTGCGTTAATTGCGCGATCGCCGCCGCCGCATCAGCGCGCACCTCGTCGGCAATCGCCAACGTGCCGAGGAAGGCGTCGTCGAGCGCGACATAAATGGTGGTCACCGCGGCCCGCTCAGTTACTTCGCCTATCGCCACGCCCTCCGCCGTCAACCACGCGCGCTTGCCGACGCGCACCACGCCGCCGTCGACCCTCGCGGTGACGCCCTGCCCGGTCGCCGCCTGCGTCGCCTCGGCCGCTGGTACGGCCACGCCGCGCGCCCCCGCCGCGCGCAACACCGCGCCCGCCAGTGGATGTTCGCTCTGCGCCTCGGCTGCGGCGCACATGGCAAGCAAGTGCGCTTCGTTGACACCCGGTGCCGGATCGAGGCCGACCACATCGGGCCGTCCCTCGGTCAGCGTGCCGGTCTTGTCAAACACCACGGTCTGCACGCGCGCCGCCTTCTCGAACGCGGCGGCAGATTTAACCACCACGCCTAGGCTCGCCACTCGCGCCAGCGCCGCCGACAGCGCCGCCGGCGTTGCCAGCCCCAGCGCACACGGGCACGCGATCATCAGCACCGCGGCGCCAAACTCAAACGCGCGCGTTGCGGCGCCTGGTCCGCCACGCAACCACCAAACCGCTATCGTCACCGCGGCGAGCAGTAAGATCGCCGGCACCATGCGCGCCGACACCGCATCGGCCAGACGTGAAATCGGTGCCTTGCTCGCCTGCGCGTCAGCGGCGCCGCCAATAATGCGCGCCAACCGCGACTCGCTCGCGCTGCTGGTCGCAACCACGGTCAGCGCCCCGCTGCCATTCATCGTGCCGGCATACACCGCGCTGCCGACCTCGCGCCGCTGTGGCACGCTCTCGCCGGTTAGCATGGCCTCATCTATATATGACGCGCCGCTGGCGATCGTGCCATCGACGGCGAGCGCCTCGCCGGGCCGCACCACCACGACGTCTCCGACCGCCAAGGTTGCACGCGCCACGGTGCGCGGCTCGCCACCAACCAGCACCGTAACTTCATCCGCTAGCTGCGATGAAATGCCGCGCAACTGCTGATTCGCCTGCATGCGCAGCCGCGTCTCGATCACGCGACTTAGCAGGACAAAGGCCACCGGCGCCACCGCCGCCTCAAAATAGAAGTGGGCGTGCATGTGGTGCGCGGCGGGCGTCGTCAGCAGTGCCCATAACGAGAGCGCAAATGACGCGCCGGCACCCAGCGTCACCAGCGTGTTCATGTTGGCGCCGCCATGCCGAGCCGCCACCATCGCGCCGCGCCAGATCGGCCAACCCGCATAACCCATCACCGGCAACGACAAACCGAGTTCGAGCCAGCGCTGATAGGGAATGTGCACCAGGCCATGGCTCATCGCCATCACCACCACCGGCACGCCAAAGGCCAGCGCCACCACCAAGCGCCGCACGTAATCGCGATACTCGGCGTCGACATGTAGTTGCATCGGCTCGGCGATCGTCGCGCCGTAGCCCGCGCGCGCCACCGCTGACATCAAGGTCGCCGCGGGCACGCCGTCGTGCACGACCACCGCGCGATGCCCTATCAGATCGACGTTGACTTCGCGCACGCCCGCGACCTTGCCGACGACGCGCTCGATGCGCGATGCGCACGCTGCGCAGGTCATGCCGGTAATGGCAAGCTCGGTCTTTTTTGGCGCCGCCGCGTCGCTTGCCACACGCCTTGATACCCGACCCCGCTCACAATAACGAGGCCGCCACGCCGCGCAAATATTGCGGCTTGCCCCAGCCCCCAACAAGCCTTAGGTTGCGGTCATGAGCATAAAACTAGCCATTACCGGTATGACCTGTGGCGGCTGTGCCAATTCCGTAACGCGCGCCCTGCGCGGCGTGCCGGGCGTCGCCGACGTCGCGGTCGATCTCGCCAAAGCCTCCGCAACGATAGAGGTGGCCACAGGCGCCGCATCGCCCACCTCAGAAGCCTTGCTAAGTGCGCTTGATGACGCCGGTTTTGGCGGATCGATTGCCCCGCCTGCTGCGGCGTAAACCAGCCATTGACATCGCGCCCTTTGCGCCCCACGTTGTGCTCATGTTTGGACGCATGCGCTTAGGCACGTTGCTCGGGTTTCCAATTGAGCTGAGCACCGGTTTTTTCCTCCTCCTGGCCATGGTTTTTTTCTGGCAAGGCGGCGCCGCAGGCCTGCTCATCCTCAGCATGGCGATGGTCGGCGTGCTCTTGCATGAGCTTGGCCACGCCGTCGTCGCGCGCCGGCTGGGCGTCCGGATCGCCGGCATCGAGCTCAATTTTTTTGGTGGCGCCGCCAAGATGATGGAGCTGCCAAAATCGGCCAACCACGAGATCGCGATTGCGCTCGCGGGCCCCGCGGTTTCGGTCGCCTTGGCCGTGCTTGGCTTTGGCCTGTTTGAACTCACCGCGCAGCCGATGGCGCAATGGTTTGGATATATTAACGCCGCGCTCGCCATCTTCAACCTTATACCCGCGCTGCCGATGGACGGCGGGCGTGTGTTACGGGCGCTGCTCACCCGCAAATTCGATTTTGTTCGTGCGACGGAGGTCGCCGTAAAGGTGTCACGCGTGTTTGCGATCGTGCTCGTCTTTGTCGCGATTGGCACGGGTAGCTGGCGCCTCGCGCTCATCGCGCCGTTTTTGTGGTTCCTTGGCACCGCTGAGGTATGGCAGGCGCGGGCGATGGCGCAGCGCTTTGCGTATGATAGCGGTGGTTATCGCGCGCGGCGCCCCGGCGAGGTCGAGGTGCTCGGTCGCGACGGCTTGCGCGACGCCGACGACGATGACGCCCCGCTTGCCTCGCCATTTGGTGGCGGCATGCCGAGCAATGTCGACCCGCGCGTCATGCTCGAACAACTAATGCGCGCCGGCGCCGCGGGCCAGGGCCACATGAGTGGCGTAAGTTGGCAGAGCGGTCAGGCGCCACGCAAGTGGACGGTGGAACTGCGTAACGGACGCTTCGTCGTCGTCGAAGACGGCCGCTCGTAGCCGCGGCGGCGCCAACGAAACCATGTAGGGTTGTGGCATGTCGTCTCAGCCTGCGACCCGCAAACTGCCCGTGGTCCTCTTGGCCCTGCTGTTGGCCATCAGCGTGCCGACCATGCTGGTGGCGCCCGCGGGCATCAAAAGCTGGTCGCTCGAAGTGGTCCCCGGTTTACTGCTTGTCGCCTTCATGGCCGCAAGCTACCGCCGCTTCCCGCTGTCGAACTGGGTGTACATCGGCACGTTTCTTCATATTTTGGTTTTGATCTACGGCGGCATGTACACCTACGCCGAAACGCCACTTGGCAATTGGGCACGCGACGCATTTGATCTCAGTCGGAATCACTACGACCGCGTTGGTCATGTTGCGCTTGGCCTTTTTCCCGCGTTTTTCGCACGCGAGGTGCTGCGCAAGCGAACGCCGCTGAGCGGCGCGTGGCTCGCCGTTTGCGCGTGGAGCATCGTGTTCGCGTTCGGCGCCTTTTGGGAGCTCCTCGAATGGTGGGCCGCGCTGCTCCTCGCCTCCGATGTCGGCCAAGCCTTCCTCGGCTCGCAAGGCGATGTGTGGGATGCGCAGTGGGACATGCTGCTGGTAGGCGTTGGCGCGGCAATTGCGCTGTTAGCCTTTTCACGCCCACACGAGCGGTCGATGGCACAATCCGCGCCTGCGCCCGATCACACGCGGCAACCGGCTTCAAACTAAACGCCGCTTAGTTCAGAGAAATATTTTCAGCTGCGAGGTGTGTCTCGCCGCGGATCGATAAGCCCGTGCCTGCGCCAACCGGTGGTCAGCAGCCACGTCGCCGCTGGCACGACCGGAGGATCGTGCTGCGGCGCCGCCGTTTCAGCCATCCGCAACGCTGCCTCGCAGGTCGGCGAGAAGCCTTTAAACCACGCCGCCGAGGTGCAGCGCACATCCACCAGCACCCGCGTGCTAGTTTGCCACCGCCCGGCTGCAAGCCGATCCGGCATATGCTTTGTGCTGTTAAGCAGCACGTAAACGAGCGCGTTGCGAACTTCTTTGGGCACAGTGAGGCGGCGCGCAAAATAGCGGTCGCGCCAGACCTTGCCTTCACGTCCCAGCACGCGATTGATGGCCCGGGCGATGCGAATCGCAAGGCTTGCCATGCCGCGCGACATCGCGCGCTGGTCGGCCGCTTCGGCGAGCAAGTGCACGTGGGTGTCCTGAATCGAAAATTCGGCAATGCGAAAGGCGCCGCGGCTATCATCGCGCTGCTGCGCGCCGTGCACCTGTCGCATCGCCTGCGTGATAACGCGAACCAGCCGCGGCTGCCGCAGGTTGGGCACATGTGGCAACGCCTTCATTGATATGTGAAGCGGATGCGCCGCCTTATGTTGTGGACGCCGCAGATGCGACACCATCGCGTCCGCGCCGTTAGGTTTGCGTCCCGCACCCGCACGCTTGCCACCTCGTCGCGAACCATCCTTCGCCTTGCGATGTGCCGTGCCAACGGCCAGCGCGAGCTGAGCCCTGGACTTGCCACTGCCGGTCGATTTGAGGCCCTTCATTGATTTAGCATTAATATACGAACAGGGCCCATGCTGCTGCAAAAATCAACGCTATTTTCAATAAATGACACCCCCCACCAGCGCCCGGCCCGGGTCATCAAAAAACCCGGGGCCGGGAACGCAGCAGACCGCGTGTTCGCCCCCCCGGTGAGAACGAATGGCGGTAGAGCGCCGGGGCGCTGGCCATTTGAAGCCGCGCCCGGCGCCTAGATAATTTTTTCTAGCATCGTGCGCGTAAGGAGCGCCATCCTCAGCGGCTGGCGGCCTGCCGTGGACGTAACAACTCGAAAGCGATCTAATTCACCGAAGATTTCGCCTGCCCGCCCATCACCAAGTCTATAATTTAACCATGGACGCCGCATCGTTTCGCGAGGCCCTGCTACTCGTCATGGAGCGCAAGGTGCATTGGGGCTGGCCGCTGTTCACCAGCGGCCTCGTACCCCGCGAACGCTTGCACCATCACTTTGAGCAAGAATACGAGACCTACGTGCGCGACTTTCCCGTGCTCGTCGGGTGGGCGTACGTGCAATGCCCGCACGCCGAGGCGCGGCGCGACCTCATCGAAAATGTCTACGAAGAAGAAACCGGTGGGCTGGTCGCCGGACGCCCGCATCCCGAGCTATTTCTCGAGTATCCGCGCGGGCTGGGCATGGACTTGGCGCGCTTCGCGCAGATTAAGCTCGAACCCAAAGCCGCAGCTTACCGCGTCGTGCTCGACGACTGTACGCAACACCAAGGCTGGGACGTCGCGGCCGCGGTCACCACCATTTTTATCGAAGGCACCTCGTACGATCGCGGCGAGCTCGATCCAAATTCACCCAAGCGCCCCGAGGCGCCGCTGGAAAATCATCCGCTCGTAAAACACTACGGGCTAGCCCTCGAACACCTCGCGCTCACCAAGGCGCATCGCCAAGTCGAAGGCAGTCACCGCGCGGCGGCTTGGAACGTGGTGCTCGGCCATGTCGCGCCCGAGCGCCGTGCGATCGTCGTCACCGCCATGGAGCAAACACTTGCCGCGTGGCTCGCCTATCGCGACGAGGTCTCGCTAGCGTGCGGCCTCGTGCGCCCGGTCACGTAAAAACAATTTACCTACATTTCGCCCCCCGCGACGTGCGTGGCAAACTGTCGCGCATGGCTCGAACCAAACTTTTTAAATCCTTGCAGCGCCTCGCCAACCAGGCGTGGCAAACTCGCCGCGCCGCGCTTGCGGCCAACGCCAACCCGGGCGCGTCCTCGCAGGAAGCGACCGGCGGCCTCACCCGCCGCGCCTGGTTGCAAAGCACGGCGGCCCTAAGCCTCGTGGCGCCCTTGCTGAAGGCGTGCAACGAGGGCACCGAACGTCCCCCCGTCGTCATCGTCGGCGGCGGGCTCGCCGGCCTGCACTGCGCCTATCGCTTGCTGCTCGCCGACGTTCCCGTCATTTTGCTCGAATCTAGCGATCGCACCGGCGGCCGCACCTTTAGCGCGGATGACCAAATGCCAAGCGGCCAACTCATCGAACTTGGCGGCGAGCTCATCGATTCCGGGCACCTCACCATGAAGGCGCTGGCCGATGAATTTAACCTGGCGCTTGACGACTTGGTCGCTGAGTCAGAAGGGCTGCTCGCCGACACCTACTACCTCGATGGCCAACACGTCGACAAGGCCGCCATTCTCAATGAGTTTGTCGATCTTGCCGACATCATGGCCAATGCCGTGGCCGCCGCGGAGGCCGACGACGCCGAGTTCGAGCGCATCGACGCCATGTCGATTCCCGAGTGGCTCGAGAACGAGGCGGGGCTGCCGAGCACGTCGCATTTGCGGATGCTGCTGGAGGCGGCCTACCTCGGTGAGTATGGTCTTGAGGTAGACGAGCAATCAGTCTTCAACATGCTCTATCTCATCGACTACGAAACCACCGATGATTTTCTCATCTTCGGCGACTCCGATGAGCGCTTTCACCTCCACGCCGGTTCCGAGTCGATCGCCAAGGCGCTGAGGCAACGCATCGACGAGCTCGATAGCAATTGCATCCAAACCGGCGCCGTGGTCACCGATGTCTCGGAGGGCGACACCAGCGGCGCCGTCCACTACGACGTCACCGCGCAGACCGGCGCGGGCCAGCAGCACTGGGTCGCGCGGCATGTCGTCTTCGCGCTGCCATTCACCCGCCTACGCGAGATCAACATTAGCGCGCTGGGTCTCCCCGCGGAAAAGCTGGCCATCATCGACGAGCTCGGCTACGGCACCAACGCCAAGCTGATGATGCAGTATTCCGAGCGCGTATGGAAAACTCAGCTCGACGCCTCCGGGTCGTCGTTTTCCGATGTCGGCGAATTGCAAACCACGTGGGACACCACGCGCGGCCAGGCCGGCGACGCTGGCATCATCACCAACTTCGTCGGCGGAGCGCGCGGCCTTGCGATTGGCGATGGCACGGCCGAGGCGCGAGCGGTCGAGGTGCAGCCGTGGCTCGATACGGTCTTTCCAGGCACCGCCGCGGCCTATGTGGCGGACAGCGCCGTGCGCATGCACTGGCCAACCCATCCGCACACGCTTGGCAGCTATGCGTGTTACCGCCCGGGACAATGGGCATTTTATGGGCTCGAGGGTGAACGCGTCGGCAACCTTCACTTCGCCGGCGAACACTGCTCGCTCGATTTTCAAGGCTATATGGAAGGCGCCGCCGAAACCGGCTTAGCCGTCGCGGTCGAAATTCTCGAGCAGTACAATATCGCGCCCGCCGGCAAGGTGTTGCCATCTGGGAAGGCGACGCAAACATGGGCGAGGGTGCTCGCGCGACAAGTTCGCCGCGATGCCCAGGGTAAACGGCTGCGCCGCGCCACCCGCCAACACCTCATCCGCCAAGCCTTAGGGCGCTAAACGGACAAGCGACCAAGCCGCGCCGTCGCGTTGATACAGCAACCGATCGTGCAGGCGGCTGGGTTGCCCCTGCCAGAATTCGATGGCCTGCGGCACCACGCGATAGCCGCCCCAGTGTGCGGGCCGTGGCGGCTCGGCGTGATCAAAGCGCGCCGTGACCTCGTCGACGCGCGCCTGCAGCGCGGCGCGGCTTTCGATTACCTTGGACTGCGGTGACGCAATCGCGCCCATTCGGCTCTCGCGCGGCCGCACGTTGAAATACGCATCCGAATCCGCGGCCGACACGCGCTCGACGCGACCCTCGATGCGCACCTGGCGATCAAGCGCGTCCCAAAAAAATAACAGCGCCGCGTCGTGCCGCGCCTCCAGCTCGCGGCCCTTGCGGCTCTCGTAGTTGGTAAAGAACACAAACCCCGTCTCGTCCATTTCTTTGAGCAGCACCATGCGCACCGAGGGCGCCCCCGTGGGGTCAGCCGTCGCCAGCGCCATCGCGTTTACCTTGGGCAGCGCGGCAGCCTCGGCCTGCGCAAACCACGCCCTAAATTGGTCAAACGGCGAGGCGGCTACCGAGCCCACGTCCAACGCGTCGCCCTGATAGCCTTCGCCGTGATGCCATAATTTCCCGTCGGCCATGGCCTGGTGTTCCCACACCCTGTGACGGCAGTCAAAGTTTGGGGGGCCCGACCGAAATGCCCGATGCTATTTGCCTGGCCGTCCGCTACAATTTGTCCATGCTCCGCCGCGGCCTGCCAATTTGCCTGCTTTTGCCGCTGGCGAGCGCCTTGCTCGCCTGCCCTGGCGCCGGCAAGGATCAATGCGGCGACACCCGCGAGCTAGACGCTGTATATTACGGCACTGATCATCCGACGCACGTGGAGCTCTCGCTTGGCCAAGAGCGCGCCATTGGGGTGTGGGCAAACGGCGCGATTTGCACCGGCACCGTCATCGCCGACGGCTGGGTCCTCACGGCGGTGCATTGCGACATTACGGAGTCGCAGCAATTTTGCATTGGCACCAGCCTCTACGAGCCCGATGCCTGCTTTGACATCATCCGCATCATCAACAGCCCAACCTACAGCTATCTCGGCGACGCCATCGAACTCGATCTCGCCCTCGTCGAGCTCGCCGATTTTGATCTGGCCGCGCACAACGTCGAGCCTATTCCCATCGTCACGCAACCGCTCGAATTTTTGTTGGCGATACGGCCGAGGCCGGAGGTTTTGGCGAACAAGAAAACGGCAGCATCGGCGAGAAAAAGTTTGTCGCCTCGCGCATCGAGGCGGTGGCGCCACCTAGTGATGGCGCCCAGTTTATTCGCATCGCGGGCGACGGCGAGCAGGGCGTCTGTGGCGGCGACTCAGGCGGGCCGCTCATGGTCATCGACTCCACCGGCGTCGTGCGGGTGGCCGGCGCGCTCAAAGGCGGCGATAGCTCATGCGTTGGCTACGATCGCTTCACCCGCGCTGATTTCATGAAGGAATGGATCGAGACCTACACCGGCCTGACGCCCAATCCCGCTGGGACGCCAGGTTGTGGCGACGTCACCGCGGAGGGCCTATGCACCGGCGGGCGCGCGCTCTATTGTCTGAGCGATCGCCTGTGGGCCGATTCGTGCCCCAACACCTGCGGCTGGAGCGTGGTTGACGAGGCGTACCGATGCATCGAAGGCACCGACCCTTGCCGCGGCGTCGACGTGCTCGGCAGCTGCGATCGCAACGCGGCGGTGTGGTGCGACGAAGGCCAGGTGCGGCGCCGCAGCTGCGATTGCGAGGGCAATACCTGCGTCGACGATCCGTCGTATGGCGCGTATTGCCAAAACGTCGCGGATTGACCGCGGCCGCGCACATGTGTGCGAGCCGCCTACCACGCCTCGTGTAAAGCCTTGGGAAACCGTGCCGCGCTGATTGAGCAGGCCGCGCCAGACCTCTAAACTAATTACGACATGACCGCGCAGCTCGCGCAAATTCTCAAGTTGCTCGACCGCGATGACATCGCCGAAATCGCGCTGCAAACCGGCAAGCCCGTGATGGCGCGCATGGCCGGCGAGTTCAAGCCGGTGTCACAACAGGTGCTCACGACGCCGCAGATCGAAGCGATCATCGCGGGCACCGACGCGGCGATGGTGGTGCCTCGCACCGACGGCAATGCGCCCGATGTGCCTTGCACCTTGTTTGCCGCCGACCTGACCATTTCAGCGGCGCGGCGCGGCGACGTCATCCAACTCCGATTTGCGCGAGCGGCTCATGCCAGCGGGATTGCCATGCCGCCGGCCAATCCTGGCGGATCCATTTCGGGCTTTGGCCAGGCCGCGATGCCTGCCGGCACGTTTGCGCCACCACCGCCGGCCATGCCTCCCGCGGCGTCGCCTGCCGCTATGCCGGTTGCCCCGCCCCCTGAGCAAGACGCGGCACCCACCCCGCCTCCCGCGGCCGCTCCGCCTGTCCAAGCGCCGCGCTCGCGTCTGCTACTCGGCAATCCGCCACCAGATTTGCTCGGCATCTTGCGCGCCGCCCGCGGCCGCGCCGCCAGCGACGTCCACATCATGACCAATCGGCCGCTGCAGATGCGGTGCGCCGGGCTCATGCAACCGTGGGGCGACCCGATGACGGAAAAGGTTGTCGAGAGCATTTTGCACCCGCTGATGCAGCTCTCGCAGCGCGAGCTCCTCGAAAAGCGCGGCTACACCGACCTCGCCGTCGACATCCCGGGCGGTGGTCGCTGCCGGGTGAACATCTCGCGGCAAAAAACCGGGCTCAAGGGCAGCTTTCGCCTGGTCATGGAGCCGCTGCCAACCATCGAGTCGCTTGAGCTACCGGTCGAACTAAAAAAAATCACGAACTATCATCAGGGCCTGGTCGTCATCGCCGGTCCCAACGGTCACGGCAAGACCACCACTCTTGCCGCGCTGGTGGATCTCATCAACAGCACCAAGCGCGGCCACATTCTTACGGTCGAAGAGCCGGTTGAGTTCTTGCATCCGCGCAAGCTGGCCGTGGTGTCGCAACGCGAGGTCGGCATCCATACCCGCTCGTTTGCCACCGCGCTCAAGGCGTCGCTGCGCGAAGACCCCGACGTCATCGTCATCGGCGAGCTGCGCGACCGCGAAACCGTCGAAATCGCCATCAGCGCCGCCGAAACCGGCCACTTGGTGATCGCGACCATGAGCACGCCCTCGGGCGCCAAGACCATCGACCGTCTCATTGATTTTTTCCCACCCAACGAACAACAACAAATTCGCTTCACGCTCGCCGCCGCGCTCAAGTTCGTCATCGCGCAGCGGCTGGTGCCCAATAAAGACAACAGCGCCTTTATCGCGGCGGTCGAGCTCATTTCGGGGTGCCCGCCGCTGTGGACGCTGATTCGCGACAACAAGCTATTTCAGCTGCCCAACGTGCAGCAGCGCGGCCGCTCGCTCGGCATGATTCGCCTCGATGAATCCCTCATGGCCTTGCTCAAGGCCGACCGCATCACCGAAGAGACCGCGCTCGCCTTTGCCGAGCAAAAGAAAGAGTTCTTGTTGCAGCTGCGCGGCCCGGCGCCGGTCGTCGCCGCGCCGCAAAGCAACACCGCCCAAAAAATGGGCGACATGGCGGCGCGCGCGCGCGGCATGTTTGGCAAAAAAGATAAGGAGCCGTAGCCGCATGCCCGAAATCGATCGCTACTTTGACATGCTGATGAAACGCGGCGGCTCCGACTTACACATCGCCGCGCAATATCCGCCGATGATTCGCTCCAAAGGCGAGCTCATCCCGCTCACCATCGAAAAAGATATCTTGTCGCCCGAGCGCGTCGAGACCTTGCTCTACGAGTTGCTGTCGCCCGAGCAGCGCAAGACCTTTGACACCAACTGGGATCTCGACTTTGCCTACGGCTACGAAGACAAGGCCCGCTTCCGCGGCAACTACATGCGCAAGACCGTCGGCATGGGCGCGGTGTTTCGCATCATTCCCACCAAGATCTTAACCCTCGACCAGCTCGGCGTGCCGCTGGGTATTCGCAAGCTCGCCGATCTCAAGGCGGGCCTCGTGCTCGTCACCGGACCCACCGGCTCGGGCAAGAGCACCACGCTGGCGGCCATGGTTAACCAGATCAACGCCACCCGCCAGGCGCACATTCTAACCATCGAAGACCCGGTGGAATTTGTTCACCACCCCATCAACTGCCAGATCACCCATCGCGAGGTCGGCGAAGACACGCCGAGCTTCCTCGAGGCCATCCGCAGCGCCGTGCGCGAAAATGCCGACGTCATCCTGGTGGGCGAGCTTCGCGGCGCCGAGACCATGAAGCTAGCGCTTCAGCTCGCGAGCTTTGGCTGCCTGGTGTTTGCCACGGTGCACACCAACAGCGCACCGGCCACCATCGACCGCTTCGTCAACGCGTTTGCCGCCAACGAGCAACCGCAAATCCGCGGCATGCTCGCCGACGCGCTGGCCGGCATCGTCGCCCAGCAGCTGCTCAAGAAGGCCGACGGCTCCGGCCGCATCCCGGCGCACGAGATTCTCATCGCCACGCCGGCACTCACCCCGATGATTCGCGAATCCAAGACCGCGCAGATCCCATCGTTCATTCAGGCCGGCATCAGCGATCACATGCAAACCATGGACGGCACCCTCTCCAAGCTGGTCAAGGAAGGCCTCATCACCGCCCACGACGGCCTCGAAAAAGCCCTCGACAAAGAATACTTCATGAAGATGCACCCCGAGGTCGCCGACGCCACCGCCGACGCCGCGGCGGGGCATTAGCCCCCAACAATCCGATGGACCACGGGTAGAGCGCCCCCGCCCGCGGGCTAAGTGGGTGGCGCGCTTGTGCGGCGAAGACCTCGGCGATACAATCACGCCCGTGAGACGGATGTCGGTCGTGCATTTGGCGCGAAAGCTGAGGCCGTCTGTGAAATGCGGTGAAGCGGGGCGCCCGTGACGACCACAACCCGCACCGACGGCACGCCCAATAGCCCCATGACCGGCCGCCTGCTCGGCGACTTCGTGGTGCACCAGCAAATCGGCGCCGGCGGCTTTGGCGCCGTCTACCTCGCCGAGCAAATCAGCCTCGGCCGTGAGGCGGTAATCAAGATTCCGCTCGCGCGCGCCGACGCCGACTCGGCGTTTGCGGCGCAGTTTCTTCGCGAAGCACAGTTTGCGTCGCAGCTAGACCATCCCTACGCCGCGCACATCTATGCTTTCGGCGTCGAAGAAGACGGCACGCTGTGGACCGCGATGGAGCTGGTGCGCGGCACGCCGCTCAATGAGCTGCTCAAAAAACACGGGCCGTTGCCGGTCGAGAAGTTCGTGCCGCTGTTCGACAAATTGTGCGAAGTGGTGCACACCGCGCATGAGCAAGGCATCATCCACCGCGATCTAAAGCCGGCAAACGTCATGGTCATCGCGCGCGCAGGGCGGCTGCTGCCCAAGCTGCTCGATCTGGGAATTGCCAAGCTCAGCGGTAGTAGCGGCGCGGCCGAGGGCGGCGATGACGCCGCTGACTCGCCCACAACTGCTCAACCGCCATCAACGGATACGCCGGCTAGCGTCATTGGAACCCAGGCGAGCGCAGCTCACAGTGATTCACAGCGCAGCGGGGCCACCGAAACCATCAGCGCCAAGCCAACCGTTGGGCCAGGCCTAACCAAGCTACGCGCGATGACGCTCGATGCCAGCGCCTTGCCCGTGCAAAAAAGCGACACCATCGGCACGCCCGCCTACATGGCGCCCGAGCAATGGGTGCCCACCATCCCCACCGACGCGCGCACGGATGTCTACGCGCTTGGCATCTTGGCCTACGAGGTCCTAACCGGCCGGCTGCCATTTAAGGGCAAGAACTCCATGGAGCTCGCGCGCGCGCATGCGCGGCAGGCGCCACCACCACTCGGCGGCGATTTGCCGCCCGCGCTCGATGCCGTGATTGCAAAAGCGCTCGCCAAGCGGCCTGCGAATCGCTACCAGACCGCGGTCGAACTCGCCGCGGCGATGCGCAAGGCGACTGGCTTTGACCAAGAGCCGGTCAAGCTGCCGACGCTGGACGCAGCGCTGCGCGAAGCGTTGCTGTCAACCGCGCCGCAACCACTCGCCGAGGCCGTCTCCGCGCTCGATAGCGTGCGCAACGCCCACCAGGGCCTGTCTGCCGTGTTTCAGATCATGCGCGTCACCACGCGCTTGCTCGGCAACTTATCGCTCGCCTGCTGGACCCACTACGGCACGCTGGCTGAGCGCGGCCAGCCCGACGTCGCGCGCGCGCTGGGCCAGCTCAAGCGCCATGGCCTCGATGAAATGGAGTGGCTCGACCTCGCCGAGCTCATCGCCGTGCAATTTACCGATCGCCGCGACAGCGCGCCGCTGCCCGAGCTCATCGAGCTGTTTTGTCCCGACACCTCGCGCACCACCTCGCGCACCAGCGATGAGCCGAGCGAACGCTCCGCCGTATCGCGCGCGATGCGGGCCCTTGTCGCCACCAAGGACCACTACGAAACCGCGCTCGCGCCCGATGCCGCGACCACCAAACGCCTGCTCGAAGAGACCATGCCGCAGCTGCAAGTCGCGCTCGCCGGTCTGGCGTGGCTGCACGATTATTTGCTGGTGGTGCCGCATGGCGAGACGGCCGACCGCTGGATGGGGACGCGCCGCCAGCCGCGCCCGGTCGTGCCGTTGCAAGCGGGCGCCGAGGTCACCTCCGGCGAGCCGCTGCTGGTGACGCAAGACGGCGCGCCGGTGCTTCGCCTTGCACCATTTTTCCAAGTTTCCGCCCCAGCCCCGGGCGAAGACGCCGAGCTGTTCGTGCTCGACGGCTCGGGCCGCAGCGGCGCGCGCCTAGTCTCCATGCCAACCGGCTTTGAAAAGAGCGACCACACGCTGTGGGGGTGGCTGAGCACGCAAGTCGCCATTGAGGCGCTCGACAGCGAGCGCAAACTCAATGAGCGCGCGCCGTATCGCGGCTTGGCTGCTTTTACCGCCGATGACGCCGACATGTTTGTCGGTCGCGAGCGCGAAACCGAATCCGTCGCCAATCGCCTCCGCGTCACCGCCATGCTCGGCATTGTCGGCCCGTCGGGTGCTGGTAAGAGCTCGTTCATTCAAGCCGGTGTGCTGCCTGCGCTGGGCAGCCACTGGAAGTCAGTGATCGTCCGGCCCGGCGGCTCGCCGCTGCTGGCGCTGCGCACCATGGTGCGCGGCCTCGAAGGTCTCGAAACCACCACCGATGAGGCGCTTGCCGGCGCGGGCCTGGGTAACGTGCTGCGCGCGTGGGCCACGGCGCGCAAGCAGAGCCTGATGCTCTACGTCGATCAGTTCGAAGAACTCTTCACCTTGTGCCACGACGTCGCCGAGCGCAAGGCGTATGTCGACATGCTGCTGCAGGCGTCGTTATCGCCGGCCGACCCCATTCGCGTCGTCTTCACCGTGCGCGACGACTTCTTGCTGCGCTGCCAACAGCTCGAGGCCTTGCGCGACCGCTTGGTCAGCGGCCTGCAACTGCTCGCGACGCCGACGCCGGATGACTTGCTGCGCATCCTCATCGAGCCCGCGCGCCGCGCCGGCTACGAGTTCGACGACCCTGCCCTGCCCGGCGAAATGGTGCAGGCCATTGCCGACATGCCCTCGGCCTTGCCGCTGCTCTCATTTACCGCGGCGCAATTGTGGGAGCTGCGCGATAGGCAAGCCAGCAAGCTCGCGCGCAAGGCGTATGAATCGCTCGGCGGCGTCGGCGGCGCGCTCGCCCAACACGCCGAGCGCGTGCTCGGCGCCATGTCGTCCGAAGCGCAAGGCCTGGTGCGCATCGTCTTTCGCAATCTCGTCACCGCCGACGGCACGCGCGCCATTTTAACCCGCGCTGAGGCCTTGGAAATCTTAGGCAAGCACGCCGACGCCGAGACCACGCTCGAGGCGCTGATTCACGCCCGCCTCCTCACCGCCTCCGAAGGCGCCGGCTCGCTCGACCGCATCGAGGTAGTGCACGAAGCCTTGCTCTCGGCGTGGCCTCGCCTCATTAACTGGCGCCGCGAAGACGCCGAGGGCGCGCGCATGCGCGACCAACTGCGCGCCGCGGCTCGCCAATGGGTCGGGCGAAATCGCGACAAGGGGTTGCTTTGGCGTGGCGATTTACTCGCCGAATATCGGCTATGGCGCAGCCGCTATCCGAGTCGCGTTACCGACTTAGAGGAGTCGTTTGCGGCGGCTAGCGTTGCCTCTGATGTGAAACGAAAGCGCATTATTCGTGGCTTGGGCGCCGTGGTGCTTGTAAGCCTCACGATCTCGACAATTGTTTTCGCAGGGCTACGCAGCAAGGCTCAGCGCAGCGAAACGTCGGCTAAGGTGAGCGCGGCGCGGGCCGAGCAGCAGCTGGTGGAAAACTACACAGATCAAGCGGCAGGCGCGCTGACGAATAACAACGCAGTTAACAGTTTGCTGTTTGCCGCGGAAGTAATTCGCCGTGGCAGCGCTTCGTCGACCATCGATCATCTTGCCACGACTGCGTACAAAACCGCGGGGGCTGCGACGGCGACGATGCTAGGTCACGCCGACCAAATTACTTCAATGGAATTTAGTCGCGATGGTATGCACATCCTAACCGCGAGCAACGATGGCACAGCTAGAATCTGGAAAAATGGCGATTTGATTCAGTTGCTTCGTGCACACCCCGCCGGCGGACGGACGGTTGCAGCGTGGCTCGGCGCGTCAGATTTCATAGCAACCGCTGGCAGCGACGGTGTGGTAAAGATTTGGGATGCAGCCTCCGGCCAGCTTGCTGCACAACGCCTACTTCACGGAGAAGGCGTTTTTGACCTTGTATGGAGTGAAATTTCTGGCGAGATAGTATCGACCGGTGTTCGAGAAAAAGTAGTCGGATGGAATGTTAGCGATGGAACAACGCGAACGATATTTGAAAGTCCAAATTCCAAAAACACGTTTCTTTGGTCAAAGCTCGACCCGCGCAGTGGCGAAGTCATTATCCTTATCGCAAGCACGACCTCTAACAACACGAGGTTGTTTTCCTCGCTCAAAAAACGGCTGCGGTCTCTTGGCGCCGTTGACTACATTATTAACTCCATTGCCATAAGCACCACCCGCCCAGAAATCGCGATAGGCGCGGACAGTGGCGAGATCTTGATAATTGAAAGTGCGGATGGACGAGTCAAACAACGATTTGTGGCGCATGTTGGCGCGGTTTCTGATTTGGCCTGGTCGGCTGACGATTCGTATCTGGTGTCTGGTGGCGCCGACGCAATGCTACACGTCTATTCCAGAGACAAGCAAGGAATGCTTTCTAGCTCGCCATCTCGAGTGCTTTCTGGCCACAAGGCCGCAATCCGTAGTGTGGCGTTGCTGGGACATGACCGCGTGATAAGCGCATCAATAGACGGGTCTGCAAAAGAATGGTCTATTTCGAGAGGGTTGGATCTTAATACCTACTCGCATGGTGGCTCGTTGTCGGTTTTGGCTGTCGCGAAGGACCAGATTCAAATCGCGACAGGGGCGAGAAACGGCACGGCCATGGTTTGGAATAGCCAAAGCGTTTTCTTAAAACGTGTCTTTGAACCAGTGACTAATGCCGACTACAACGAGGAGCCTCCGCTTATCGCCGATGAAGAGCTTGTTCGCGCCGCGGACGGTGGCATTGCCATCTGGAATTTAAAAAACGGAACTAAAAGACTCTTGCCCGGAGAGCCGGGCGTTGTGTCCCAGATCGCCGTGCTTGCTGCCTCGGGGCGTATTGTCTCGTGGCGCACAAATGGCACGCTCGTCTGGCAGCGAATTGTCGACGGGGAAACCGTTAAGACAATGCCGATTGAATCGAAAGGAGTATACTTACTGTCTGGTTCGCCCGTAGATCGCGAGCGATTCCTCATGGGGCTGACGGATGGCAAGTTGTTTATCGTCGACGACAGCGGCATCGTGTCGGAAGGGGTCGTGCCAAATGGCTATCCTACGGCGGTAGAGTGGTCGGCTGATGGCTCCCGTGTCCTCGTGACGATTGAAACCAAGCGCCTGAATCGCGTAATCCTAATCGACGTCACAACCGGGCGGCTGCTTGCCGAGCTGCCCGGGGCCTGGCGGGCGGCCACGCTCTCGCCTGACGGTCAACATATTGCGACGCTGGCTGAGCTAAGCTCGACACTCTGGCTGTGGAATAGTCAAGGCAAGAAAATCTGGGAGACCTTTCAGCCTGGACAAATTTATACGTTTACGTGGTCGCATGACAGCACCCGTATTTTTGCTGCATTAATAGACGGTTCGATTTCTATTGTTAGCCGCGTTTCGGGGAACCGAGAAGGCGTGCTCTTGGGCCTTAAGCGAAGCGCTCAAGACCTCGTCGTCGTCGATAATGGCACGAGGCTCTACGCGGCGGGAGCCGACCGCGAAGTCGTCGGCTGGTCACTCTCAGATTTGCGAGAAATTGCGCGTTGGCAAACGGCACCAACTACGTCTTGGATTGTCGGGAATTTAACATCAAACTATGTTGTGACGATTGATTTAGACAATACCACCGTCGTGAATCATATTGGACGCATCACCTCCGCCTCGCTCCATGCCAACGTTCTTGTTTATGCGC
Source organism: Myxococcales bacterium (assembly GCA_016716835.1). Taxonomy (NCBI): domain Bacteria; kingdom Pseudomonadati; phylum Myxococcota; class Myxococcia; order Myxococcales; species Myxococcales bacterium. The sequence goes on along the minus strand of JADJUW010000002.1, from coordinate 646,287 downwards.
GTTGTGTCGTGCCTGAATCGATTCGCCTTGCAACGCGGTTAGCTGGTGATTGGTGGGAATCGCCGTCGTGCGAAACTTCAAAAGTGACGCAAGCGACTCATTTCAGGGCGCAACTAGTTCAGTGGGCTAGGTCCATTGCGAAAATTCTGCACCAGGAAGGTTCGAGTTCAATGGATAAACTCAACATGCCGAGGGCGACGCCGATCGCACCAACGGCTAGAGAAGCGTCAGCCGAAAAAAACCTCCATTTTCTAGCGATTCTTCGTCACCGCCATAAGCCCCAAAGCCGCCATACGGAAGGTTTGGTTGGTGGTAGGCATGAGCCCGCATGAGCCACGAGGTCGCTAGATCGCTAAAAGCCTCGTCACTTGAAGCGTGGAAAAATTGCTTGCACATCAACGCATTGCCTATGGCACCGTGGCATATTCCCGCGTCCTTGACGCGTGTAAGCTCAAGGCGGCGAGCCGCCGCGGCGAGGGCTTCGGCATGGACGGCGCGCGTCGGCAGCTTGAGCGCGATGCACGTTCGCCATCTTGCAGTGGCGACTCCAAAATCTCCGTAACACCACGCCGTACGCGGATCACCGACCGCTCTGTTACCGACAAGCAATTGCGGGTACTTGGTCTCAGGCGAGTCGTCGCGGGCGATTGAATCAAGCCACGAAAGAACACCCCGCGCATACACCGAGGTATCGGCAATGCCCGCGGTATTAATATGATCTAGCGCGACAAGGATGCCGGGCACCCCGTGCGCAAGTCCGCAGTTGACATGGCCGCTTGGGTATCGCGATTTTAACCAGGCAGGCAACGCCGCTTGTGGTGTGACCCAAAAATAATTAGCCCCTTCAATGCTCACGGTCTTTTGCAAATATTGCCAAATAGGCTCAAGACATTGCTGCGCGAATTGAGCATCTCCCGCAAGTCGGCGCTCGTTAGCGTAAATCGCGATGCCGGCCAGACCTTTAAGAATGCCAAGGTCTTTCGGAAAACTCTCATCGGCCATCCAGCGCATCAGCTGATCATCTAGGCGTCGGAGCAAGCTGGGCGCATCGTCTAACAACAAATGGCTTAGCGCGAAGCCAGACCCAATGAGTTGGAATTGTGGTATTGGAGCGACAAGCGCTGCCTCGGCCTCCGCGACGGCGTGTGACAATGAAATCCGTGCTGCCTCCGCGTCTTGCTCGGCATCGGTGTAGCTCGACCAATAGCCCCAAAACAGCGCGCGCTCCCACCATTTTGCCGTTGCCAAGGGCACAGCGGTTCGCAGTGAATCGGCGACTTGACGACACAACTCTAAGGCGAAGCGAGCATTTTCATTTTCTGCAATCGGGTGCTCCATCTGAGTTTAAGGCAATGGCTTTTGCCACTACGCGTTTGAAATCGGTTCTTGCACTGGAATGTCAATACACAGGAGCCTATGCCAACCTGGCAGTTCGTCGGAAAAACTTGCTAACAAGGCTAGCGCCGTGCCCACGTGGTTGCCAATGAATCCCTCATAGATATCTGGCGGGTCCATGGCCCCTGGTTTTTCTAACATGGCGACCGCAAGCTCGAAGTTGCGATCCGCAGCATGCAAAAACCTCTCATCGCCGCTGGCGAGAAAACATCGCGTATAGATATGTGCGTTTCCCGTCGCGCCATGGCAAACAATCGGCAGGTCGACGCCGGTAAATTCTTCGCTCCGTTGGGCGCATTCCAAGAGCGCGTCTCGGTATGGTTGAATGTTGCTCCCAACACGGGCTGCAGCATTCCACTGACCGCATAGCGCCCCGAGGTCGCCGTAGCACCATCTCGTTCGGGGAATCCTGTCGTCCTGACCCACATTTAGATACATTGGATGACGGTTATATGGATTCGAAGGCTGAACCTTGGCATCAAGCCACTGTTGCGCTCCAACTAGTAAGTGTTTTGCCTGTGGAAGCTCAAGCTCTGCGGCGTATCCAAGAAATGCAATAACCCCGGCTATGCCATGGGCCATGCCGCAATCGAACCTCTTGGCATACCAAGCTCGTTTTCCCGGCTCATATGCCGCGAAATGGGGAGCTTTGTCAGATACGCGCCATGCGCAACGGCCGTTTTCCCATTCGGCGAGGGTCGCCAAATGATTTACCACTTGTTCGATGATGGCGCGGCCGTAAGCTGGATCTTGCTCGTAGCGCTCTAAGCCATAAACGCCGACTCCAACTAACCCGCTGGCAAGGTCGTACTCGTTGCACCATGTGGGCTGCGCAAGCTCTTGTTCGATACGAAGGTCGAATGAAGCCCTCAAAACCTGTTCGGCGTCGTCACACAAATGCGCAACCGTCCACGCCGCCGCCGTCGTGCCACCATGCAGATGGAGTGAAAATTTAGTTGAATCGCTTAGATGCTCGATCGAGGTCTGCAGCCCATAAGCCATGGCACTTTCGATCTCTGCCGTTGAAATTGGATAGTCGGTTCGACCACTACTGCGAAGGTATCCGCAAAGCAACGAAATATCCCAGGGCAAAAAAAGATTTGAACCCGTTCGGTACGTAGCGAAAATAGAAACAATCAATTCGTCTAAGACGCGCGCTCTACGCTCTGTAGAAAAGTTAATATCCACAAGGTACTTAAGCGAGTATAGGCCCCACAGAGGGCCTATACAACTTCAACAGACTTGAATTCTAGCAGCGACCGGCGCTTGCCATACCGTTCGTGCCGGCGCCGCAACTACTATCGTTAGCTACCCAGATTTTTGCGTCTTCTTGTACCAGATTACCTTTGTCATCGTATACCCAAACCTTAACCCATTCTTGATGGGCCCCTGCGCCGGTGTTGTACAAAACCTCTTCCATTTGATTAAGTACAAGTGGGCCAGCGTCGGCACCTTTCATGTTGTTGAGCGACGCAACACTGACACGTTTGAGTTGAAGCTTTGAACCAGTTGTTTTTTTCATATTGTTTTTTCCTTCTGGCCTTAAGCAATGCATGCGCTGTGCCAGGCGTTACCCAAATGGTTTCAAATGGTTACAAACAGCCTGCAAAGTGTAAATCGCGCTGTAGATGTGCAAATCGCACTTAGGGTTCACACGTGGTGCAACCTGCATTTCATAGATCCGCTCAGCCAGCTCGGTATCGGGACCCGTTGTTCGTCCCCGCCCCCAATTGAAGTTGTCACTCCCACATGGAGATGACACATGCAGACCGAGACACAGACAACCGTAGGAAATCACAGGAAAACCAGGTTTTGCCCAGCCATCCGCTGGCAGATATCGCTGGAGCACACGGCCGGCGGCGTGCCGCTGGCACTGGTGGCGCACAAGCACCGGGTGGCGGTGGGGACGTTGTATCTTTTGCGGCGAGACCTTACGGCCAAAACACCCCGACTTATTGACCCGCACTCTTTGTCAGCTTGGCGATGGCACCGTCGCGGTGTGGAACTGCCACACCTACGCGTAAATCTCGACGCTCCAAGGCATCGGTTCGGGCGTGCAAACGGTCATGGTCAATGACGACTTCATCTTCGGGACGACCTACAGCAACGAAATTCGCATTTGGGACATGGCTAAGTTACGCCTAGTAGCGCGCATCGCCGCCAGCAAGGCGACGCTTTGGGCCGGACCGGATGCCAGCGGCAAGCGGCTCCTCAGCGTTGACCGGGCGGGCACGCTCACGGTGCAGAGCCTTGAACCGATTTCAGAAAGCACAATGCGAGATGGAACGGTCGACGCCATGGTTGACCGCATCGGGCCAGAAATCCGCCGACGCGCGGGCTTTTTATAACCCCACGCAGCGACGGACTGCCGCCACGCTAGTTCACCGGGGCGCCGGCGTTTTGCATGCATTCGGCGAAGATCGCGGCGTTAAACGCGCGGCGGCTCGCCGCGGCCTCGCAGGTTACGAGCTCCTGCGCGACCTGGAGATAGAAGTCGTGGTGGGCAAAGCCGGCGGAGTTGGCGCCGCTTTTTTGGATTTGGCCGATGACGTCGAGGTGATCGCCGGGGAGGCAGCCGCGAAAGCGGCCCCACTTGGCGCTGCGCACCGCGACGAGGCCGTCGTCGGCCCCACGCAGCAACACATGGCTGACCGCGAGCAAGGGGTTGATGTGATCATAGGCGGCGTCGCCGCCCCAATACTGCTCTTCGCAATCACCCAGGTGATTGCTATTGCGCACGCCAAGCGTCGTTGCATAGCCCGCATACGATTGATAAAACACGCCGGCGCGATCGGGATAGGCGGCGTTGAACGCCTCCATGGCGGCCGGCATCATGTCGGCAACTTGCGCGGCAAAATCGTTTTGCTCAACGAAATCCGCGTCGCTCTCGCCAATAAAAGAGATGCGGCGGAGCACCGCTGGGGCGAGCTCTAGCACCCACTCTGCCGTCAGCAGCTCGGCGATGTGCGTGCCGCGATGCGGTGTTGAAACGGTGGTGATGCTCGCGGCGACGTCGGTAAAGGGCGGCACATGCACCAAGCGCCTGGCGTCGATGCCGCCAAATGAATGTGCGATCAAATGCACCTTGGCCGCGCCATGCCGCGCCTTGATTTCGGCGATCTGCGTCGCCAGCTCGTCGGTACGGATGACGGTCGGAGCATAGGGCGAAAGCTGCACTTCTTCGACTATAAAGCCGGCATCGCGCAGCCGTGGTGCCACGTCATGGAAGGCCTTTTTGCCGGCGTTAAAGCCATGCACGAGCACGATCGGCAGGCGTTGGGTGCTGCGGTTTTGCACCGCCTGCGTCTGGGCCGCACCGCAATCTAAATCGTTCCAACACCAGTCGAGACAAATGCCATCGTAGTTGGCTGTCTCGTCGCATAGGTCGTATTTGGTGCCGATGGCCTCGGCCTGCAGCATCATCATGCGCAACCCAGGATCGTCAGCCCAGTCATAGCTGTCTTCGTTAGCCTCGGTAACGCCGGCCTTGTCTTCATCAAGATTCGCCGCGTCATCGCGCGTCGGCGCCAAGCAGCCAAGCTGAGCCGCAAGGCCCAGCACCCCTACAACCACAACACCATGCTTCGACATGCGCCTTAACTTTGCAAGCACCATGCCTAAGCAGACCGCCCTAACACGCTAATTTTACTGACTAAGAGTTGGGGTTTGCCACCCATAACCCAGGTGTGGGTGGGGCCTTGAGCCCCTACCGCAGGGCCCGCAGGCCACGGCGCGAGCGCATTTCGTTGACCGCGCGCACCACGTCGTCGTCGTACGTCAGCAGCTTGGACAAGGCACTCGAACTGGTGCCTAGGGCCTGCGCCGCGGCGCCAACCTCGCCGCCGCACGCTTCAACCACGTCGAGCAGCCGCGCGAATTGCAGGAGCACGGCCCCGCTCTGCCGCGAGCGCCGCGTGATGTCGCGACCGCCGCCGGCGACAAACGCTGCGAGCGCCGCCTCCGGCTGCCAGCCTTCAAGCACCATCCCTTGCCGAACTTGCAACGCCAAGGCCTCGCGCATACGCGTCACCGCCGTCGCGCGGTTCTCGGCCTGCGAGCGCGAGCCGTCGGCATGCACCGTCACGCCGAGCGCCAGGTGACGCAACCTAATCGCGCTTTCGGTCTTGTTGCGATGCTGGCCGCCTGGCCCCGAAGCGCGATAGCGATCCATCGCGCACGCGCGCTCGAGCTCGGCATCGCTCGCTAGCAACAACTCATCGCGCGACGACACAACTAATTGGCCGACGACGCCGGCGGCTTCACAACCACCTTGCCGCTGCGGTTTGGGTTAACGGCCGGGTCGCCAGGCTCGACATACAGCTGCAACGACGCGCGGCCGCTAGCCTGCACGTACGCAAGCCGACGTACCCCCTGAGCCGACAGCGATGGAACCACGCGCGCCAGCGAGCTGTCCCACGAGATGCTGCACGCGGTAGCGAGTGCCGCAAGATCGCCAAGCCCGTCGCTGCCAATGCCAGGCCCGAGCGCGCCCACGTGGGTCACCGCACCTTGCGCGATGCGCACGACCACGGCGAAGGCGTTTGACGCCCCGGTCTCATCGGACGCGGCCGCTGGCAGCTGCGCCGCGCGTTGCGCCCACCACGCGATCAGCGCCGCCGGCAGCGGCTCGCCACCAAAATGCGGCACGGCGCGCGCAAGCGCCGCAAGCTGCGCCGCTGCATCGTCACCCGGCATCGCAATTTCAAGCTCCGAATACGCGCCGTCACCAATCGCCTGCGCGAAGCGTTCGATCTGCTCGGTGTCGTTGCGCTCAAGCCACGCATGCACCGCCAACTTCGCCGCATGCGGCGCAAAGCTTTCTTGCAGCCGCGCCCACGCAATGGGCTCGCAAAACTGCCAGCCGGTTAAGACCTTGCCCGGCGTCACGGTCAGCCAGCTGCCCACTTGCTCCGGCTGCAGTTCATTGCCGAGCTGATCGAGCACCTCGCTATCTTGTTTGCCCATGACGCAGAGCTGAAAATAGTTGGCGAGCTTGGGCACAAAGCCGCGCGGGTCGCCCCACGCCGACCATGTCACCTGGCGTAGGTCGCTGCCGAGCACCACCTCGAATTGGGCCTCGCAGCCCATGGGCATCTCGGGCGGCGCCGGCACGTTGTCGAGCCAGCGATCGATATGCAAATCCATCCACTCCTCGATCACCGCCAGCGATGACAGCGCGATTTGTAGATTCAGGCGCGTCGCCAACGCGCGCTGCAAGACATCATCAATATTCACCGCGTCAGCCTCGGCTCCCGTGCACCCAAAAGCCTACCGAATTTCGCTGCGGATGCGCGGCAACAGCGCCGTGATGCTGCACGGTTTGTTGTTGATATCGAGCTGCGGAATAATAATCTTCTCAAGCGCCAGCTTCACCGCACCGGTCGAGCCAGGCAGCAAAAACACATAGGTGGTTTCGCACAAGGCGGCATCGGCACGGCTTTGCATCGCCGAGGTCCCGATATCCAAAAACGACAAATAGCGGAACGACTCGCCAAAGCCGGGAATGGGTTTGGTGACCAGCGGCTCAAGCGCCTCGGGCGTAACATCGCGAGGCGTAACCCCGGTGCCGCCGGTCGTAATAATGACGTCCACTTGACCGTCGGCCACCCACGCCTTGAGCTGGCCGTGGATGGTATTGATTTCGTCTTTAACAATGGCGCGCGCGACAACGCGATGCCCCGCCGCCACCAGCATGTCGACCGCGGTCTGACCAGACGTGTCGGTTTGCGCAGTGCGGGTATCGCTCACCGTAAGCACGGCGACCTGTACCGAAATATGCTGGCCCGACACGGGATCGTCATAGCACAGCCCCTGGGGGCCCCATACCCTTATTTTGCGAAAACCCGCCGCAAAAATCCGGCGGATCCCGCCGAAATGGCGAGTTTACGCCACCGAGTTTTGGCCGACTACGAGCGTGCGAGATAGGTGTAGCCGATGAGGCCCTGGCGGAACTGATTGATCAGCGTCCGCGACTCTTCGATCGTAATGATCTTTTTACGCAGCGCCGCCTCGACGGTGCTTCTCAGCCGGCCGAGCAGATCGGTAGGATTATAGTCAACATACGACAGCACCTCGCTCACGGTGTCGCCTGCGACGACGTCCTTGACGTCGTAATCGCCGTCGCTGTTGAGCATGACGTGCACCGTGTTGGTGTCACCGAAAAGATTGTGCATGTCGCCCAAGATTTCCTGGTAGGCGCCGACGAGGAAGATGCCGAGGTAGTAGTCCTCGCCGTTGACGGGGTGCAGCTCGAGCACGTGCTTGATGTCGCGCAGGTCGATGAACTTCTCGATCTTGCCGTCCGAGTCGCAGGTGATGTCGGCGAGCGTCGCGCGCTGGGTCGGCTCTTCGGTGAGGCGATGCAGCGGCGTAATCGGGAACAACTGGTCGACAGCCCACGCATCCGGCAGCGACTGGAACATCGAAAAATTGCAGAAATACGTGTCCGAAAGCGCCTTTTCCAGGCCTTCTAGCTCCTCGGGCATGTGCGGCAGCTGGCGCGCCATCAGCAGCGTCTTCTCGCAGGTTGCCCAGAATAAGTTCTCGCACATCACGCGGTGCTCAAGCGAGAGATGCCCGAGGTTGAATAGCTGCAGCACCTGGTCCTTGTATTCGACGATGTCGTGATACGACTCGAGGATATTTTTCTGCGAGATGCCTTGGTAGATCTCCCACATGTTGCTCACCACCGGCACTGGCGGCTTGGGCAGCTCCTTGGGCACCGAGGTGTTAAATTCGGTAACGCCCAGCGTGTTGACCACCAGCACCGAATGGTGTGCCGTCACCGCGCGGCCGGATTCCGACACGATGGTCGGGTGCGGCACGTTGTCGGCGTCGCAGATCTCTTTGAGCGAATACACCACGTCGTTGGCATACTCCTGCACCGAGTAATTCATTGACGAGGCGAAATTGGTCTGCGAGCCGTCGTAGTCGACGCCAAGGCCGCCGCCGACGTCGACGTACTTCAGGCCCGTCGCGCCCATCTTATAGAGTTCGACGAATAGCCGGCCGGCCTCTCGCAGCGCGTTCTTGACCGACTTGATCGCCGAAATCTGTGAGCCGAGGTGAAAGTGCAGCAGCTTGAAGCAGTCGAGCTCGCCCCACTCCTTGAGCTTCTGCACGGCTTCAACCAGCTCGGTTGGCGTTAGGCCAAACTTGGAAAAATCGCCGCCGGATTGCTCCCAGCGCCCAGCACCTCGGCTCGACAGGCGGGCGCGAATGCCCAAGGTCGGGCGAATCTTTACCCGTTCGACGACGCGGTGGATCTGATCGATCTCGCTTGGCTTTTCAACCACCAAGATGACGGTCTTGCCGAGCTTGGACGCCAGCAACGCCGTCTCAATGTACTCCTCGTCTTTGTAGCCGTTGCATACAATGATCGATTCGTCGTCTTGGTGAATTGCCATGACGGCGAGGAGCTCGGGCTTGCTGCCGGCCTCGAGGCCAAAGTGAAACGGACGGCCATATTCGATGACCTCTTCGACCACGGTGCGGTTCTGGTTGACCTTGATCGGGTAGACACCGCGATACTGACCCTTGTAGCCATACTCCTTGATGGCGCCATGAAAGGCGCCGCAAATGAGCTCGATGCGCGCGCGCAAGATGTCGGAGAAGCGGAGTAAGATCGGCATCTGGATGCCGCGGCCGGTGAGCTCGTCGATGAGCTCCTTCATGTTGATCTCGCCCTTGATGCTGCCGTCGGGGGCGCGCGGCGTGACGATCATGTCGCCACCTGAATTGATGCCGAAGTAGCCGCAGCCCCAGCCCTGAATATTGTAGGTTTCTAAGGCATCCTGCGTGGTCCAGCGACGAAGAGGATCGGTTGCCGCCAGGGCCTTGGTGCGTGCCATTTCACCTCGCAAATAGGGCAACTGGGCGGGGGGCGCAACCCAAAAGTTTCAAAAACGACGGGCACTTTGGTCCGGCGTCCCTTGCCGCCCGCGCCGGTTGAGATAGATTGTCAAACCCTGCATGCGAAACGAAGTTGCCAAAAACAGTGCTGGCGCGCAAATCGTCGCCGACGAGGAACGTCTTTCCGGCCAGGTTTCGGCGCGCGTCGCGCTGGGCGAAGACGCCGGCGATGGGCCCAGCCTGGTCACCAGCGACATCGACCGCGACCTGGTGGCGCTGCGCGACCAGATCTCCGAAGCGCGCGCCGAGGATCTCGCGCCGCTGGTCGAGCAGATGACGCGGTTGGCGGCGCTGCGCGGCCGGCTGGGCGGCGGCAAGTCGCTGCCGGTCGACATCAATAGCCCCTACTTCGCGCACATGCGGCTGAAAACCGGCGAAGGCCGCGGCGGCAAGGCGCGCGACGTCTTGGTTGGCAAGCGCGGCTTTATAGATCGCGCCTCCGGCGTGCAAATCGTCGACTGGCGCAATGCGCCCATTTCGCACATCTATTATCGCTACGAAGAGGGCGACGACTACGAAGAAGAAATTGCCGGCCGCACCACCAGCGGCATGGTGGAGGTACGGCGCAACATCTCCATCCACGGCGGCAAGTTGCGGCGCATCGGCGCGCCGCAGGGCACGTTTATCCGCGACGCGCGCAACGTGTGGCACCAGGCCGTCGGCAGCCTCGCGCCGACGTTGCACGGGGGCGTTGGCAAGGCCGCGCGCGCCAAGCCGGTGGCCGCCAGCGGCGAGAAGGGCAAGCTCGGCGTGCACCACGGCGCCTCCATGCGCGCCGACAAGGCGCTGCCGGAAATCGCCGCGCTCATCGACAAAGAGCAATTCGATCTCATCACGCAGCCCGAAAGTGGCTTCGTCGTCATCCAAGGCGGCGCTGGCTCGGGCAAGACCACCGTGGCGCTCCATCGCATAGCGTTTCTCAATTTTGCCGACGGTCGGCGATTTCGCCCTAACGCCATGCTGTTCGTGGTGCCAACCCAGAGCCTGGTCCGTTATGTCGCCGGCGTGCTGCCCGCGCTCGGCGTCGGTGGCGTGCCGGTCGTCACATATACCGGCTGGGCGCGCGCCACGCGACTGCGCTTGCTCCCCGAGACGCCGACTAAATACAACGAAGATCCGCCCGAGCAGGTGTCGCGCGTCAAGAAGCATCCGCGCGTCATGGGGATGCTCGAGCAACACGTCGCCGATCAGATCGCCCAAGTCGGCACCGACATCATGCAAACGGCCGCGGGCAACCGCGACATCGTTGAGGCCTGGAACGCGCGCGCCGACATCGCCTTGGTGCCCCGCATCATGTCGCTGCTGACGTGGGTAAAGGGCGCCAATCTCGACTCCAGCGTGCGCCTGGCCATGGAGGGCATGCTGCGGCGTTGGCGCCGCGCCACCGACGTCATGATGGACGATTGGGCCGAACTGTTTACGAATGAGTCCTTGCTGCTGCGTGTCTTTGCCGGCAGCGACATCACCGAGTCCGACGTTCGCCGGACGGTAAGGTGGGTCAAGCAGCAAACCGCCAGCGCCACCCAAGCCGTCGACGACGAAGGCAAGGCCATTGCCACCGCCGATGGCGGCGCGCTCGAGGACGAAGATAGCCCTGCGGGCAAACTCGACGACGAAGATGACCCGATCTTGTTGCGCCTCATCCAGCTAAAGCGCGGCGCGCTGATCACGCCGCAGGGCGACCAGGTGCGCTACAACCACATTGCCATCGACGAGGCGCAAGATCGCTCGTCGCTCGAGGTCAAGGTGCTCATCGAAGCGGTCGACGCGCCCGACGATCGCCCGAACGCGCGATCGATCACGATTGCCGGCGACACCGCGCAGCGTTTGGTGTTCGACAATAACTTCAGCGGTTGGGACGAGTTGCTGGCGCAAACCGGCCAGGCCGCCGTGGTGCGTCCGCTCAAGCTGTCGTATCGCTCCACCGCCGAGGTGATGCTGCTGGCGCGCGAGGTGCTCGGCCCCGAGCTGGCCCCGGACGACGCGCTCGCGGCGCGCGATGGCGAGCCGGTCGAGCTGCACGAGTTTGGCGACGTCGGCGAGGCGGTGGCGTTTTTGGGCGATGCACTGCGCAACCTCATGGCGCGCGAGCCAAGCGCGTCGTGCGCGGTCGTCTCGCGTCACCCAGAGCAGGCAGACCTTTACTACGAGGGCCTGCGACGCACCGATATTCCCGCGATGCGGCGCGTGCGACGCGATGAATTTACGTTTCAGCCCGGCGTCGACGTGACCGATGTTACGCAGGTCAAGGGCCTTGAATTTGACTACGTTGTCATGGTCGACGTCAACGCGGCCTCCTACCCCGCCGCCAACTGGGCGCGCCACCTGCTGCACATTGGCGTTACCCGCGCGGCGCATCAGCTCTGGTTGGTGTCCACCGGCGAGCCCTCGCCGCTCATTCCGCAAGCGCTGCGCGATGGCGGCCGCATGACGGTTGGGTAGGACCGCAAACCTACATAGGGGCCATCGTCAGACATCCAGTGTCGCCTGAATCTCTGTATACTATCGTTGGATGAGGTCTCGATCGCGGCTCGCATTGATAGCCACACTTTTGGTGGTGCAAACGAGCTGTAATGCCATCTTGGGCCTAGATTCGGTGACCCCGCCCGGTGATGCGCCCTTAGACGGTCCTCCCCTCGATGGCCCAGATGAGCTGCCAATGCCCACTATTACGACTCCCGGGGGGACGACCAACGATCGCACCCCGAGCATTGCAGGTGACTGCTTGGCAGCTGCGAGTGTTTCGGTCGGCGCTCGGGACGGCGATGAAAATCTGATTATTTGGTGCACCACCGCGTGTACGATAGATGGCCATTTTACGTGTGCCCCCACCGACGAGCAACCCTATGGTGCCTATCTCGTTTCCGCTACTCAAACGCTAGACAACCAAACGAGCCCACCTTCGACGACTGTCCCCTTGGAGATCGCCAACGTCGGCCCGCCGCCAACGATCGCGGCGCTATCGAATAACGAACTGCTTAACGCCTCCGAAAATGCCGTCGCTGTCTATGGCGCCTGCGCCGCCGGCCAAACCGTAACCGTCTCCGACAACGGCATAACGTTCTGTAGCGAACTATGCAACGACGACGCCTATACGTGCGACGTCGCGACGTTCACCCATGGCCCACACGAATTAATCGCCAGCCAGACCGGCACCACCGCAATTACCATCATCAACGTCACGGTCGACGCTCTGCCGCCGGGCGCGCCGACCATCCAAACACCTGGCGGCTCAATTACGCTTAACGCCACGACAGGCAGCAACCTCTACGTCAGCGGTTCGTGCGGTGAACCGGGCGCGACCGTCACCGTGAGCAATAATGGCGCCGCCCCCATGTGCACCGCGCCGTGTGTGGCACAGGGCCTGTTTAGCTGCACCTTGCTGTCGATAGCCAATGGCACCCATCCCCTAACTGCGCGCTTGACCGACCCGGCAGGCAACGTAGGCACCCCCTCTTCTCCCGCGCGCGTCGTGACCGTCGATACGTCGATTCCCAACCCGCCAACAATTAGTTCGCCATCCGCCCAAGAGACCCTCCCCACGGGCCTGCCAACCTTCTCGGGCGAATGCGAAATAGGCGCCACAGTATACGTCAAGCAATCTTCCGGGGGCGCTACCTATTGCACCGCAGACTGCCCCACCGGCAACTTTAGCTGCACCAAGGCGGCGCCCGCACTTGCCGATGGCAGCCATCCCGTCGTCGCACGCCAGACTGACCAGGCGGGCAACCCGAGCGCCTATACCACGTCAATCACGTTCCACGTCAACACGTGGAATGATGACAATGATTCACACGTTGATGTCGTCGACAATTGCCCGCCTCTCACAAATGAAAACCAGCTACTTACCGATCAAGATGACGACGGAGTTGGCGACGAATGCGACCCTTCCCAGGGATCAGCTCAATCGATCGTGGCGTACTTACCGTTCCGCGCCAGCTCGGAGTATTCGGGATGGAGCCCCTTCAATGTGGGCATCTCCAGCGACGCATTGGCGGCGGGTTCCAATGGCACAGGCTCGCTCTACAAAGTCATTCCAGGCGGCGTTAGCGGGCTTCAAACTGATTACTATTTCTTCCCTTCAAACAACACGGGCAGCATCGAACTTACGCTCCGCGACGCCGACAATTCGCCATTGGTATTTTGCAAAACGTCGCGTACCCAGGTCGGAGGCGCAGAAACGACCGTAACGTTTTTCAACGGAACCGACACCGAAGAACGAGGCGAAGGGGCGCTCAACGGGCCCATGGCCCTGGCCATGTCCAGCGCTAACGTAACTTGCTCCGTTACAATTCAAGAGTTTTTTCAAGCCATCGAGATGCTGTCGCCGTTCGCGCCAAGCGCGTACGCCGAGGCGTTAGAGATTCGCTTAATTGGCGCTGCCAGGCTCAAATACCTCTTGGTGCTTACGAACGACTAACTCTGGTGGGCCGCGTGGCGGCTGCGCGAGCCATCACGCGCGCAACGATCATTGATGCCACCTCACCTGCGATCGCACGTCGTGCACCCAATGGCGTGGAACGACCCGTGTGGTACGATAAGGGACGTACGGCATGCGCGGCAAGTCCTCCAAGCGTCTCTCACTTGATCCGCACGCGTGGACGATTCATTGCGACGGTGCCGCACTCAAGGGGCGCGGGGCCACGGGCCTCGGCGCCACGCTGTTGTCGCCAACCGGCGCGCGGCACGAGGTGTGCGAACCCGCGCCTGTTGGTTGCAACACGCAAGCCGAAGGCTGGGCGCTCGTGGCCGCGCTCAAGGCGGCGCGCCGACTGGGCGCACGCGCGCTAACGATTTATTGCGACAACACCGTAGTCATCGAACAGACCATCGGCGAGACGCGCACGCAGGTACCGCGACTGGTGCCTATCTTCGCCGAGGCCCGCGCATTGGTGGCCACGTTTGATGCCGTCACCATCACGTGGTTGCCGCGGCGCAAAAATGGCGAGGCCGATGCGCTGGCTCGCGCCGCCTTGGGGCTGGCACGCAAAGCCGGCTAGCTCATCGCGAGCATGCGCTCAATTGGCGCCAAGGCGCGCACGCGCGTGGCCTCAGGCACCTCGATCTGCGGCGCCAGATCGCGCAGGCAGAGATACAGTTTCTCGAGGGTGTTGCGGCGCATAAATGGACACTCGTTGCACGAGCAGCTCTCGTCCTCTGGCGGCGCGGCGAGCAGCGTCTTGTTTGGCGCCTCCTGCTGCATGCGATGCAGGATGCCGGCCTCAGTGGCGACGATAAATTTTTGGGCAGGGCTGGTCTTGGCGTAGGCAATGAGCCCCGACGTCGACGCGATGTGCGCAGCATGTCGCAAGATGCCGCCATGGCATTCGGGATGCGCGATCACCTCGGCGTCGGGATGCGCCGCCATTAGGTCAAGCAAGCGCCGCTCGCTAAAAGACTCGTGGACGATGCAGGTGCCCTGCCAGAGCACCAGGTCGGGCCGGTCAGCCTGCTTGGCGACGAACGCGCCTAAAAATTTGTCGGGCGCAAACACGATCTTCTTATCGCGCGGCAGCGCCTTTACGATCTTGACGGCATTGGACGACGTCACGATCACGTCGGAGAGCGCCTTCACGTCGGCCGAGCAATTGATGTAGCTGACGACAAAATGGTCTGGGTACTGTTTTAGCCAATGCGCAAACTGCGGCGCGGGGCATCCGTCGGCTAGAGAACACCCTGCCTCCAGATCGGGAATGACCACGATCTTGGTGGGGTTTAAGATTTTGGCCGTCTCGGCCATGAAATGCACGCCGCAAAAAACAATGACATCGGCCTGCGTTTTGGCCGCGGCCTGCGACAATTGCAGCGAGTCGCCGACGAAATCGGCGAGGTCTTGGATTTCGGATTCTTGGTAATAGTGCGCCAAAATCACCGCATTGCGCTCGCGCCGAAGCCGTACGATCTCTGCCTCGAGCTCCTGCGGCGTCATGCGGCTGGCCTCGGCATCGCGCGATGTCGGCGCGCCTAGCCCGGGGCCTGCATTAGCGACTGGTAATTTTTCACCCGCCATGCGGTCTGGGTACCATATTCACTAGGGCTTGCAACTGGGCGCCGTCGGGGTAATGTCCGGCCAGGCAACATACCTAAAACATAGCTAGGGGAGCCAACCGTTTGCGCGTGCGCAGGCCAAGGCTGAGAGGCGCATTTTGCGCGACCCTCCAAACCTGCACGGGTCATGCCGACGAAGGGAAGCAATTAGATGTCACAAGAGTCACCTCCAACAACAAACGCCAAACGCAGCCTACCAACCGCCGAGGCGAGTCCGGTCGCGGGCCTCGCGCCGATCACGGGGTTTCCTAACTCCGAAAAAGTGTACGTGCAGCAAGACGGCCTCTCGGTGCCGATGCGGCGCATTCACTTAAGCGGCGGCGAGGCGCCGCTCGATGTCTATGACACCTCGGGCCCCGCAGACTGCGATTTGGAGCAAGGGCTGCCCAAGCTGCGCCAGCCGTGGATCGCGGCGCGCCTCGCTGGCAAGTTGCCGGGCGGCGACACCGGCAATCGCACGCAAATGCACTACGCGCGGCGCGGCATCATTACCGAAGAGATGAAGTTTATCGCGATTCGCGAAAACATGGCGCCAGAGTTCGTGCGCGCTGAGGTCGCGCGCGGCCGCGCCATCATCCCGGCCAACATCAACCATCCTGAAGCCGAACCGATGATCATCGGCAAGAACTTCCTGGTAAAAATCAACGCCAACATCGGCAACTCGGCGGTGGGCTCATCGATCGGCGAAGAAGTCGACAAGCTGCGGTGGTCGACCAAGTGGGGCGCCGATACCGTGATGGACCTCTCCACCGGCAAAGACATCCACAAGACCCGCGAGTGGATCATTCGCAACGCGCCGGTGCCCATTGGCACGGTGCCTATTTACCAATGCCTCGAAAAAGTGAACGGCGATGCCGGGGCGCTCAGCATCGACCTTTTCATCGATACGCTGATCGAGCAGGCCGAGCAAGGCGTCGACTACTTCACCATCCACGCCGGCGTGCTCATGCGCTACGTGCCGATGACCGCGAAGCGCCTCACCGGCATTGTCTCGCGCGGCGGGTCGATCATGGCCAAGTGGTGCCTGACGCATCATAAAGAAAACTTTCTCTACACCAACTTCGAGCGCATCTGCGAGGTGATGAAAAAGTACGACGTCGCATTCTCGCTCGGCGACGGCCTGCGCCCGGGCTGCATTGCGGATGCCAACGACGCTGCTCAGCTCGGCGAACTGGAAACCCTGGGCGAGCTAACCAAGATCGCGTGGAAACACGATATCCAGGTCATGATCGAAGGCCCCGGCCACGTGCCGATGCACAAGATTAAAGAAAATGTCGAGCTGCAGGAGAAGTGGTGCGACGAGGCGCCGTTCTACACGCTCGGGCCCTTGGTCACCGACATTGCGCCCGGCTACGACCACATCACCAGCGCGATTGGCGCCGCGATGATTGGCTGGCACGGCACGGCGATGCTGTGCTACGTGACGCCGAAAGAACATCTCGGCCTGCCCAATCGCGACGACGTCAAGGCCGGCGTCATTGCGTACAAGATCGCCGCCCACGCCGCCGATCTCGCCAAGGGTCATCCAGGTGCGCAACGGCGCGATGATGCGCTGTCGAAGGCGCGCTTTGAATTTCGCTGGCAAGACCAGTTTAATTTGTGTCTCGACCCCGACACCGCGGTCGCCTACCACGACGAGACGCTGCCGGCGCCCGCGGCCAAGGGCGCGCATTTTTGTTCGATGTGCGGCCCCAAGTTTTGCTCGATGAAGATCACGCAAGACGTGCGCGACTATGCCGCCGCCAATGGCCTGGCTGAAGCCGAGGCGATTTCGGCGGGCCTAGCCGCCAAGGCCGCCGAGTTTGAGCACGTCGGCGACCTCCATACCAAAGCGCCGTAATCCAGCTTACACAATTTTGTATTTGCCTGATTCGTTAGCGTAATTCCGGTTTCGCGCGTCGGCGTCCCCGGTGGCCTGGCTGGTACACTTTTCGGGCCCGGCGATCGAAAGCCTGGGTTCGCTCGACATGACCAAGCTCGGAGAATTTCCTGCCAGTGCGCGCTTTGAGCGCATACGCCTCGCTGGCGAGGGCAGCTTTGGCGTCGTCTACGAGGCCTTCGATCGCGAGCGCGGCGCCAGCGTGGCGATGAAGGTGCTGCGCGAGGAACCCGCGGGGGATGCCGTCCTGCGCTTTAAAAGCGAATTTCGCGGCCTGCGCGAGCTGCAGCATCCCAACGTCGTCAAGCTGCACGAGCTAGTGCACGAGGGCGGGCAATGGTTTTTACCATGGAGCTACTAGACGGCGCGGTGTCGTTCATCGACTGGGTGCGACCGCACGCCGCCCTGCCAACGCGCGGCAACGTCGCCACCGAGCGCTTGCCATCAACTGCTAGCGAAAGCCCGGCACGCCTGGCGGCGGCAACACCGGCACCTGCCTCGCCAACCGCAGTGGCAGCGACGCCAAGCTATGCCGCGACCGCGCACTTAAAATTTGTCGACGCACCCTCCATTGTTATGCCGCTGATGATGCCCAGCGCGCTGCACTCGGCCTCGGCGTGGGCCACCGGCGTGCTGGATGTCGCGCGCTTGCGCGAGGCCCTGGCGCAACTCGCCGTTGGCGTGGCGGCGATCCACGCCGCGGGCAAGTTGCATCGCGATCTCAAGCCCAACAACGTACTGGTTACGCCGCAGGGTCGCGTCGCGCTGGTGGACTTTGGCTTCACCTTGCGCGCCCACGATAGCGTCGACTATTGCACGCCCGCCTATATGGCGCCCGAGCAAGCCAAGCGGATGCATCCGACCAAGGCCGCCGACTGGTACGCGGTGGGCGTGATGCTTTATGAGGCGCTCACCGGCGACATACCGTTTGCGCCGCTGTTTCACGATATGAAGCGCGCGCTTGCGGCCAAGTGCGAGCAAGATCCGCCGTCGCCGCAGCTCATCAATCCTGCGGCGCCACCCGATTTGGTCGAGCTATGCATGGCTTTGCTGCAACGCGACCCCGCGGCGCGTCCTGACGGCGCGGCGTTGCGACGCCACCTCGCCCCGGCCGCGCGCAGCCGGCGCCGTTCGTTTTCGATCCAACCGCAAACGCGGCCCCAAACCTTCTTGGGGCGCGACGGCGAGCTCGCGACGCTGCGGCGCGCGTTTGAAGCCAGCCGCCAGGCGCCGACCGCGGTGCTTGTCGTCGGCGAGTCCGGCGTCGGCAAGAGCGAACTCGTCGCGCATTTCTTGCCGGTAGCGCTCGGGGCCGACGCGGTGGTGCTCAGCGGCCGATGCTACGAAAGCGAGACCGTGCCCTTTAAGGCGTGGGACTGCGTCATCGACCAGCTCAGCGATTATTGGGCGCAGCTGCCAACGGCGGAGGCTGCAGCCATGCGGCCCATCGACGCCGATATCTTGCTTCAGGTATTTCCGGTGCTGCGCCGCGTCCCCGTGCTTGCGGATAGTACCGCCGAGGCTGGCCCAACGCTTTCGCCGCAAGCCCAGCGTCAACGCGTCTTCACCGCGGTGCGCGAGACGCTGCGTCACGTGGCGCAGCGTGGACAGTTGGTCATTGTCATCGACGACTTGCAGTGGGCCGATCAAGACAGTCTCGACCTCTTGGCCGCAGTCGGTAGCGTCGCCGATGCGCCCCCCATGCTGTTTGTGGCCACGGCGCGCCTGGCCGCCCACGACGACGATGCGACCCACGTCGATGTGCTGGGCACGGTGCGTGCGCTGCTGCCACAGGCGCACGAGCTGGCCCTCGGCGTCTTGCCAACCCCTGCCGCGCTTAGCCTGGCGCGTGCGCTCATGGGCGACGATGTGCCGCTTGATGTTCAGGGCCTCGTCGCCGAAGCCGGCGGCCATCCGTTGCTCATCGAAGAGCTCGTCCGCGCCGCGCGCGCCACTGGCAGCGACCGCCTGGTGACGCTTGAGCAAGCGCTGCAAGCCCGTCTCGGCAAGCTGACGCCGCTGGGACGTCGCTTGATTGATTTGCTCGCCGTCGCGGGCCAACCCCTATCGCGCGGGGCCGCGGCGATTGCGCTGGGTAGCGAGATGGCGGCGGTAGCCGATGCGATCGAGGCGCTGCAAGTCGCGCATCTCGTGCGCACGGACGGCATGCGCCGCGGCGACCGCGTCGAGGCGTACCACGACCGCATTCGCCAAGTCGCGATTTCGCGCCTTCCTGCCGCCACGCTCCAGCAAATCCACGAACAGCTGGCGACGGCGCTGGAAGGCGACGATGAAGCCAATCCTGAGTTCATCGCGACCCATTGGCGTAGCGCGGGCAACCCGGCACGGGCGGCACACTACCTGCTGCGCGCGGCCGACGCCTCCTCGGCGAAGCTCGCCTTCAATCGCGCGAGCCGACTATTTGGCGAACTCATTGAACTGTGGCCAGAGGCAATTTCTGGCCACCGACCGTGGCGAGCCCACCCGCCGTTGCATGAGATTTGGGAAAAACTAGGAGATGCACGCGCAAGCCAGCGCCAGGCGCAGCCAGCGGCAACGGCGTTTCAACAGGCGGCCGCCCGCGCTGACGGAGATGAGCGCCGACGCTTGCTGCATCGCGCGGCGGATCAGTTGCTGCGTTGTGGCCAGATCGACGCCGGCCACGCCACGCTGGTGCCGCTGCTCGACGCCGCCGGCGTGCCGTTGCCGCGCAGCCGCGGCGCGGCGGTGGCGACGTTGCTGGGCCACCGCGTCGCCTTGCAGCTGCGCGGTGGCTTTGCCGCGGGCCTGCGGCGCGCCGAGCGGCGTCTGCCGCCTACAGGCATCACCCTGCCGGAGGCGACCCAGCATCGCCTGGAATTGTGTTGGACGACGTTGGTCGATTTCTTCTCCGTCGATCAGTTGCTCGGCATCGTCTATTATTGTCGCTACACGCCGCTGGCATTTGCATCGGGGCAGCCGCTGCATCTAAGCCGTGCCGCCGCCACCGAGGCGATTTACATCACCGCGAACCACGGCAGCGCGAGCGCGGCCCAGGCACGCCTCGACGACGCGCAGCGCCTGGCCGAACGCGCCGCCGACGCCGCGCCATTTGTCATCTTCGCGCGGGCGATGGTCGAGTTTTTGCGCGGCAATTGGCGCGCCCTGCGCATCGATTGCGAGCGCTTCATGGCCGCCACCGATGCCCGCCGCCATCAATACATCTTCGAGCGCGCGATGTTGCATCAGATCGCGCTGTGGTCGCTGTGCTTCTGCGGCGAGCTCACCGCGCTGGCGCGCTACGCGGGTGACATCTTGCAGGCCGCCGACGAAAGCGATGACCTATTTTCTGCCATGAGCGCCAAGTCGGGCTACCCGAGCCTGGTGTGGCTCGTCGCGGATGACCCGGTGCGCGCGCGGCGTGAGGCCAGCGCGGCGATCGCTCAATGGTCGCAACAGGGCTTTCATGTCCAACACCTCTTCGATCTAATCTGCCAGACCCATATCGATCTTTACGAAGGCAAGGCGCGCGACGCCGCGGCGCGCTTTGACGCCCTGTGGCCGGCGCTGGCCAAGTCGGGCCTGCTGCGGGTGCAAATGAATCGCGCGCTGATTGCCGATCTGCACGCGCGCATCCTCTTGGCGCGGCTGACCGGTGAAGCCATCGATGCGCCAGCCCGCCGCGAGCTAACGGCCCGCGCCCGCAAGCTCGCGCGGTCGCTGCATCGCGAAAACAGACCCTGGCTCGCGGGCCTGGCGACGCTCATCGACGCCCAGCTCGACGGCAACCGCGACGGCTATCTCCGCGCGGCCGCCATCATGTCGGAGCTCGGCCTGGAATTGCACGCCAACCTCGCGCGCCTTGCCTCGGCAGAGCCCGAAGCGACCAGCCAAGCCTTGCGCTTTATCGCCAGCCACAACGTCGCCAATCCGCAGCGGCTGGCGGCGGTGTTTGTGCCCCATGCATCCGGGCTGGCGGATGGGCAAGAAAGGTAGCTATGGCCGACGGCAACCGCGATGAACCTGCATGGCAAGACGGCGGCGAGGCCGCGGCGACGCGCGCACCGTTTACGGAGCAGGTGACAGATCCGGCGCGCATCCTGGCCATCGTGGATGCGCTCGCGCGGCACAATGCGCAGGGCCGGCTCGACCTCGGCAAGGCGGCGCAAGGCGAGGCCGCCCCGCCACTTGAGGCCACCTTGATGGGCTGTGATCCCGCGCTGACCTGGGTGCCGTCCGCGGCCGAGCCAGGCGTCACGCACGCGCAGCCCGGCACAAGCATCAACATCGAGCTCGATGCGCTCAACACGACCTTTCGCTTTGCCGCGCAGGTGGTCCAGACAACGGAAACGGCGATCGTCACCGCGTGGCCCACCGAAATCACTCGCATCCGCCGGCGCTGGCATCGCCGCACCTCGACCTCAACGCCGCTGCAGATCCACTCGTCACGTGCCGGCGTGGGCACGGGCCGCATGCGCAACATCTCCTACAATGGCGTCTCGTTCGTGCTCGATGAGACCGTGACGACGCCGGCGGCCATGGCCGACGAGCTCGTGCCCGGCGCTAGCATCCAGATCGTGCCCGATGGCGCCAGCGGCGACAGCCCGACCACGGTGACCATCGTCGCGCGGCGCCGCATGTCCGATGGCCGCGAGGTGTATTCGGGTGAGGTCACCGCGACCGAGGACGATGCCTGGCACCGCCTCGTCATGCAGACGCTCAATCCCTATACGCAGCAAGGCCGCCAGTGGGCCGCCGCGCAATGGGCGCTCTATGAACGCGCGGGCTATTTTTCGCTGTCCAACAAGCAGCCCGAGCATTTTGTCGAGCTGCGCGGCCAATTCGAGCGCGTCTGCGATCGCCTCGACGACATGCCGCACCTCGCGTGCAGCATCGTGTGGCCCGCGACCGGAAAATCCGAGCTCATCGCCACGGCGACGATGTTTCGCGTGTATGCCCATACCTGGATGGGATTTCAGCTCGCCAAGATCACCGGCAGCTTCGATGGATTTTCCGGCCGCGAAATTCTGCGCCGCACGCTGCTGCATTGCTACGAGCACATGCAGCGCCACGATGACGGCGTGCGCTACGTCGCCATGCTGGTGCAGGCCAAGCGGACGTGGAGCGCCTATTTTATGTACGAGCTGCCGCTGCGCTACGTCGACGACGGCTATGCCGCCATCGTGCGCTTTCGCGCCTTGGTGGTCGAGGTCGCGACGCCCTTCGACGCCGCGCCGAGCGCGCACGCCGCGGTAGGCCCGGCATCGCCCGAGGACGCGGCGGCGCTTGCCGAGGCAATCGGCGCGCTGCGCCCCGCGATGTATTGCGAGGCCTTCGACCTCACGCCGGCGCGCATGGGGTTTGGCGACATCGCGGCGCCGTGGCATGCCGCGGGCCTCGCGAGGCAACGCGCGGTCTTTGTTGCCCGCGCCGACGGCGAACTGGTCTGCGGCGCCGTGCTCGAGCTGGCGCAAGACGGCGTGCATCTCTTTGGCTTGCTCGACGTGATGCGCGTCTACCCGGTGCGGCCCGGCGGTGAGGCCTACGTGTCGGCGCTCATCGCCGCGGCGCAAGCGTGGTTTGCCGCGCAGGGCAAGGCGCGCTTTGTCTTGATGCTTGAGGACGACGCCTGGCTGGGCGAGGCACAACGCGCCGCCTGCGTCGACATGGGTGAGTCCGACGCGGTCATCTTGTCGGTCGATCGTCTGCCGGAATTCTTGGAACATCTCTACGAAATCACCGCACCGCGAACCTCAGGCGAGGGCACCTTCCGTGGATAGTTGGCAACCCGAGCTCTTGTACCCCGCCGAGGCATCGTCGCGTGCGCGCCTTGCCGAGCTACGCGCCGCGCGCGACGTGCAGGTGTTTGACACCTTGCAGGCACAAGTCGCCGACCTGGCGCAGACGCGCCATCCCGGGCCACCGTTGCAAGGCGAGGTGCAAGCGCAGGCGATCGCCGCGGTGTGCGGCGGCGACCTCGAACGCTATGGCGCGTGGGTCTATTATGCGTGGTCGCGGCGATTGGTGCGGTTGCTCGCGCCGCAGGACTTTTTCGAGCTGCGCACCGATCGCAATCGTCTCAAGATCGTGCGCGATGAGCAAGCCTTGCTGCAGCGCAAGCGCATCGCGGTGCTCGGCCTCTCGGTGGGCCAGGCGGCCGCGCTAACCCTGACGCTTGAAGGCATCGGCGGCCGCTTTCGCCTCGCCGATTTTGACACGCTGTCGCTCTCGAACCTCAATCGCCTGCGCGCCGGCGTGCACGAGCTGGGCGTCAACAAGGCGGTCATCACGGCGCGCGCCATGTTCGAGCTCAACCCCTACCTCGACATCGAAATCCTCCCGCAAGGCGTCACCGACGCCAATCTCGCCACGTTTCTTGACGGCATCGATTTACTGGTCGAAGAGTGCGATAGCATCGTCATCAAGTTCCAGGTCCGCGAAGAGGCGCGGCGGCGACGCATCCCCGTGATCATGGACACCAGCGAGCGCGGCATGCTCGATGTCGAGCGCTTCGACCTGCAGCCGGAGCGGCCGCTGTTTCACGGCCTGTTACCCGGCGTGACCGCGGCCGACGTGGCCGAATTACCGCGGCCGGCGCAGTTGCCATTAGTGCTCGGGATTGTCGGCGTCGACGGCATGAGCGGCGCGATGGCGGCCTCGATGTGTGAACTTGGTCATAGCATCTCGACGTGGCCGCAACTCGGCTCGTCGGTAACGCTTGGCGGTGCCTTGGTCGCCGACACCGCGCGGCGCGTCTTGCTCGACCAATTTCGCGCTTCGGGGCGTTACTTTGTCGATTTGGCGGAGCTCATCACGCCAGCGACGGCCGCGGATACGACGCCGGTTGACTTGGCCGTGCGCGCCGCGCCCGAGGCGACGCAACCTCGGCGCGAGCTCGCCGCCTTGCGCGCGCCCGCGCGCGGTCGCGGCGCTGCGCCGTCGGCCGAGGAAATTCGCTTTTTAGTCGCCCACGCCTCGTTGGCGCCCTCGTCGGGCAATCGCCAGCCTTGGCAATTTGGATGGAACGGCACGCGCCTTACATGCGCATTGTCGTCACAAGCACTTGCGGCGTCGGGCGACGCGCACGATAACCTTATCGCACTTGGCGCAGCGGTAGAAAATATCGTCCTCTCGGCAACCTCGCTCGGCCTCGCCGCCAACGTCAGCGAACTCAAAGCCGCCGCGGACGCGCGACCGGCGGTGGCGATCACGTTTGCCCGCGGCGACCTCGAGCCCTCGCCGCTTGCCACCGCCATCGCCGATCGCGTCACCAATCGCCGCCTCGCACCGCCGCAAGCTCTGGCGCCAAGCGATGTGCAGGCGATGCAAGCCGCGCTTCACCACCCGGCCGGCGTGCTTGCGCTACGCACCGCCGACGACGCGCGTCTGGCGCTTGGAACCTGGCTTGGCGAGGTAGAGCGGCTGCGCCACCTCGAGCCGCGCCTGCATGCCGAACTCATGGCCGATCTGCGCTTTACGCCGCATGCCGCGACAGCCACCCGCGATGGCCTCGACGTCGCAACGCTAGAAGCCTCGCCCACCGACGTCGCGATCATGCGCATTCTTGGCAACCCTGAGGCGATGGCGCGGCTGGCACAGGTGGACGGCGGCCACGCCCTAAAACGCGGCGCGGCCATGGCGATGGCCCAGTGTTCTGCGGCCGTCCTTGTGGGCGTTCGCGGTGGTGGCGACCACGGCGCCTTTGACGCCGGCCGCCAGTTGCAACGCGTGTGGCTCGCGGCCACGCTGTGCGGCCTCGCCGTGCAACCATGGGGCGCGCTGCCGTCGTTGCTGGCGCGCCTCGACCGAGGCGCGCCGATGTCGCCGCGTGCTAGCGAGCTGATGACGCGCCTCTCGCCCGCCTGGCGCGGCTTCTGGGACCTAGGCGCCGCGGCGCCATTTTGCGGCGTCATGTTGCGCCTTGCGCACGCGCCGCCGCCCAGCGCGATCTCGCTGCGCCGCGACGTGCCAACGATTTAGGCCCGTCTTGGTCAGCCTCTAGGCCAGCAAATTCGCTATACCGTAGCCATGGCGCTGGAGCCTTCCGACCCGCGGTACGAGCGCTATGCGCGCGCGTTTGACCTCGAGATCGCGCCGATCTGGAGCGCTCGCTTTGCCGAGCCGCTGCTGCGCGGCCTGTCGCTGCGGCCCAAGGTGCAGGTGCTCGACGTTGGCTGCCTCACCGGCGACGTCATCGTCGAGTTGCTGGCGCGCATGGAAGGTGCCGGCCGCATCATCGCCATCGATCCACGCGCGCCCATGGTCGATGTCGCGCGGCGCAAGGTGGCTGCGCTTGGCCCACTCGGCGAGCGTGCGGTGTTTTTTCGCACCGAGCCAATTGCCAAGCTGCCCTTTGCCGACAACGTCTACGACCTGGTGGTGAGCAATCTCGCGCTGCACGAGCATGCCGACCCCAAGCACTTGCTGGCTGAACTAGCCCGCGTATGTCGCCCGGGTGGCGAGGTCCGCTGCGCGTTGCCACTGGCCGGCACGTTTGGACAACTACACGACCTCTATAAAGAGGTGCTCATGCGCCGGAATGACGATGAAGCGATTGCGCGGCTGGAAGCCTATATCGCGACCTACCCCACGTATGAACAAGTTCAAGGGTGGTGCCTCGCGGCTGGCTTAGACGCCCGCATCGAAGTCAGCGCATTTACGATCTTATTTCGCAGCGGGCGCGAATTTTTCTACTCGCCATTTATTGAATCGGGCCCGCTTTCGGCGTGGCGCGATATCGTTGGCGACGTCGCGCACGTGCCGGAAGTGTTTAACGCGCTCAAGCAAACCATCGACACCTATTTTGACAAACGCCCCTTTGAAATCTCCGTGCACGCCGCCGCGGTAGTCGCGCGCAAGGCGGGGAGCGCCTAGCCATGGCGACGCCCAACGCAAAATACCTGGCACTCGTCGACGAACTCGCCGAGCATGATCGCCGCTACTACGTCGACGCGGCGCCGACCATTAGCGATGGCGAGTACGATGCGCTGCTGCGTCACCTGCGCGAGCTGGAGGCGGCCCACCCGGCGTGGATCGTGCCGTGGTCGCCCACCCAGCGCGTCGCGCCACTGCCGGCCTCGGGTTTTACCAAGGTCGTGCGCGAACGGCCGATGCTGTCGCTCGACAACACGTATAATCCTGGCGAGCTCACCGCCTTTGTCGACCGCATCGTTAAGACGCTTGGCGCCGAGGCAACAGTTAGCTACGTCGTCGAGCCGAAGATCGACGGCTTCGGAATTGAGCTTACATATAAGGAGGGCCTGCTGGCGCTGGGCACCACCCGCGGCGACGGCACCGTCGGCGAGGACATCACGTCGAACCTAAAGACCGTCCAGGGCGTAGCGCTGCGCCTGCGCGAACCCGTCGACATCACGGTGCGCGGCGAGGTGTATATTGCCAAGGCCGAGTTCGCAAAAATCAACGAAGCGCGCGCGGCCTCCGGCGAAGAGCTGTTCAAGAACCCGCGCAACCTCGCGGCCGGATCGATCAAGCTGCTGGATGCGCGCGAAGTGGCGCAGCGACCGATGCAGACCATTTTGTACGAATTGGTCGACGGCGATGCGGGCATCACCTCGCACCACGCCTCGATCGCGCGCCTTGCCACGCTTGGGCTGCCAACCAACCGCCACAACGCGCTGGCCCACTCGCTCGACGAGTTGCTGGCGCATGTGGCGTCGTGGGAGAGCCGCCGCGATTCGCTGCCGTATGAAATTGATGGCTTGGTGATCAAGGTCGACAGCTACGAGCAACGCGCCGAGCTCGGCACCACCTCCAAATTCCCCAAATGGGCCATCGCCTATAAATTCCCGGCGCGCCAGGTCACCACGTTGGTGCGCGAACTGGAAATCAATGTTGGCCGCACCGGCGCCATCACGCCGGTTGCCATCCTCGAGCCGGTCGACGTCTCGGGCACCACGGTGTCGCGGGTGAGCTTGCACAACTGGGATCAGGTCGCGCGCCTCGGCATCGGCGCCGGCGACCGCGTGCTGATCGAGAAGGCCGGCGAAATTATTCCGCAGGTGCTCGGCGTCACCGAGGCGTCAACGCAGCCGCGCTTTGTGCCGCCCGCCGCATGCCCGACGTGCGGCACCGCGCTGGTGCGCGAAGATGAAAAGGTGGTGCTCATTTGTCCCAACCGCGTCGGCTGCCCGGCACAGCGCCTTGCCGCCATCGAATTCTTTGGCTCGCGCGGCCAGCTCAATATTGACGGCCTTGGCGAAAAAATCGTCGCGGCCATCATCGCCGCCGGCTACGTCCGCGACGTCGCAGATTTGTTTGCGCTCACCGTCGAGCAGCTCGAAGGCCTCGAGCGCTTCGGCAAGCTAAGCGCGACAAATCTCGTTACGGCCATTGCCCACGCGCGCGAAACCGCGACCGCGAGCCGGCTGCTCTCGGCGCTTGGCATCGCCAATGTTGGCGGCGTCGTTGCGGGGCTCATCATGAAGCCGTACGGCAAGCTGTCGACCTTGCGCAACCGCGTCGCCGCCACCGACCGCGAAGCCATGGTCGCCGAGCTATGCGCCATCGACGGCGTCGGCGAGGTGATCGCGCAATCGGTCGACGCCTTTTTTCGCGACCCCGACTCGCTTGAGATCGTGGACAAACTCATCAGCCACGGCGTCGATCCGGCCGAGCCGGTGAAGGCGGCCGCCACCGGCGCGCTCTCCGGTCAAATTTTTGTTATCACCGGCACCCTATCTAAGCCGCGCGCCGAAGTCGCCGCCGACATCGAGGCTGCCGGCGGTACCGTCGCTGGCTCGGTCAGCAAAAAAACCAACTACCTCGTCGCCGGCGCCGACACCGGCAAGAGCAAGCTCGACGCTGCCACCAAGCATGGCACGAAGGTGCTCGACGAGGCCGCGCTGGGCGCATTGATTGCAGGCGACGTGCCGCAGTCTTGACGCGCCCGTGCGTTGCAAACTGTTACTCTGCGGCAACAACCTTGCGATAGACATCAAGCACAAATAGCTCGCCTTCTTCGCGCTCACCATAAATCCCCGGCGCCTGGCCCGGTGGAGGGGGAAGAATCGGTGGCAAGTCTTCAGGATTGGCGGCCTCAAAGAAGACGCCAGTCACATTGAGCTCGTCGCTGAGGTATTGCGCGTTGCGCGCTTGCAGCGTGTAGGCATCGGCCAAATGGGCTGGCGTAATTTCAGACGACCACCCTTGCTCAACCCTAGACGCCATAAGCTCCGCAAACGCTAGGGCGCGTACCGACGTCGCCGCGCGCTCGACCGACATCCCGAACCCAGAGGGTGCGATCGTGAAGGCTTTTTGCTGCGTGGCGCGATACAGCGTAGGCGATGCCTTTTGCGGGTTCATATGCGCGATTTGCCTTGGGACCTGACCGAGATAGATTTCGTGAGACGAATCAAGCGCTAGCTTCTGGTCCCCATCGACCTCGATAAGCCGAGGCTCGCCGATCACTAGGGCTCGCAATTCCGTGCTGTCGGACGTAATGCTCGCCATGGTCGCTTCAACCATGCGCTGCAAGGCACCCGACGCGTCGTCGACTTGCACCTCACAGTATCCAATGATCCAATTAACAGCGGACCCAGTCGGGCAGCGTTCATAGACCAGGCTGTGATCCTCATCCAATTCCTGTTGCGACAAGACCTGGAGCATAAACCGCGGTTCAGGCGAGATGTTCTCGCCCATCCTGTCGGCGTGCAGAATTGCTAGCTTGCGGATGTGCGGTGCGGCGCTCTTGTCGCCGTCTTGAGCGTCTGACTCGCCCGGCGAAGGCCCGTCGAAACAGCCGCCAGCGCCCCCCAGCAGCCCGACCATGGTGACCAACGAAACGTGTTTGAGAGAGGATAACTTCATAGTACCGAGTGGTAATTGCAATAGCGGTGCCGGCGGCGACCACAGTAGTTACAAACACTTAGATCGTCTCCCGCTTTACTTGCGGACCGTAGCCCCAGCAAACCCGGGGCGCTTGTCCCCTTAAGCCGGCGCTAGCAACATTCTACTATTGCTTAACCGCCGATGATTTCGGCCCAGTCGCAGCCGAGGCCTACATTGATATGCCATTGCAAGGCACTTACAATAACGGGCATGCAGCGGGCCTTGATTATTTTAGCCCTCTTACATTTTGGTTGCAGCACCGACAACAATTCGGGAAACAACCCACCAGGCGACGGCGGCCCCGACGGCGGTGGCGACGGAGGTGACGATGGTCCCTCCGGCGACCCCGTCGACGTCCACGTCAGCATCACCGCCGACAACGCGTATGGATTTGGCTACGGTTCGCAAACCTCGCTCGCCCACTATTTTTTAGGCGTTGAAGACGGCGGCGGCCAGATCTTTTTTTGCAGCGCGGCGTGTGACGAGCAAACGCCATGCGGCGGCGACCTCACCTGCGACCAATTCGGCACCTGCAACGGCGACCGCATGGGCCCCGAAATGTACGTCGTGCCGGCGAGCGCCACCCAAGGCGTAGAATACCTCTATGTGATTACCTGGTCCGATGAGTCGGTCACGCAGGGCCTTATCGCGCAATTCGCAACCTCCAACGGCGCCAACACCATCTACACCGGCGATGCCGCCTGGGAGGTCTGCGCCACCGGCGTCGATTACGATCCGGGCACGGGAGGCCCTTCGACCACCGTCATCGACGACTACCTAGCCAAGTGTACCAACACGCCCGGGGATACCTTCAGCAATGGCTGGCTCGGGACCACGCCCAACGGCGCCGGTCGTGGCCTGGTGATTCTTGAGCCCGCGCAAGAGACGGGCAACTTCGGCAACGTATGCGGCCGTCAGGCTGGCGACGCCGGCAAGGGCGATGCGCTCGATGCCGGCGCCAAATGGATCTGGTTTGACGACGACGTGGGCGCCTCCCCCGGTGCGTTTACCTCCAACGGCCAACCTCGCGGCGACTTCTTGATCTTCCGCCTGCCACTGGGCGTTGTCGTGCCGCCGATTTCGTAGGCGCGCGCCACCCAAACCGCCACGAACTGCCGAAAACAATAATGGCACCGGGTTACCCCAGTGCCAAATTTGTTAAGTCGCGGAGCGGACGGGACTCGAACAGATGGCAAATGCCTATGATATCTAAACATTTTTCTGCCGGAGCCAAACCTTGTGCCCCCAAATATGCCCCCAGTTCCCGCTGGTGCTTCCGGTGTCAGTCCGAAGCAATACGTTAAGACGACAGCAAGTCCTAGAACGTATAGAATAGACCTATGACGTCCGCAAGCGCTCTGCAACAGCTCCGCGACCTAGTCGCCAAGGCTGCGGACCACCCGAGCGATGCCAAGGCGCGCGAAGAGAGCTTTGTCTTTGGCACGCTGCGCTGCGAAGATCCTTCGCTGTCACGTGAAGCCGTGATCGCCGCCTTAAGGGCTTGCTCGTAGCTAACTACTCCACGCGCCACAGGCAGTGGATCAATCTTGCGCATACAACTCAAAAGATGTAAGCTGTACTTGTATGACGTCGAGCGAAGTCATCGACTCCTCAAACGTGCGGGTTTTCGACTCGATCGGGTACGCGGGTCGCATCATATGTTCGTCAAAGAAAGTCGATTTGTTGTCGTACCGCACCCTCGAAAAGACATGCCCATCGGCACGGTCAAGGCGATTGAGAAACAGGCCGGCATCAAGATTCGGTAAGCGGCAAAAAGGAACCATGAAGTACACCGCAAAACTCACCAAACAAGGCAAGCACTGGCTCGCCGAATTCCCGGATTGTCCAGGATGCCAAACCTTTGGCGACTCTAAGGCACAAGCCACCGAAATGGCGAAGGAGGCGCTCTTTGCGTGGCTCGAGTCGAATCTCGAACACGGTGCCGTGCCGCCGCATCCCAAGTATGCCAAGCGCGGGACGACCGCGGCCATCGTGGTTGACGACCCATCGCTGGCTTTCGCGCTGCAGCTGCGGTGGATGCGCAGCAAGCATGGCCTTACGCAAGCGCAGCTCGCCAAGCGCGCCGGCGTCAGCCAACAACAAATTGCCAAGCTCGAGTCGCCAAGCGCCAATCCTACGCTGCAAACGATCAAGGCGATTGCGCAAGCGCTCGGCGCAACGTTTGAGCCGCAGCTCGCGTAGCTCAGCGCTATCGTGGCGCCTGGCTTCGCAATGCCACCAGCCATGGCGCAAACACAAGCCGAAAACAAAAATGGCACCGGGTTACCCCAGTGCCAAATTTGTTAAGTCGCGGAGCGGACGGGACTCGAACCCGCGGCCTCCGGCGTGACAGGCCGGCGTTATAACCGACTTAACTACCGCTCCAAAGTATTCAGTTTTCACTCGTATCGGGTCGTGGGCGCAGAAGGGATCGAACCTCCGACCCTCGCCTTGTAAGGGCGACGCTCTTCCGCTGAGCTATGCGCCCAGGTTCGTGAGACCCAACGTACTTAGACCCAATGCCCGGACCTGTCAACGCGGGCTGACAAATTCTTATCGCCTTGATGCCGCGCAGCCGGTCCCCTATGCTGGCGTCAATTATGAAGCTTCGCCGAATCGTGCTGACTGCCCTTTACGCGCTGGCGCTGTGCGGCGCAGCCGTCGCTTGTAAAAAAGTCGAGGATACGAGGGCCGTGACGGAAACCTGGGTACGCGGGTTCGGCGCGTGGAACGAGCAATTCACCGAGCTCAAAGCCGCCAGCGAAGCCGCCAGCGCGCGCATGGCCGCGATAGCCAAGCCCCTGCAAGCAACCTCGAAAGCCGGCCTAGCCTATCAAACCGCCACCGACATGGTCACCGCGCTAACCGCCACCCTGGACGGCGCGCGCGGCCTACTCGACAAATTCGCCGGCATGTTTAATGACGCAAAGACGCAAGGCAAGGTGGCCGGCATCGCGTCCGTGCAAACCGAGGCCAATGCCGCGTTGCCACCAGCGCTGAAATCGGCCACCGAGGCGATTGCCAAAACCATCGTCGCGGTTGAGGCCGCTGAAATCGCCGCTGCCGCTGAAGCTCAATCACCGGTCGCCAAAATAGCTCGGAGTGGCGGCAGCAGCACCACTGGCTTGTTTGCGCCTGGCACCGCCACCATGCGCACCCCCGAAGAGGCTCGCCAGCATGGCCCAAATCAACTTAGCGCAGCCGATATTGTTGCCCTCGCCAATTCGTGTTCCGAAATCCGCCTCACGATTACTCACGTTGCGGCGACGCAGGCCGTCGCAGACGCGCAAGTAGCCGCATTTAAGCAGTTTCTCAGCGATTAAATGGTGGCTCCTGAGAAAATCCAGGCCCACCTCGGCAAGCAATTTGCGGGTACTAAGCCGGCGAAAGCCGCCACAGCTGCCGCGGACACGACTGAAATATCCGTCACGGCCAAATGCGCGACAAAGTAGCGGATCTCACGCGATCTCATTTTTAGCCCGGCTGCATTTTTGTTCATCCAATTGTCACAAATTCGACGTACCGTCGCCCGCATGAAGGCAACGTCACGGCGTCTGAAGTTTGCATTCGTTTCGCTAATGGCAGGTTTGGCCATGGGCGGTTGCGCCGAAGGAAAAGAATTTCCTTCGACGCCGACGCCCTCGCCCAACCCACCAACGCCGCCTTCGCCACCAACGCCGCCGGCACCTGATTCCAAAATCCTGGCGCACTCGGGCAATCAACTTTTCGAAATTGATCCGGCGGTGCTCGATGCCACGCTCATTGGCAATATTACAGGTCAAGGCTCGCGCAGCATCACCGATATCGCGGTCGACAAAAATGGCCGTATTCTCGGCATCACCATGAACGCGCTTTATGAAATTAGCCCCACCGGCACCGCGACGCTCATTAGTGACCTGACCGCTTCGGCCAAGGGGCTCACGAGCTTGTCGTTTGTACCAACCGACATCAATGACATCACCAGCGATGAATACCTTATCGCCGCGAACGACGATGGCGACGTTTTTTCGATCGATGAAGCCACCGGCACCGCCGCGCTGCTGGGCAACTACGGCACGCTCGGCGGGCAAACCATTGGCTCCAGCGGCGATATCGTCGCCATCTATAATGTAGGAATTTTCGCCACGGTGAACATCGGCGATGATTGGCAAGTCGACGATTACTTGGTGCAGCTCGACCCACAAACGTGGGAGGCGACGCTTGCGCCGCAAGATACGGGCTTTGATCGCATCTTTGGCCTTGGCTATTGGGGCGGCCGCTTCTTTGGCTTTGTCGATGGCGGTGCGGAGGGTACGCCGGCCGGTCGCCTCATCGAAATTGATGCGGCCACGGGCACGGCCGAGATCTTGTTTGACAGCGACGTCCGGTGGTTTGGCGCTGGCGTTACCACGGTAGCCCCAGGTATTTCGTAGCAAGCCATCCTATCCAAGTTGCTGCTAGCGACACCGCCAGGCTGACCAGCACGTGGCTGGTAAATTTTGGCAGGCGGGCCGACGCGACGAGCGCCATCTTGGTGAACGTGTTGGCGGTTAGCGCGAGCAAGATCGCAAGGCTCGCAACGGACGTGGAAACTTGGCCATCTGCGTGCATGCCTGCGGTTGAACCCGTAATCGCGTGGGCATCGACAAGGCCGGTCACCCCCGCAACAGCCAACACACCGCCCTGCCCAACGTGCGCTGCGGCGATCTTAGAGACAAATCCAATCGCGACCAGGAGCGCCACAAAGGTCACCAGGGCCTTAATATTAATCGACGCCGCGCTGCCGCTACCACCGTCATTGGGATGCTTGCCGGCGCGATGAGTGAGTTTTGCGGCAGCCAAGCCAATCGCCACGAACCCCGCGAGCAGCGGCACCGCTAAGACGCGCAGCAGCTGCATGTCGGCGCTGGCAATCAGGACGGCGAGCATACAATACGTCGCCGCCGTCGACGCGACCGCGCCTGCCGAGGCGTGGCGCTCAACACCCGGGTCGTCCTTGGTGCGGCTCGCCATGGCAGCAATCGTCGCCGTGCTCGAGACAAAACCTCCACCAAAACCCGCCATCGCCAGGCCCCACCGGCGGCCAAATAAGCCCTCGGCGAACTGGCCGGCGAGCATGAGCCACAGCATGAGCGTAACCAGGCGCCACCAAGCATGAAGATTCACGGCCTCGTACGGCCCGAAATTACGGTCCGGGATGACGAGCAGCGCCAGCGACATCGCCGCGGCCACGGCGACCCAACGACGAATATCCTGGCGTTGCCACGCCTGCGCTGGCTGCTTGACCACAGGCCACCCTACTCCAGCGGTGACAGCAAATCATCGACGTCGCGCTCGGAAAACAGCGGCCCGCTCTCGCCCGGCGGTCCACCGATGATCGATTCGGCGAGGCGGCGCTTAAAGCCTTGCAGGGCCAGCATGCGCTCCTCGACCGAGCCCGCGGCGATAAGATTATAGGCAAACACCGGCTTGGTCTGGCCGATGCGATAGGCGCGGTCGGTCGCCTGCGCCTGCGCCGCCGGGTTCCACCACGGATCGTAGTGAATCACGGTGTCGGCCGAGGTGAGGTTGAGGCCCGTGCCACCTGCCTTGAGGCTAATGAGAAAAACATCGGCGCGGCCTTGCTCAAACGCGTTGATCGGCTTGTCGCGATCTTGCGTCGCGCCCGTGAGAGTGACGTGGCCGATGCCGCGGCCGAGCAGGCCTTCGCTGATAAGCGACAGCATCTTGGCAAATTGCGAAAACACCAAGATGCGGCGGCCCTGGCCGAGCTGCTGGGTGAGCAAGTCAAAGAACATGTCGCTCTTGGCAGACTCTTTGACCTTGCGCGCGGCGTCGACGTGGACCAGCCGCGGGTCACAGCACACCTGACGCAGCTTGAGCAAGGCGTCGAGAATTGCAATGGTTGCGCCGCCAAGGCCGCGGCGCTTGATTTCGCGCCGCACGTCGGCGTGCGCCGAGACGCGAATTGATTCGTAGAGCTCGCGCTGGGCGCCGGTGAGTTCGACGGCCCGGACAATATCGGTCTTGGGCGGCAAATCGCGCGCGACGGCGTCTTTGGTGCGGCGCAAAATGTAGGGCCGCACGCGATCGCGCAACGCTAGCAGCCGGGTGGTCTCGCCCATTTGCTCGATCGGGGTGCGGAAATTGGCGCGAAATTGTTCAGAGGTGCCGAGAATGCCGGGGTTTAAAAAATCCATCATCGACCACAGCTCGCCGAGATTGTTTTCGATCGGCGTGCCGCTGAGCGACACCTTGTGCTTGGCGCGGATGGCGCGCGCGGCCTCGTGCGCGATGGCGTTGGCATTTTTAATGGTGTGCGCCTCGTCGAGCACAAGCAGGTGATACTCAAGCTTGCCGAGTGCTTCTTTATCGCGCGACAGCAAGGGATAGGTTGAAATCACGACGTCATAGGTGTCGATATCGTCAAAGTGCTGCTTGCGCGTCGCGCCGCGCAGCTGCAGCACGCGCAGGCTGGGCGCAAATTTCTTGAACTCGCGCGCCCAATTGCCAACTAAGCTGGTGAGTGTCACCACCAGGCATGGCGCCACCATGCGGCCGCTCTCGCGCTCGGCGAGCACATGCGCAATGGTCTGCAACGTTTTGCCAAGCCCCATGTCGTCGGCGAGCACCGCGCCGGCGCCATTGGCGCGCATATGTTGCAGCCACGCGATGCCCTCTTCTTGATACGGCCGCAACGTCGCGTGCAAGCCCCTCGGCATGACCATCTTGTCCGGCCCGGCCTCTAGCTTGGCGCTGGCCACGCTAAAACCATGCGGCGCCCGCACCCGCAGCTCGCCGCCGCGCGCGGCAAAAGCGTCGCACAGGTCGGCGATGGCAGGCGCTTGCATGGCGCGAAACGACAAACCGGTGGTGCCGTCGCGGTACATCTCGACCATTACCTTGAGCAAGAGGCGCAACCGCTCTGGTGGCACCGCCAAATAATGCGTGTCGCTCACCGGCACCGCGATGCAGCGGCGCGCGCGCTTGAGGAGGTCTTCCAGGCTGTCGGCGCGATCGAGCATTTCGAGCAAGGCCGGCATGAGGTTGACGCGGTGGCCATCGACCTCGACGCCGAGCTCGAGGCCAAACCAGTCGGGGCGTTTTTGGTCGGGCTGCACGTCGGCATATAAGGGCGCCGACGTTTCAAGCACCTGCCACGGGTAGTCAGGCGCGATGTCGACCGACCAGCCCAGCTTGCGCAGCTGCGGCAGCGCATACGCGGAAAAGGCACACAACGCATGGACGTCGCCATCTAGCCGCACCACGTAGTCAAAGTCGGTCGCGTGTTCGAGGGTGCAATCGTCGAGCGCATCGAGCTCCATGGCGCCCAGGCTCTCCAGCATGCGCTTGGCCTGCGATTCGCCGAAGGCGTCGCGGCTGATCGGGCCCGCCTTAATACGGCCGAGGTCGTAGATGCGCGGCGAGGTGTCCGTGCAGCGGACCTTTGAGCCGCCGTAGTCAAATTCCACCCGCATCACCGCGACCGTGACCTCTTCGTAGCGGCGGCCGCCTTGCGCGATAACCAGCGTGTCTTTGCCAAGGAAGAGACGTGGCACAAACGCCTCCCGCGGATGGTCGACCGCCGACGGGCCTCCCAAACCTGGTATATGCGTCCCCTTCGCAACCATGTCTTTCATGGATAACAGGCAGCCCGATCCGCGTCTAGTTCTTGCGATGCGCCCGCCGTGGCAAATCACTGATCAAATGGATCGTAACGATCCGGAACTTGCGTCCGGACCCGCGCGCTACCCCTAGGGCTGGTAGTAGGATCTTGGCCTACCTGGAGCGAACCACGCATGGCATGTCAGATCACTAAGCCCGCCAAGAATCGCCGCCGTAAGGTCTTGGTCACCGCCTGTCGCGAGCCCACGACATGAGCGCCTCGGTACGCTATGCCGCGCGCGGCAGCGTGAGCGCGGGTGGCGCCGGACGGCTGCTCGCGCACGGGCTCGACGTGGCCTTCGATGGCACCGCGGGCGCGTCGAGGACCTGCCCGGCCCGGCCGACATCCTCAGCGCGTCACTTTGCGCCTGCATCCTCAAAACGTCGAGCGCTTCGCGCAGATGCTGCCGTTTCGCTACGAATCGGCCTCGGTCGAGGTTCGCCGAACGCGAAGAGCCGCCGCCGCGGATCGTCCGAGTGAGCTATCACCTGCGCGTCGTCACCGACGAGTTGGCCGCACGCGTTGAGCTGCTGCATCGCAACATTCGCAAGTTCGGCACAATTTCCAACACGCTCGCAGCCGCCTGCGAGCTGACTGGCACCATCGAGGCCATCTTGCCCGGCGCGCAGACATAAGTGCGCACCAGGCCCCAAAAAGGGAAGATTCCTATCATGACGAACACCAACAACGGCCTGCTCAGCAAGCTGTCCTTTCTTGATCGGTACCTGACGCTGTGGATCTTCCTCGCCATGGGCCTAGGCGTCGCGCTTGGCAAGTTCGTCCCCGGCTTCACGACGGCGCTGGGCCGCATGAGCGTGGGCACGACCTCGATGCCTATCGCCATCGGCCTCATCCTCATGATGTACCCGCCGCTGGCCAAGGTGAAATACGAAGAGCTTGGCAAGGTCTTCCGCAATCGGCGAATCTTTGGGCTCTCGGTGCTGTTTAACTGGGTGATCGCACCGTCGCTCATGTTCGCGCTGGCCATAACCATGCTCTCGGACAAACCCGCTTACATGATCGGCCTCATCTTGGTCGGCATCTCACCATGCATCGCGATGGTGCTGGTTTGGAACGAACTGGCGAAAGGCGACGCCGAATACTGCGCCGGCCTCGTCGCGTTCAACTCACTGTTTCAAGTCTTCTTCTTTCCGTTCTATGCCTACTTTTTTGTTACGCTCTTACCGACCTGGCTCGGGCTAAAAGGCGCCGTCATTGACATCTCTATCGTGGACATCGCCAAAAGCGTCGCCATCTACCTCGGGGTGCCGTTTGCGGCGGGCTTCCTCACGCGCTTGCTCTTGAT
Source organism: Myxococcales bacterium (assembly GCA_016716835.1). Classification (NCBI taxonomy): domain Bacteria; kingdom Pseudomonadati; phylum Myxococcota; class Myxococcia; order Myxococcales; species Myxococcales bacterium. Next base: position 608,277 of record JADJUW010000002.1, on the reverse strand, counting down.
TCGCGCGCGAGGCCGTGGATGGTATGAGACGCGCTTCTTGCCGCGCCTTGGGCCCATCACCTTGGCGTCGTTGCTGTTTACCATCGTGGTCATGTTTTCGCTTAAGGGCGAAGCCATCGTGCAGCTGCCCTTGGATGTCTTGCGAATCGCGGCGCCCTTGCTCGCCTATTTTCTCTTGATGTTCGCGCTGACGTTCTTCGCCAGCCGGCGCGCCGGCGCCAACTACACCCAAACTGCTACGCTCTCGTTCACCGCCGCCTCTAACAACTTCGAGCTCGCCATCGCGGTGGCAATCGCGAGCTTTGGTATCAACAGCGGCGTCGCATTTGCCGCCGTCATCGGGCCGCTGGTCGAGGTACCGGTGCTCATTGGCCTTGTCAACGTCGCCCTGTGGGGTCGCCGGCGTTTTTTCACCTCCCATCAAACCAACTGCGTGCGCCGGAGCATCGTGACCACCCAGATCGGTCCATCGTGACCACCCAGATCGGTCCATCGTGACCACCCAGATCGGTCCATCGTGACCACCTAGATCGGTCCATCGTGACCACCTAGATCGGTCCATCGTGACCACGGCCGAGGGGCCGGGGAACGGGGGCCAAACGGAGCCCAGCGCGCAGCCCAAGGTTGGTTGCCAGAAGCCCTACAAAGGGGTCATGGCGACGGAACGAACCTCTATGCGCATCACCCGAGAAATCTTGAGACAGAAATGGGTCCTTGGCCTGAGCAACCGCGCGGTGGCAGCCGCGTTGTCGCTCAGCAGCGGCAAGGTGTGGACGGCGTTTGCCAAGGCGAAGGCGGCGGGCCTGACGTGGAACGCCGTCCAGCAGCTCAGCGACGAGGAGCTGACCGCGGCGCTCTATGCCCCCGCGCCCGGCGAAGCCCTCGCGGGCGGACATCACAGGCCGCTGCCTGACTTTGGCGTGGTCCACGCCGAGCGCAAGAAAAAAGGCGTGACGCTGGCGCTGCTGCACCTCGAATATCTCGAGCAGCATCCGGATGGATATCGCTACTCGCAGTTTTGCGACTACTACCGGGCGTGGCTGGCAAAGCGCAAGCTGACGATGCGGCAGCCGCATCACGCCGGCGACGCGATGTTTGTCGACTATTCGGGAGGGCGCCCGACGCTCATTGATTCGGCGACAGGTGAGCCGCGCGCGGTCGAGCTCTTCGTCGCGGTGCTCGGCGCCTCGAGCTACACGTACGCCGAGGCGACCTACTCACAACAAGGCCGCGATTTTATCGCGAGCCACCAACGCGCCTTTGCCTTTTTTGGCGGCGTGCCGACTAAGCTCGTGCCCGACCAGCTCAAGAGCGGCGTCACCACGGCATGTCGCTACGAGCCGCGCATCCAGCGCACGTACGAGGACATGGCCACGCACTATGGCACCACGGTGGTGCCAGCGCGCCCCGCTCATCCGCGCGACAAGGCCAAGGTCGAGGTCGCGGTGCAGGTGGCGCAGCGATGGATCTTGGCGTGCTTGCGTCACCAACGCTTTTTCACGCTTGACGCGCTGAACGAGCGCATCGCTGAACTACTCGTCCACCTCAACGCGCGGACGATGCGAGTCTATGGCCAAAGTCGACGCGCCATGTTTGATCACATCGAGGCGCCCGCCCTGCGGCCGCTGCCGACAACCTCCTTTACCTACGGCGAATTTGTCACCTCCACGGTCAACATCGATTATCACATCGACGTCGATCGGCACTACTACTCGGTGCCCTATCAGCTGGTCGGCGAAAAGGTCGAAGCACGCATCACAGGCATGACAATCGAGGTTTTTCACGCTCGCCGCCGCGTCGCCAGCCATCTCCGCAGCGCGGACCGCGGGCGCCACACCACGGATCCGGCGCACATGCCCGAGAGCCACAAGCGGCATCTCGCGTGGACGCCTTCGCGCATCTTGCAATGGGCGGGCAGCATCGGGCCAAGCACGCACCTGCTGGCGCAGGCCATCTTGCAAGAGCGCCGACATCCCGAGCAAGGCTTTCGCGCCTGCCTCGGCATCTTTCGCCTGGGCAAGAAGTACGGCGACGCGCGCCTCGAAGCGGCGTGCGGCCGCGCGCTGCAGGTAAAGGCGCGCAGCTATCGCAATGTCGATTCGATACTTAAGTGCGGGCTCGACAAGCTCGCGCAACCCTCCGTCGCCGCAGCCGCCGGCGTCGGCACCCATGAACATATCCGCGGCAAAACCTATTACAGCGAGGAGATCACGACATGCTAATGCAACCCACTTTAGAAAAACTCAAAGAGCTGCGGCTCGACGCCATGGCGCGCGCCTGGCAAGCCCAACATCAGGCACCCGACATCGGCCAACTCGCCTTTGACGAGCGCCTCGGCCTGCTCATCGACGCCGAGTGGACCGCGCGCGAGAACAATCGCCTGACGCGCTATCTCAAAGATGCCAAGCTGCGGCTTGGACATGCGTGCCTGGAAGACCTCGATTATGCCGCGCGGCGCGGGCTCGAAAAAGCGGTCGTCCGCCAGCTCGGCACGTGTCGCTGGCTTGACGAGCATCAAAACGTCGTCATCACCGGCGCCACCGGCACCGGCAAGACGTACCTCGCGTGCGCGCTCGCCCACGCCGCGTGCCGCAAGGGCTATCGGGCGATCTATCGCCGCGCGTCGCGCCTGGTCGAAGAGCTCACGCTGGCGCATGCCGATGGCACCTACGTCCGCGTCTTGGCGCGCTTCGCCAAGGCCGACCTGCTCGTCTTAGATGATTGGGGGCACGCTCCTCTCACCGACGCCGACCGGCGCGACCTCGTCGAAATCCTCGACGACCGTTATGGCGCGCGCTCCACCATCATCACCAGCCAACTGCCCGTCACCACATGGCACGACCACATCGGCGATCCGACCTCCGCCGATGCCATTTGCGATCGAATCCTCCACAACGCCCACCGTCTCGTGCGAATGGGACCCTCCAAACGAAAGGGAATTACCGGCCAAAACCAACCCTAAAAGCAGCGTCGCTGCGCTCCGGTCACGATGGTCCGATCCACGTGGTCACGATGCGCCGATCTTGCTGGTCACGATGGCCGGAATACGCAACCAACTCCATTCTCTTTCTTTGCGTCGCCAACTCGGCGCGCTCGCAGATGGCCGAGGGCCTCGCGCGCAAGCTGTTTGGCGCACGCATCGCGGCGCAGAGCGCCGGCAGCGCGCCCAGCACCGTCAACCCCTACGCGATCGAGGTGATGCGCGAGGTCGGCATCGATTTATCGGCGCACCATTCCAAATCGGTGCTCGCCATCGACCCGGCCACGGTTGACACCGTGATCACGCTTTGCGCCGAGGAAGTCTGTCCGGTTTTTCTCGGCGACGCACGCCGCCTGCATTGGCCCATTCAAGATCCAGCGAGCCCCGACGCATCGATCCCGCGCGAAGAAATGTTGACTCGTTTCCGCGCCGCGCGGGATCAAATCCAAGGCCGGCTCGAAGGCTTCGCGTCGTCGCTTGAGCACCTGTAGCCACAGCCGCACCCTAGTGCGGCGTCCTACAGCAGCTTGTCGACCAGCGTTACCACCACCTCAAACAAAATGAGGGCGATGATGATGACCTCAAGCACGTGCGAGTGACGGGCTTGTTCGATATCGAGGAAGATTTCGAGCGAGTCCTGGATGATGTTGAGCTTGTGCTCCAGCGCGCGTGCGCGTTCTTCGATCTCTAGTTCGCTGCGCAAGGCGCGGTACAAGGCGTCGAGCGCTTCGTCTTCCCAGGTCGCCGCCGGCTTGTCGAGCAACGCCAGGCCCGCGATCATCTGGTTCTTCGACGACAAGGTGCTGGCGACAAACCGCGTCAAATCGCGCTTGCGCCCGCGCAGCCGACCGCGGCTCGCGACGTGTTCGGTTTGCTCGTGCAGCGCTTTCTGAATCTCTTGCCAGTCTTCTTCGTAATAGTCTAGGGCGACGGATTGCGCGAGCAAGCGCGCGATGATCTCGACTGCGCCAGGCGATAGCGCCCGCAGCATGACGCGTTCAAAGCCAACCTGCGCATGGCTTGCCAGCGTCGGGTCGAGCTGCACGATATAGTCTTCTTCAAGCGGGTTGTGGGGTTCATCGGTGGCCACCTTGGCGCGTATCTCCGCCAAGACCCGAGATCGCTCTTCGCCGCTGATATTTAGAAAGACCACAGCGCCGAAGTCGAAGGCGACTGCGAACTTGTCAGCGGCGTACTCCGCGACGAGCTGACTCTTGGTTTGGCGGATCTTCGCCCCCGCAAAACAGGCCTCAAGGTCGCGCATGCGAAATTGCGCTTCAAAGCCGTAGGCGAGCACGGGCAGGACGGTGGTCATGGCTCCAGCTTACGCCAAATTGCGCACACCCGCGAAAGCTAGCCCTAGTTCCGCACGCCCTCACAGGCACGCGTGAGGCCGCCGGCTAAGCACGCTTGGAGGCGCGCGGCTTGGCCTTTTTGGTCGCCGCTTTCGCCTTTGCGACGGCGCCGAGGATTTGCTCAAAACCGCCAAAAATCATGCGTTGGCCGTCAAAAGGCGCTTTCTTCCAGTCAAATTGCATGCGCGGATCGGCGAACACTTTCTTGCTGACCTGATCGCGGTGCGCGCGCGATTTATAGACGGCGTACCCCAAAGCGATCGCTTCGTTCTTCTTGAGTTTAACGCTCAGCGGCAGCGAGGTAAGTTTACCCGCGGGTACATCGTCTCCCACCGTCTCAACATACGAAAGCGCGCCGTGGTCCATCCACACATCACACGCCAATTGCGCGACCGCCTTGTAGCGCTTGAGGTTCTTTTTTGGCACAGGCAAAATAAATACGTCTAAATAGCTCATGTGCCCGCAGCGTAAGCTGCCCCGCGCGGCTAGTAAAGCCGAGTGATCGCTCGCTTCGCGGGAAGATCCTTGTCGTTCGCGAGCGCCCCCTTTGCAGCTTTGGTAGCCCAACTGGCTTGTGACCCGGACGTTGTTGCGTCTAGGCTTTGCGCAAATGACCCAACCAACCTTTCGCGTTACGAACTACCTGTTGTGCCTTGGTGTTGCCCTCACCGGCTGCGGCAAGAAAGAGGCGGCGGACACGTCGGCGCCAGCGCCCACACAAAAGGCGCAGCCTGCCACGCCAGCCAATAACAAGGACTACCCCGCTTCGACCGAAGGCCTCACGCAATTGGTGCAAGACCTAATCGCCGGCACCGCTTCGCCGAGCGACCTTGCGCTCCCCAATGCCGAGGCGTGGTTCAAAGGCAATTTTGGCGACGCCAACGGCGCGCTCGTCCTCGCCGAAGCGGGCGAAGTTGGCGACGTAGCCGCCATCCCGGGCCTACTCAAGCAAAAACAAGCCGACGGCAAGACCGAGGTTAAAGTTGAATGCTTCACCGACGCCGCCGACCCTGCCGCCATCGGCTACCAAGGCTTCGCACTCGCCGCGATGAAGAACCCCATTCCACTTTGCTCGGTGCGCCTGCTCGCCCCCGGCAAGAAGATGGGCTTCCACATCTACAACTTCGTCCACGTCGATGGCAAGTGGCGCCTCGCGGGCAAGATGAAATCCGCCAAGGCCCCCAAGAGCGCCGATCCGCAAATGGATGCCGTCTCCGAATTGCGCGCCGCCGACCGCGAAGAATTCTTCAAGTCCGGCAATCTGCCTGATTAACATGTAACCCATTGCCCAGGCCCGACTGCGCGCGAGCCAGGTCGGCGAATGCAAAATACCGCTTTCAAATTAACTGTTTGGCAGTTATGGACTCGCAGTCCGTAATTGCCAAACATCGCGAGGCGTCCGCAAGGCGCGCAAATCGCCGCCATCGACGTCCCCGGTCGCACCTGCTCGCTTCGCCGAATTCAGGGGTACAGGCTTTGTCGATTCAATCGTCCATCAGATAATATATAGTTTATCAATTCATCAAAATATGATAATTATATATTATGTCAAAAACATCCAACGTTAGCGACACCATGCCGCCGAGCGCGGTCTTGGCGCTCAAAAAGTTGGGTGAAAATCTCGCGATTGCGCGCTTGCGGCGCCGCGAATCGCAACGGCTTTGGGCTCGGCGTCTTGGGGTCTCCGTGCCCACGCTCATTCGCCTAGAGCAGGGCAACCCAGGCGTCAGCGTTGGCGTCCTGACCACCGCGCTGTGGATGATTGGCCGCGCCGACGCATTGCCCGACCTTGCAGATCCGACGACCGATCGCGGCGCCCTCGAACTCGACCTTCGCGCCGCAGCTAAACGCAAATCCGCGCGCACCGCGCAGAAGGCCGTCGCCAAATGACCGCCTACACGCCGGCGGATACGCTCTACCTATGGATGCTCGCCGACCCGCGCCATCCGGTGCTCATTGGCGAACTCAACGTCGTGCGATCGCTGCGCGGCGTTTCGTTGCGCTACGCCGCGAGCTGGCGCGAGCATGGCTTTGCCCTTAGCGAAGATCTGCCGCTGTGGGACAGCGAGTTTATGCCCAAGGACAAAGACACCGCGGCTGGCGCGGTCGATGACGCCCGCCCGGATCGATGGGGCGAGCGCATCATCCGTTTTATCGACAAGCCCTCGCGGCTGTCGCTGATGGAGTATCTCTACTTTGCCGGCGATGACCGCTTTGGTGCCTTAGGCGTCTCCACCTCGGCCACCGCGTATCTGCCGCGAAAATTCGGCCCATTGCCAAATTTCGCAGACATCGTCACCATCGAGCAGCTCGTCCAGCGCGTGTTGGCCAACGAGCCCATCCCCGCCGCGCAACAACGCCTCATCGTGCCGGGCGTCACCATGGGCGGCGCGAGACCCAAGGCGTTGGTCGAAATCGATGGCGCGCCGTGGGTTGTAAAGTTTGCCGATGGCGATGCGGTCGATACGCCGCTGATCGAACACGCCGCCATGTCGCTGGCGCGGCAGGCAGGCATCCGCACCGCGACAACCAGGGCCATTCGCCTCGCCGATGGCCATGCGGTCGCGGTGAAGCGCTTCGATCGACTGCCCCAAGGGCGGGTTCACGCCCTGTCGGCGCATGTCGCGCTGCGGGCGGCGGGCGAGCGGTTTGGCTATCCCGAGTTGGCGCAAGTGCTGCGACGTCGGGCAGACGCCAACGCTGACGCCTACGCCGACCAGATGCGCGAGCTATTTCGCCGCATGGTGTTTAACATTTTGATCGACAACACCGACGACCACGAAAAGAATCACGTCCTCCTCGTCACCGCCACCCAACACTACGAGCTTTCGCCCGCGTTCGATGTCCTGCCGTCGGGGCAGGCGCTCGGCTATCAGCAAATGCGGGTGGGCACCGCCGAAGCCGACGCCACGCTCGACAACGCCATGTCGATGTACCAAGCATTTGCGCTAAAAAAAGATGCCGCCGCCGCCGAGGTGCGCCAGGTCATCGCCGCCGTAGCGACGTGGCAGCCGCACTTCGCCGCTTGCGGCGTGAGCCAAAGCGACCTCGCGCTGTTAGCGGAGCAAATTGATCGGCCGTTCTTAAAGCAACAACGCGACAACTTTTGAGGCGTGTAGCGCGTGGTGGCGAAGTCGCATGAGCGGGACGTGAGCCCCCTAGTTTTGGTCAGCGCCAAACGCCGCAAGACACGCCTCTAGGTCTGGCGTCTGGGTAAACCCGCACTGGCCATCTTCTTGCCGCTTGCATTCGGCCTCGGCGTAGCACGCATATTCTTCTAGATACTCGCAGGTCGTCATCACCTGCTCATCGGCACAAACTTGGTTGCTGCAACCTGTGACCATGCAAGGAGGCTCAAGTTGGGTAAAAAACTGCGTGGCCGTGCGGCCCTTCGCTGAGGCACCGTTGGCATAAACCGTGTAACGATAGCCAACGACGATTAGCCCGGTGGTGAAGGCCTCCCCGATCGCCGCACCTATTTGTTCATCGGTCGCGCCGCTTGGCGCAAAATCGATGTCCGCGATCGTCGCGCTGAGGGTCGAGTTGACGCGGCGTTCGTGAAAATTTGGACACGGCGCGGAGATGCAGTAGATGCCACTTGGGGTGATGGAAACGAACACACCCTCGCCAGCGGCCTGGGTGGCAGAGAGCCATACTTCGCTGACAAGCAGCACATTGAGGCCGGCGGCGGCGCCTTCCGTTGCCTTAACGATGGTGCCACGAAGCAGGACGTTTCCATTTTCGACAGCCTGCCGCACGGAAAGAAGGTCGTAGCCCGGCGGAACGGAGGCAGCGGAAAAATCGAGGTCGGCGAGATAGCATTCCTTGCGCCAGGCCCCATCGCAGCGGACCTTGGCGTAGTTGGTGCGCTTGGCGAATACGCCGCCGCACAAGGGCGAGACACACTTTCGATAGTCGTTGCTGATCGACAGCATGACGTCC